>LSKJ01000826.1 GCA_001557035.1 Rhodospirillaceae bacterium CCH5-H10 | reverse complement strand
GTTGTGCGGCAGGCAGGCCGCCTCGAGCCGGTGCAGGCGAAGGTCGTCGAAGACGAACGGCAGGGTGGCCCGCAGCCCGTCGGTCATCAGCCCCTGGCCGGCATAGGGCTGGCCCATCCAGTAGCCGACCGAGGCCGTCTGGGCGACGCCGCGGCGGACGTTGCTGAGGTTGATGCCGCCCACCAGACGGCGCCCTTCGTTGGTGAAGACGAACAGGCCATAGGCCTCGCCTGCCCGCCACTCCTTGGCCTGCTGGCGCAGGCGGCGGCGGAAATGATCCCGGGCCAGCGAGTCCTCGGGCCAGGTCGGCTCCCAGGGGGTGAGGAAGGCCCGGCTGCGGGCGCGCAGTTCGGCCCATTCCGGCCAGTCGTCCATGCTGGGCGCACGCAGAAATACGCGCTTCCCGGCGATCCGGGTCATCCCTGACAGCGACAACGGGACGTCGGCAAAACGGAACATCTTGGGCTATACTAGCGGTTATTCGGAATTCTTGCATGTTTTCCGGGCTTTGGCGTAGGAAATCGAGACGGTCCGCCGCGCCCGGCAGCGTCGAACGCGAGGCACACAGGTCATGGAATCCGCGAACAAACCAAATGTCGGCGAAAAGGGTCGGTTCTACCTGACCAAGCATATCTGGCTTCCGCAGCAGCCGCTGGAAGACTTCAACCTCAAGCTCTCGGACATGATCCTGCGGAACATGCCCAAGCTGCCGCTGGGCGGCGAAGACGCGATGAGGGTTTTCCCGGTCCTGTCCGAACTCAAGAAGAGCCACGCCAAGATCAAGGCCGACCTCGAGTACCTGCTCAGCCACCACGAGGAAATTCCGGCCCTGCATGAGGTCCATCCGCGCGACCTCTACGTGCCCGGCCGCGCCTGGCGCACCTTCCTGCTGAAGCTGTGGGGCCATGAGGTCACCGAGAACGCTGCCGCGGTGCCAGACACGATGGCCGCAATCAGCCGGATTCCGGGTGTCCATTCGGCGCTGTTCAGCATCCTGGCCGGCCGTGCCGAGATCGAGCCGCACCGCGGGTCGGCCGCCGGCATCATTCGCTTCCACTACCCGCTGATCGTGCCGACCGAGCCGGAGAAGTGCTGGATCGAGATCGGTGGCCATCACTTCTTCTGGAAGGAAGGCGAGCCGCTGGTGTTCGACGACACGCGCGAGCACTGGGTGAAGAACCAGACCGACGAGACCCGCGTCGTGCTGATCATCGACTTCAATGCACCGATGCCGTTCCCGATGAACCTCTACACCGGCCTGCGCTACAACCTCGTCCGCCGCAGCGCCGAGATCAAAACCGTCATCGAACGCGCCTCGATCGGTGTTCCTCCGCGCAATGCCCAGCCAACCTTAGCCAAGGCTGCCTGATTGGAGCGCGCCACTCCAGTGGCGCTCTTCTCATGATTCATAAGCGCAACTGGAGTTGCGCGCGCCAATGAGTCCGAAAGGCTGGCACTCTCGCGGCTACCTTCCACATTTCGACTCACCCGAAACGCTGCAGTTCGTTACGTTTCGCTTGGTCGACAGCCTGCCGGCGGAAGCGATCGAGAAACTCCGACTTGGTGTCGGAACGGCCACCACGTCCGAATGGGATGCTTTTCTGGATGCGGGCGCTGGCGAATGCAGGCTCAAACGGCCTGAGATCGCAGAGATCGTTGAGGCCGCTCTTCTACACTTCGACGGAGAACGCTATCGGCTGATTGCCTGGACGATCATGCCAAATCACGTCCACGTCCTCGTCGAACTCTCCAACCAACACTCCCTGGGATCAGTTGTCAGTTCGTGGAAGCGCTTCTCGGCCCGAATGGCCAATCAGCTGATAGGACGGTCAGGGCCGTTTTGGCAGGACGACTACTGGGATACTTACATTCGCGACGAGCGGCACTTCGAATCCACGGTCGGCTATATCGAGAATAATCCGGTCAAGGCGGGGCTCGTCGGTTCGGCTGAAGATTGGCTTTGGAGCCACCTGCGGCATCGATTGGCAAAGGACGCATGAGCGCCACTGGAGTGGCGCGCTCCATTGATCGCGCAGCGCGATTCACTAAGCCGCGAGGCGCGCGGCGATCTTGTCGAGGGATTCTAGGCCGTTGATCGGGCCCAGAGCGGCCAGCGTCAGATTGCTCCGGAGCAGGCGCTTCGCGACGCGGCGGACGGCGTCCTGGTCGACGGCCTCGATGCGCGACACGATCTCCTCGTAGGGAATCGTGCGGCCGTGGACGATCAGGTGGCGCGCCGCCTGCTCGCAGCGCGAGCCGCTCGATTCCAGCGCCATCAGCGTGCCGGCCTTGATCTGGTTGCGGGCGCGCACGAGTTCCTGCTCGTTCAGCGTGTCGGCGACGCCTACGAATTCCTCGCATACCGCCGGAATCAGCTCAGCCAGATCGTCCTCGCCCGTGCCGGCATAGATGCCGAACAGGCCGCCATCGGCGTAGGCGGTGTTGAAGCAGTGGATGCCGTAGACGAGGCCGCGATCCTCGCGGATGCGCTGGAAAAGGCGCGAGGACATGCCGCCGCCGAACAGCGTCGAGTAGATCGCCAGGGCGAAGTAGTCCGGGTCGCGATAGCCGATACCCTCGCAGCCCAACACGAGATGCGCCTGCTCGAGCACACGCTGCTCGCGGCCGTCGCCGCCGACATAGGTGAGCGGCACCGGCTGCTCGGCACCGGCGGGCGTGCGCGGCACGGAGCCGAAGTGCTTTTCGGCGAGGTCGACGATCTGGTCGTGCTCGACGCGGCCTGCCGCCGACAGGACCATGTTCGAGGCCGTATAGTGACGCGCCAGATAGGCGAAGAGATCGTCGCGGCCGATCGCCTCGACCGAGGTCGCGGTCCCCAGCACCGGCCGGCCGAGCGGCTGGCCCGGCAGCGCGGTTTCCTGGAACTGGTCGAAGATGATGTCGTCGGGCGTGTCGAGCGCCTGGCCGATCTCCTGCAGGATCACGCCACGCTCGCGCTGCAGCTCGTCGGGATCGAACACCGAATTGCGCAGGATGTCGGAGACCATCTCGACGCCCAGCGCCACATCTTCCTTCAGGACGGAGGCGTGGTAGGCGGTGATCTCGCGGCCGGTATACGCGTTCAGGCTGCCGCCGACATTCTCGATCTCCTCGGCGATGGCACGGGCGCTGCGGGTGCGGGTGCCCTTGAACGCCATGTGCTCCAGCATGTGAGCCATGCCGTTCAGTTCGGCCGATTCGTGACGCGTGCCGCAGGCAACCCAGATGCCGAGCGAAGCCGATTCGACCTCCGGCATCGGATCCACCGCCACGCGCAGGCCATTGTCGAGCGTGGTGACCTTGACGTTGCTCACGGGCGCACCTTTTCCCGGCCTGCCGGCGCCGTGGCCATTTCCCGGCGTTCATCGATCATGGTTTTCAGGGCGTCGACGTCGTTGCGCAGACCGTCCGAGCGTTCGGTGCGCTCCAGCAGGTCGGCGAGGCGGGCCGGCAGACGCGGCCGCTGGCCGGTCGCCTTCTCGACAGCGTCGGGGAACTTGGCGGGATGCGCCGTCGCCAGAACGACCATCGGGATCGACGAGTCGCGGCGATGCCGTTGCGCCAGCGCATAGCCCACGGCTGTGTGCGGATCGATCGTCTCGCCATAGAGCTTCAGGCAGTCCGCCATGGCCGCGATCGTGCCGGCATCGTCGAGGCGGCCGGCGTCGAACAGTTCGCGCACGCCCGCGAGGACGTTGCCGCCGACCTCGAGCGTGCCGGTCGCGCGGAAGGAGGTCATCGCCTCCGCGAGCGCCACGCCATTGCGGTCGTAGAGGTCGAACAGCAGGCGCTCGAAATTGCTCGAGATCTGGATGTCCATGCTCGGGCTCAGCGTCGGCACGACCTCGGAGGTCGTCATCCTGCCGCTCTCGAAGAAGCGCGCGAGGATGTCGTTGCTGTTGGCGCCGACCACGAAGTGCGAGATCGGCAGGCCCATCTGCTTGGCGGCGTAGCCCGCGTAGACATTGCCGAAATTGCCGCTGGGCACGCTGAACGCCACGGGACGTTCCGGCGCGCCGAGTTTCAGCGCCGCCCAGAAGTAGTAGACGATCTGCGCCATCACGCGGGCGAAGTTGATCGAATTGACGGCCGTCAGCGCATGACGATCGCGGAACGCGAGATCGTTGAAGCAGGCCTTGGCAAGGTCCTGGCAGTCGTCGAACGTGCCCTGGACCGCAATGTTGTGGACGTTGGCCGCCAGCACCGTCGTCATCTGACGCCGCTGGACCTCGCTCACGCGGCCCTTGGGGAACAGCATGAAGATGTCGATGGTCTTGCGGTCGCGCACCGCTTCGATGGCGGCCGAGCCGGTGTCGCCGGACGTGGCACCGACGATGGTCGCGTGCTGGCCGCGCGCCGTCAGCGTCTGGTCGAGCATGCGCCCGAGCAACTGCAGCGCCACGTCCTTGAAGGCGAGCGTCGGGCCATGGAACAGTTCGAGCAGGTGCAGGCCCGAATCGCCCAGCGGCTTCAGTGGCGCCACCTCCGGCGTTTCGAACGAGGCATAGGCCTCGGCGATCAGGCGGCGGAACGTCGCCTCGTCGAACGTGGCGCCGACAAAGGGCTGCATCACGCGGAAGGCGAGCTCGGTGTAGCCGAGGCCCTTCATCGCCTCGATCTCGGCCTTGCTGAACTGCGGCCACTCGGCCGGCAGGTAGAGACCGCCGTCGCGGGCGAGGCCCGCAAGCATGATGTCCTCGAAGCCAAGCGGCGCAGGCGTGCCCTGCGAGCCGTGGCGAGTGCTGATGTATTGCATTAACGATTGCTCCGAACGCGGCCGAGAGGCCTCTTTTCAACGAGGCACGAAAAAGATCTCTCCACTCCGCTTCGCTCCGGTCGAGATGACAAATCAGGCGACCTGCCGACAGGCCTCATGATCCTTGCGGACCCGTTTGGTGGAGGCCGGGAACTTGGCCAGCGCCTTCTCGGGGCGGGTCGGGCGCTTGACCAGATCGCCACCGCAGTTCGGGCAATGTCCGCCCAACCGGGTTTGCGCGCAGTCGGCGCAGAACGTGCACTCGAAAGTGCAGATCAGGGCATCGGACGCGCCGTTCGGCAGGTCCTTGTCGCAGCATTCGCAGTTGGGACGGAGGTCGAGCATGTTTCCCTCTTACGCCGGGAGGTAGCGGCTTTCCAGATGCGCTTTGAAGGCGGCCGCCCCCAGTGGCGCCCCGGTGGCCGCGGTCAGGATCTCGTCGGTCGTGGCGATCGAGCCCTTGCCGTGCACGTTGGTTCGCAGCCAGCCCAGCAAAGGGGCGAAATCGCCCTGCCCGATGGCCGCCATCAGGCCCGGATTGACCCGGCGGGCGGCAGCGAAGAGCTGCGCGGCGGCCAGTGCCCCCAGCGTGTAGGTCGGGAAATACCCCCACCCGCCGTCCGGCCAATGGATGTCCTGCAGGCAGCCCAGCGAATCGTCGGGCGGCACGATGCCCAGAAGCTCGCGCATGCCGTCGTTCCAGGCGCCCGGCAGGTCGGCGAGCGCGAGGTCGCCCGCCAGCATCGCGCGCTCCAGCCGGTAGCGCAGCATGATGTGCAGCGGATAGGTGACCTCGTCGGCATCGACGCGTATGAAGCCCGGCGCCACGCGCGTGTAGATCCGGTGGATGTTCTCCTCGGTCCAGGCCGGCCCATCCTTGCCGAAAGCGGCCCGCATGCGTGGTGCTGCAAAGGCCACGAAGGCGTCGCTACGGCAGGCCTGCATCTCCATCAGTAGCGATTGGCTCTCGTGCAGGGTCATGCCGCGGGCATTGCCGACCGGCTGGCGCCGCCAGGCCTTGGGCAGGCCGGCCTCGTAGAGACCATGGCCGGTCTCGTGCAGAACGCCCATGAGGGCGCGGGCGAAATCCTGCTCGTCGTAGCGTGTCGTGATGCGGACATCGTCCGCCGTGCCGCCGGTGAAGGGATGGGCCGAGACGTCGAGACGACCGTGATGGAAGTCGAAGCCGATCAGGCGGATCAACTCCTCGCCCAGCCGGCGCTGCGCCTCGACCGGGAACGGGCCTTCAAGCGGCAGCGGATCGGGCCGGCTCTTCTGGCGCTCGATTACGCGGCCGAGCAGGTCGGGCAGGAAGCCGCGCAGCTCGGCGAACAGCAGGTCGATGCGCGCGGAACGCCCGCCCGGCTCGAACTCGTCGAGCAGCGCGTCGTAGAGCGAGGTGCCGAGTGCCGCAGCCTTGGCTTCGCCGACGCGCCGCATGATGTTCAGCACTTCGGTGAGCGTCGGCAGCAGCGACTTGAAGTCGGCATTCTTCTTCGCCGAGCGCCAGGCCAGCTCGCATGCCGAGCAGGCCCGCGTGCGCGCCTCGACGAGGTCGGCCGGCAGCGCACTCTCATGGATCCAGGCGCGGCGCATCTCGCGCAGGTTGGCGGCCTGCCACACGTCGAGCGAGGCCCTGCCCTCCTCCGCTCGCGACAGGAGATCGGGCATCTCCGGCGCGGCGATCATCTCGTGGGCGATCACGCCCAGCGTCGCGAGTTGGTCGGCGCGATCGCCGCTGGCCCCGTCGGGCATCATGGTCGAACGATCCCAGTTCAGGATCGCAGCCGCACGGCCGACGTCGCTCATCCGCGCGAAGCGGCGTTCGAGCTCGGCATAGGGATCGTTGGCGATCATTTCGCTTTTCGCCGGCCGTTGATCTCCAGCCGGCCGTTCTCCCAATGATAGGCAAGATAGACGCCGGCCAGTGCCAGCGCGAGCAGGAACCAGGTGATGGCGTACTGGAGATGATCGTTGGGGATCTCGAGCCGCGTCTGTCCGCCGACCGGCACGCCGCCCGGATTGGGAGTGGCATCGGCGTCGAGGAAAAACGTGTCGAGCTTGGGATCGGGCGGCGCGCCCGCCAGCTTGCGCATCAGCGGCACGTCCGCCTGGAACCAGACATTCTTGTCGGGGACGTTCTCGGGCGCGAAGCGCGCCCGGATCTGCGAGCGGCGCACGAGACCGGTGACCTCGACGCGCCCCGTCGTCCTGGTGATGGCTTGCGTCGCGGCCGCACGATCCGGCACCCAGCCGCGATCGAACAGGATCACGCGCCCGTCGTCGGTCTTGAGGGGCACGATCACCTGCAGCCCGACCTTGTTCTTGAGGCTCCGCGCGGCGAGGAAGAATTCGTGGCCATGCTCGAAGGTGCCCGCGACCCTCACGCGTCCGTATTCATGACGCAGCGGGTTGCCGGCCAGCAGCTGGTCGAGCGTCATCGGCGCCGCCGCCTGGTTGGTGGCGATGCGATCGAGGATGTCCTGCTTCCATTCGCGACGCTCCATCTGCCACAGGCCGAGGCCCAGCGAGAGCACCAGGATCGGCAGCGAGACGAGCGTGGGCCAGAAAGCGGGCCTCAGCCGGATCATCGTATCTCCTCCAACCGTCGGGTTCGGCTAGTCATCGAGTTCGGTCGTGCGATGGACGAACTGCTGGGCGACCAGCAGGGCCTTCAGGAAGCGCAACATCAAGACCGCCAGCGCGAACGTGAGCGGCAACCAGATCAGGACATGCATCCACCAGGGCGGCTCGTAGCGGAACTCCACCCAGAAGACGAGCATCATGATGATGGCGCCCAACCCAAGGATGACGAAGACCGCGGGCCCGTCGCCGGCATCGTTGCCGCGCAGGTCGAGGTCGCACACGGCACAGCGATCCACGACGTTCAGCAGGCCGGAGAACAGCCTGCCCTTGCCGCAGCGCGGGCAGGCGCCTCGCAGGGCGACGTCGAATGGCGATTGGCGTGGCCAGTCTGACAAGTGCCTCTCCCAAATGCGAACCGCCGGGGAGCACCCGGCGGTTCCAAGATAGTCCGTAGTCCCGCGTCAGTGCAGGGCGATCGGTGCCTTTCCGGCGCCCCACCAGTAGATGCAGAAGAACAGGAACAGCCAGACCACGTCGACGAAATGCCAGTACCAGGCAGCGGCTTCGAAGCCGAAATGCTGCTTGGGCTTGAACTGGCCCTTCGAGGCGCGGATCAGGCAGACGATCAGGAAGATCGTGCCGACCAGGACGTGGAAGCCGTGGAAGCCCGTCGCCATGAAGAAGGTCGACGTATAGATGTCCTGGCTGAACGTGAACGGCGCGTGAATGTACTCGTAGGCCTGGACGCTGGTGAAGATCAGGCCGAGGAGGACGGTGCAGAGCAGGCCGCGGACGGCATCCTTCTGGTTGCCCTCGATGATCGCGTGATGCGCCCAGGTGCAGGTCGTGCCCGACAGCAGCAGGATCAGCGTGTTCATCAGCGGCAGGTCGAACGGCGCGATGATGCTGATGCCCTTCGGCGGCCAGATGCCGCCGGTCGCTTCCGCGCGGACCGGCATGTTGGGCGCGCCGGGATAGAGGGCGGCATCGAAGAACGCCCAGAAGAAGGCCGCGAAGAACAGCACTTCCGAGGCGATGAACAGGATCATGCCGTAGCGCAGGCCGAGTTGGACCACGGAGGTGTGATAGATGCGCGACTCGGCGATGACGTCGCTCCACCACCAGTACATCACGCCCAGCACCAGCAGCAGGCCGGGGGCGAGCGCCCACCAGTGCAGCGACTTCATGACGGTCTCGATGCCGGGGCCCAGCATGCCGGGATGCAGCGCAAGCCCGAAGCCCAGCGCCAGCAGAAGCGCGGCGAACGAACCCAAGGCCGGCCACGGGCTGGGGTCGACCAGATGATAGGGATGCTTGGGAGTACCGCCGGCCATGTTCATCCACCCTTTCCGATATCGCTGCCCGGCACGCCGCCGAGCAAGGTCCTGGCCCGTTCCGTCTTCGCCTCGAAGAAAGTGTACGAGAGCGTGATGGTCCGGATGTTGTCGTAGCGCCGATCCTTGTCCAACTCGGGATCGACGAAGAAGATCACGGGCATGTCCACGGACTGCCCGGGCAGCAGCAACTGCTCGGTGAAGCAGAAGCACTGGAGTTTGTTGAACCACCCGCCGGCCGTTTCGGGCGTGACGTTGTAGGTCGAGGTGCCGACGGCCGCGCGCTGCGAGAGATTGGTCACCCGGTAGTAGGCGAGATACTCCTCGCCCAGCCGGACCTTCACCTCGCGCTGCAGCGGCTGGAACTTCCAGGGCAGCGCCGTGTCGACGTTGGAATCGAAGCGCACGTTGACCGTGCGATCGAGGATCGGCCGGTCGCCGGTCTGGGCGACGACGGGCGTGCCGCCGAAGCCCGTGGTGCGGCAGAACAGGTCGTAGAGCGGCGCCGAGGCATAGGCGAAGGCGCCCATGCCGGCCGTCGTAAGGAGCAGGCGGCGCGCGACCTTCCTGTTTTTGGCGGCGATGTCGGCCTTCAGGTCGCTCATCCGTAGCCGCCCATGCGCACGATCGTGAGCGCGAAGAACATGATCGCGAGGACGACCAGGAAGCCCCCGATGAAGAGGTTCTTGCCTCGCTGGCGGCGGTGCATGTCGGTATCGCCGGGGCGACGGTCCTGTGCCATGGCCGTGCTCATCCCGCGATCCGGCTCATGACCAGATCGACCGGCAGAGCCGCGAACAGCGCCGCGAGATAGATCAGCGAATAGCGGAACATCCGGCGGGCTGCGCCGAAGGCGGTCTCGTCGTCGGCCGTGCGCCACACGGCGATCGCGTGACCGATGAAGCCCAGGCTGAGTGCCAGGGCGACCGTGCCGTAGACCCAGCCGACCGCGCCCAGCAGAGTCGGCGCCACGGCGACGGGCAGGAGCAGCAGCGTGTAGATCACCATCTGGCGCTTGGTCTCGCGCGGACCGGCCACCACCGGCAGCATCGGTACACCGGCCCGGCGATAATCCTCGCTGCGATAGAGCGCGAGCGCCCAGAAATGCGGCGGCGTCCACAGGAAGACGAGCAGGAAGAGCGCGATACCGACGGAGGAGACATCGCCGGTCGCGGCGGCCCAGCCGATCATCGGCGGGAAGGCGCCGGCGGCGCCGCCGATCACGATGTTCTGCGGCGTCCGGCGCTTCAGCCAGATCGTGTAGATGAAGACGTAGAACAGGATCGCCGCGGCCAGCAGCGCAGCCGCCACCAGGTTCGTCGATACCGCCATCAGCAGCACGGAGAACATCGACAGCAGCACGCCGAGGCCCAGCGCATCGTCGGGCGCCACGCGGCCGGCCGGCAGCGGGCGGTTGCGCGTGCGCGCCATCAGGGCGTCGAGGTCGCGCTCGTACCACATGTTGATGCAGCCGGCGGCGCCGGACCCCAGCGCGATCGCGATCACCGCCAGCAGTGTCTTGAACGGATGGATGTGCACCGGAGCGATCACCACGCCGATCCAGCCGGTGAACACCACGAGCGACATCACGCGCGGCTTCAGCAGGTCGATGTAGTCGCGCACGCGCGCAGGCGCGACGTCGCCGTCGATCCTGCCTGTGAGAGTATGCGCGGTGTCGCTCATGTGCCTTGCAAGGCGAAGGCGCCTTCTTGGGGCGCCTCCGCTCCGTTCCTAGTGGTGTGCCGTCGGCGAGATGTGCGGCAGTTCCTCGAACGTGTGGAACGGCGGCGGCGAGTCGACCGTCCATTCCAGCGTCGTGGCGCCCTCACCCCAGTAGTTGGCGCCGACCTTGCGGCCGAACATCAGCGTCCCGAAGACCACGAAGATCAGCCAGAAGATGGTCGCCCCGAAGGACATGAACGCACCGATCGACGACAGGTAGTTCCAGTGCGACATCGCATCGGGATAGTCGACGTAGTGGCGCGGCATGCCGGCCAGCCCCGAGAAGTGCATCGGGAAGAAGGTCAGGTTCACGGCGACGAAGGTCAGCCAGAAGTGGATCTGGGCCGCCCACTCCGGATACTGCCGGCCCGACATCTTGCCGATCCAGTAGTAGAAGCCGGCGAACATGCCGAACACCGCACCCAGCGACAGCACGTAATGGAAGTGCGCGATCACGTAGTAGGTGTTGTGCAGCGAGTAGTCGACGCCGGCATTGGCCAGGACCACGCCGGTGACGCCACCGACGGTGAACAGGAAGATGAAGCCGATCGCCCACAGCATCGGGATGGTGAGACGGATCGAGCCACCCCACATCGTGGCGATCCACGAGAAGATCTTCACGCCCGTCGGGACGGCGATGACCATCGTCGCGGCCACGAAGTAGGCGCGCGTATCGACGTCCATGCCGACCGTATACATGTGGTGCGCCCACACGACGAAGCCGACGACGCCGATCGCCACCATCGCATAGGCCATGCCGAGATAGCCGAAGATCGGCTTCTTGGCGAAGGTCGAGATGATGTGGCTGATGATGCCGAAGGCCGGCAGGATCATGATGTAGACTTCGGGGTGACCGAAGAACCAGAACAGGTTCAGGAACAGCGTCGGGTCGCCGCCGCCCTCGGCCTTGAAGAACGAGGTGCCGAAGTTGCGGTCGGTCAGCAGCATCGTGATGGCGCCGGCGAGGACCGGCAGCGCCAGCAGCAGCAGGAACGCGGTGACCAGGATCGACCAGGCGAACAGCGGCATGCGGTGCAGGGTCATGCCCGGCGCGCGCATGTTCAGGATGGTCGTGATGAAGTTGATCGCACCCAGGATCGACGAGGCGCCCGCGATGTGCAGCGAGAAGATCGCGAGATCCATGCCGGCGCCCTGGTTGAGCGTGAGCGGCGGATAGATCGTCCAGCCGGTGCCCACGCCGCCGCCGATCAGGGCGGACATCAGCAGCAGGATGAAGGCCGGCGGCAGCAGCCAGAAGCTGATGTTGTTCATGCGCGGGAACGCCATGTCGGGCGCTCCGATCATCAGCGGCACGAACCAGTTGCCGAAGCCGCCGATCAGGCCCGGCATGACCACGAAGAACACCATGATCAGGCCGTGCGCCGTCACGATCGTGTTCCAGAAATGGCCGTCCGGCGTGCCGTCGGCGCCGTTGAAGTACTGCACGCCCGGCTGCATCAGCTCGAGGCGCATGTAGACCGAGAAGCCCGCCCCGATCAGCGCCGCCATGATCGAGAAGATAAGGTACATCGTGCCGATGTCCTTATGGTTCGTGCTGTACAGCCACCGCCTGATGCCGGTCGGCGTGTGGTGGTCGTCGTGCCCGTGGGCGTTGTGGTCGTGGGCTGCGCCGTGCGCGGTGGCCATAATCAGTCTCCTGCGGAGAAGCGCTTAGCGGGTGGCGGGAGTGGAGACGGCGGCGACATCGGTCGCGGGCGCAAGCCCGGCGGCCTTCTTCTTGTCTGCCACCCATTTGTCGAAGTCGGCCCTGGAAACCACCTTGACGCCGATCGGCATGTAGGTGTGGTTCTGGCCGCAGATCTGCGAGCACTGGCCGAAGTAGAGGCCCTCTTCCTTGACGCTGATCCAGCCTTCGTTGAGACGGCCGGGGATCACCGTCTTCTTGATGCCGAAGCCCGGAACGGTCCAGCCGTGCATGGAGCCGCCCTCGGCGGTGCCGATGATGCGGACCACGGTGTTGGCGGGGATCACCATTTCCTCGTCGACGGCCAGCAGACGCGGCACCTGCGGCTTCATCTTGGCGCGGTCGGCTTCGCTGAGGATACGGCTTTCCACGGTGAAATCACCCTGGTCGGGGTAGTTGTAGGACCAGTACCACTGGTGCCCGGTGACCTTGATGGTCAGCGCCGCGTCGGTAGCCTTGTCGCTGTAATAGAGCAGGCGGAAGGACGGAATGGCGATCACGACCAGGATCAGGATCGGGATGATCGTCCAGGCAATCTCGAGCCCCGTGTGGTGGGTCGTGGCCGACGGCGTCGGATTGCGCGAGGCATGGAAGCGCCACATTGCGTAGAGCAGCAGCGCCAGCACGAAAACGCAGATCAGCGTGATGATCACCAGCAGAATGTCGTGGAGCGTTTCCACCCGCTCCATGATCGGCGTGAAGGGCGGCGGGAAATTCAGCTGCCAGTCATGCGGCACACCGATGACCTTCTGCGCCTGGGCAGGCGCCGCGATGCCGAACCCGGCCATTGCCGCCAACAGTCCAAGAACGCCCAAAACGCGCTTAACGACCATGCATCCGTCCCCTCGGCGGTTAAGACCCGGCAGGCTTTTCCGACCCGCAAAATCCCCCGCATTTCAAACGGGTTAGTACCAGATATAGCCGTGGGTGGTAACGGGTTTTCAGCCCCCGTCGGTATGTGGCGGCCGGTCGCAGCCGCCCCGCGCGCGGTGGAATTCTCCCCGGGCTGCCGGGCCCAGGCCGCCCCGAAGTTGCCGCTTGTCTTTCGACGGTCGGCCTTTAAGGTCCCGCCCGCCGCGGCCAGACCGTGGATTCGCCGAAGGAAACCGTCATGCGGCTCGCCATTCTGACGCCCGTCCTTGCCGTCATTCTCATGTTCGCAGGAGCAGCCTCCGCCATGGATAAGGAAAACACCCTCTACATCGACCTCAAGGACGGCCGTGTCGTCATCGAAATGCGCCCGGACCTCGCCCCCAAGCACGTCGCCCAGATCAAGAAGCTGGCACGCGAGGGCAAGTACGACGGCGTGGTTTTCCACCGCGTGATCGACGGCTTCATGGCGCAGACCGGCGACCCGACGGGCACCGGCACCGGCGGCATGGGCGAGCTGCTCAAGGCCGAGTTCTCGAAGGAGCCGCACGTCCGCGGCTCGGTTTCGATGGCCCGCACCAACGACCCGAACAGCGCCCGCAGCCAGTTCTTCATCGTCTTCAAGGACTCGAACTTCCTCGACGGCCAGTACACCGTCTGGGGCAAGGTCACGTCCGGCATGGAGTTCGTCGACAAGATCAAGAAGGGCGCGCCGGGTTCGGGCGCCGTGTCCGCTCCGCCGGACAAGATGATCAAGGTCCAGGTCGCGGCGGACGCGAAGAGCTAGGCTCCCCGCGTCCGGCTCGGACGTCTATTTGGTAACGGTGTGGAAGGCCTTGGCAATGACCTGCCAACGGCCTTCTACCTTTAGAAGCGTCAGATAGTCCGTGAAGTAGCGCGGCGGGATCTGGCACTCGACCTTGGCGAAGGCCGTCGCCGGGCCGGAGAAATCGATCGACACGATGCGGTCGCGGCGCTCGCTGCCGCTGTCCTTGGCCGACTTGCGGCTCTCCACCATCTTGAACCAGTCGGCGCGCGGCATGTCCGCGGCCTTGCCGTCGGGGCCGGCGCTGTAGAGGTGCGAGGCCGGATGGAATGCCTCGCCGAGCTTCTTCGTGTCGCCCTCGTAGAGGCCGTCGAAATAGACCTGAAGCACCTTCTCGATGGCCGCGACGTCGGAATTCATCTGATTTCTCCCTCGTTCAAATCGCGCCGTTGGGCGCCACCAGGATCTTGCCGTTGCGCCCGCCCTTGTCGGCATGCGCCAGCGCATCCTTGATCTTCTCGATCGGATAGACCGTGTCCACCGGGGCGTACAACGTACCCGCCATCACCTGCGCCGCAAGCTCGGCATAGATTTCGCGGATCTTCGCCGCATCCCGCCTGGCGAGACCGCGGCCCAGCATGAATCCCGTCAGCTTGATGCCGCGGTAGATGAGGTTGCTGCGCCCCACCCTGGGGTCCTCGCCGCTCATCGAGCCGTAGTGCACCACCGTGCCTTCAGTCGCGACGCAGTCGACGAGGCGGCCGGTTGCGGCGCCGCCGATCGCCTCGACGCCCAGCCGGATCGCGGCCTTGCCGGTCGCCCCGGCGACGCGCTCGGCGAGATCGTCGCCATCGACCAGCACGACATCGGCGCCGAGCGCCTTCAACTCGCCGGCCAATTCGGCACGGCGCACTATGTTGACCGTGCGCAGGCCGCGCTGGTGGGCCTGCACGATCAGCAGGCGGCCGACCGCCGAGTTGGCAACGTTCTGGATGACCCATTCGCCGGGCGCCAGATCGACGAAGTCCGACAGCATGAGCCGCGCCGTCGGCGGGTTGATGCGCACCATCGCCGCCTGGCGCAGGTCGATCCCGGCCGGCAACGGGATGGCGTCGTCGCCCTTCACGCGACGTTTCTGCGTCCAGTTCTCGCGCTGCAGGTTGATGACCAGGTCGCCCTTCTTGACGTGCTTCACGTCGGTGCCGACCGCGGTGACGCGGCCGACACATTCCGCACCCGGCGTTGCCGGCAACGGCGGCTTCAGCCGGTAACTCCCCTTGCAGAACCACATGTCGGCGGGATTGATGGGGAAGGCCAGCACGTCGAAGACGACCTCGTCGGCCGCCGGCTCACCCACGTCGGGGACGTCGGCGCAGCGCGCCACGTCCCACGGCGTCCCGTAACGATCGATCAGCACCTGCTTCATGCCGCGCCTCCGCCCGATGGTCACGAGCACTTTGTTGGCCCGTCGATTGCTTATATGGTGATTTGACAGGGGGTGAAATGCCGGATGGCGATCAAGGCATTCGATGAAATGAATTCGGGTACGGACGGCTCCGTCCGGGTACCCTATCGTGGCGTCGCCGACTGGCTGGCGCGCACCTCGCCCGAACGGGTGGCGGCCACGCGCGCCGAAGTCGATCTCTTCTATCGGCGGCACGGCATCACCTTCGGCGCCTATGGCGCGGCCGAAGGGGCCGAAACGACGATCCCCTTCGACATCATCCCGCGCGTCATCGCGTGGGACGAGTGGCAGTTCCTCCACAAGGGCCTGTCGCAGCGCGTGCGGGCGCTGAACGCGTTCCTGAGCGACGCCTACAGCCAGCGCGAAATCTGCCGCGCCGGCATCATCCCCGAAGAGCAGATCCTGATGAACGGCGAGTTCGTCGCCATGGCGCAGGGGCTGCAACTGCCGGGTGGCGTACATGCTCATATCGCCGGAATCGATCTCGTCCGCGTCGGCGAAAAGGATTTCTACGTCCTCGAGGACAACGTGCGCACGCCATCCGGCGTCTCCTACGTCCTCGAGAATCGCGAAGTGATGATGCGGCTGGCGCCGGAGCTGTTCGCCGCCAAGAGCGTCCTTCCCGTGGCCGACTACAGCGAGGAGCTGCTCGCCACGCTGCGCTCCGTGTCGTTCAGCGACGGCCATGAGCCCAATGTCGTGCTGCTGACACCCGGCCATTACAACAGCGCCTATTTCGAGCACGCCTTTCTGGCCGACGAGATGGGCATCGAGCTGGTGAAGGGCTCCGACCTGTTCGTCGACGAAAGCCGCGTCTTCATGCGCACGCCGCGCGGACCGCAGCGGGTCGACGTGATCTACCGCCGCGTCGACGACGCCTTCCTCGATCCGCTGGCGATGCGCCCCGACTCGTTCCTGGGCGTCGCCGGCCTGCTGGGCGCGCTCCGCGCCGGTCGCGTGAACATCGTGAACGCACTGGGTAACGGCGTGGCCGACGACAAGTCGACCTATACCTACGTGCCGGAGATGGTTCGCTTCTATCTCGGCGAGGAGCCGATCCTGCAGAACGTGCCGACCTGGCGCTGCGACCGGGCCGACGACTACAAGTACGTGCTTGAGCACCTGTCCGAGATCGTGGTCAAGGAAGTCCACGGATCGGGCGGCAAGGGCATGCTGGTCGGCCCGACCTCGAGCAAGGCCGAGATCGAGGAATTCCGCACACTGCTGAAGGCACGACCGGACAACTACATCGCCCAGCCGACGCTCTCGCTCTCCACCTGCCCGACCTTCGTGAACCAGGGCGTCGCCCCCCGGCACGTCGACCTGCGCCCCTTCGTGCTCTCGGGCAAGAAGATCACCATCGTCCCGGGCGGCCTCACGCGCGTCGCCCTCAAGGAGGGATCGCTGGTGGTGAATTCGAGCCAGGGCGGCGGCACCAAGGACACGTGGGTGCTGGCGCCGGATCCCTCAGACCCTCCCCATTCAAATGGGGAGGTGTCCGCGCCGCGGACGGAGGGGTCATGATCGCCAGCATCTCTGAAAGCCTCCTGACCCCTCCCGCCCGTCGGGCCACCTCCCCATTTGAATGGGGAGGAAGGTTCTTCCCATGCTGAGCAGTACCGCCAAGAACCTCTACTGGATGGGCCGCTACCTGCAGCGCGCCAAGTCGACGGCCCGGCTGATCGAGGCGACCCAGCGCATGGCCCTGCAGTCGCGCGGCGAGGAAGCCGCCGGCGTTGCGGCGATCTTCGGCATGGAGGACGAGTTCCGCCAGAGCCAGGCGCAGGGCAAGCGGCTCGCCAGCCTGATCGACTTCCTAGTGCTCGACGAGAACAACCCCTCCTCCATCGTCAATTCGATCGGCGCGGCGCGGCGCAATGCCCGCGAGGAGCGCAACAACATCACGGTCGACGTCTGGGAGAGCCTGAACGCACTCTGGCTGGAACTCAGCGCCCGGCTGCGCGGCAACCGCGCCAACCTCGATCGCGGTGCGCTGATCGAGTCGGTGAAGAAGCAGGCGGTGATGATCTTCGGCGCGGCGCAGGTGACCTTGCTGCGCGACGAAGCCAACAACTTCCTGCAACTCGGCGCCTTCCTCGAGCGGGCCGACAACACCGGCCGCATCCTCGACGTGAAGTTTCACCTGCTTCGGCCCGACGGCAATCCCGGCGCCGAAGGGCTCGACTACTTCGCCTGGTCGGAGCTACTGGCCTGCATCGGCGCCGTGCGCACCTACCGGCGCATCTACCGCAGCTCGCTCCATCCCATGAAGGTCGCCGAGCTGATGATGCTGCGGCGCGACGTGCCGCGCTCGGTCCATCATTGCCTCTGGATGGTCGACCTCAACATGCGCGAGCTGGCCGAAGCCTACGGCACGCGCGGCGAGGCGGACCGGCTGGCGGGCGAGCTGCACGCGCGGCTGCGCTACGCCCGCATCGACCAGGTATTCGACATCGGGCTGGCGAAGTTCCTGGGCGAGTTGCGCGGCGACATCGGCACGCTGTCGAACGAAATCGGCCGCCAGTTCCTCCTGGATTGAGCAGAATGATGCGCTTCTCCGTCCATCACGCCACTCACTTCCAGTTCGACCAGCCCTCGGGTCATTCGATCCACGACGTGCGCCTCACGCCCAAGCCGGCGGCGGCGCAACGCATCGTGTCGTGGCGCATCGACGGCCCCGGCAAACGGTCCGAATGGAAGGACGGCCATGGCAACCAGGTCACGACCTTCTCGGTTGCCCAGCGGCACGACAGCGTCGAGATCGTCGTGCAGGGAATCTACGAATACAGCGGCACCGACCAGTGGCTGCGTTATACCGAGGAGCCGACCCTGCCCGCGCCGTTCTGGATGCGCAATTCGGGGCTCGCGCGCCATGACGAGAGCTTCGATCCGCTGATTGCGGGGCTGGCCGCGCGCGCCGCCGAGCCTGCGCAGCGGGTCGCGGTGCTGCACGAGTTGATGCAGCGCATCTCCGAGCGCGTCGCCTACAAGACCGGGGCCTCGACCGTGGACACCACCGCGATCGAGGCGCTGACGCGCGGCGCCGGCGTGGCGCAGGACGAGGCGCACATCTTCATCGCCTGCTGCCGCCGCCTCGGCGTGCCGGCGCGCTACGTCAGCGGCTACCTTCGCAACGACGATCCCGAACTGCATGTCGGCCGCACCAGCCACTCCTGGGCGGAAGCGTGGGTCCCCGGGCTCGAATGGGTGGGCTTCGACCCGGCCAACGGCATCAGCCCGCGGGGCGACAGCCTGCGCGTGGCGGTCGGCCTCGACTATCGCGATGCGGCTCCGGTCAGCGGTCGCCGCGTCGGTTTCGGCGATGCCAAGATGACGGTCGAGGCCTCGGTCCGGCTGATCGACTAGACGGGCGCGTCGCCGCCGCGCCTGTGGCGCCACAGGGCCGAGATCAGTGCGAACACGTGCCTCGCCTGAATGAGTGCGCCGACGGCGATCAGGACGACGGCGAGCGTCAGGAGCGAATATTCGTAGCCGACAGTGTTCACGATGCGGTCGGGCAGGCTAATCATCGCCACCGCGATTTCGGCGAACAGACCCAGCACGAGCTGGGCGACCCCGTATTCATGACACATCTCGTCGAGATGGACCTGCCAAGCCTCGTCCGCCCGGCCGGTCACGCCGAACCGCTTGCGGATCACCGCGCGCTCCTCCAGCGCCACGCCCCAGCCGATCATGATCAGCGCGATCGTGGAGGTGATCGTCACCGGCTCGTGGGTGTCGACATGCCGGTTCACGCTCTTCATGACGTCGATGATCGTCAGCACCATCGGGATCAGGATGGCCACGTTCACCAGGGCGATGAAGGCCGGCGAGATCAGCGGCCGCAGCGGTACGAACAGCAACTTCATGTCACCCCTTTGCCCTAGCGGCGGTACGGCCCGCCTGACGATAAATACCAGCCTGTCGCCTTGCGGAAACCCTGCGTCGCGACTAGCTTCGCGCCGCTCCAAAAATGCCTGAAGGAGGCATATTCGTCATGGCTCTCATCGCCGATCGTCTCAGCCGCATCAAGCCGTCTCCGACCAATGCCGCGCAGGGCAAATTCCTGGAGATGAAAGCGGCGGGCAAGGACGTGATCGGCCTGGCCGCCGGCGAACCCGACTTCCCCACCCCCGACCACATCAAGGAAGCCGCCTACAAGGCGATCCGCGACAACGACACCAAGTACACCGCGGTTGCCGGCACGCCGGCGCTACGCCAGGCGATCGTCGCCAAGATGAAGCGCGACCACGGGCTCGACTACAAGCCGTCGCAGACCGTCGTCACCTCGGGCGGCAAGCAGATCATCTTCAACGCCATGCTGGCGACGCTGAACCCCGGCGACGAGGTGATCGTTCCGGCACCGTACTGGGTCTCGTATCCCGAAATGGTGCTGTTCGGCGAGGGCACCCCGGTCATCGTGCAGTGCCGGGAAGAGAACGGCTTCAAGCTGACGCCGGAAGATCTCGACCGCGCCATCACGCCGAAGACCAAGTGGATCATCCTGAACTCGCCCAGCAACCCGACGGGCGCCGCCTACTCCAAGGCTGATCTCCGCGGCCTGTGCGACGTGCTGCTGAAGCATCCGCACGTCTACATCCTGACCGACGACATGTACGAGAAGCTCGTCTACGACGACTTCGTGTTCGCCACGCCGGCCGAAGTCGAGCCGCGCCTCTACGACCGCACGCTGACGATGAACGGCGTGTCGAAGGCCTACAACATGACGGGCTGGCGCATCGGCTACGCGGCCGGTCCGCAGGAACTGATCAACGCCATGATCACGGTCCAGTCGCAGAGCACCTCGAACGCCAGCTCGATCAGCCAGGCCGCCGCGGTGGCCGCGCTGAACGGCCCGACCGACTTCATCCCGAAGAACGTCGCCGTCTTCAAGCAGCGCCGCGACCTCGTCGTGTCGATGCTGAACCAGTCCAAGGGCATCAAGTGCCCGCGTCCCGAGGGTGCGTTCTACGTCTATCCGTCGGTCGCCGGCCTGATCGGCAAGAAGACGCCGGACGGCAAGGTCATCAAGGACGACACCGACTTCGTGAACTACCTGCTCGAGGCCGAAGGCCTCTCGGTGGTCCAGGGTTCGGCGTTCGGCCAGGGCCCGGCCTTCCGCATCTCCTACGCCACGGCGACGGAGTTGCTCGAAGAAGCCGGCCGCCGCATCCAGCGCGCCTGCGCCGCGCTGTCGTAAGCACTGTTGACCTAATTCACCCCCGCCCGGTCGTTTGACTCGCCTGGGCGGGGGTGAAAGCATTTCCATGACAAGTGAGCTTCGCTCCGGCTGAACGTTCGGACGCGCTACCTCATCCGAGACTTCCGTCCGGAGCTTCTGCGCTTTTGCGAAGAAGGAGGACGTTGTCATGGCCGAGTTCAAGACGGAGACCATCACCGGCGGCAGACCAGGCAGCGGCGCGCATCGCGTGGTGGCGCTGTGCGGGCCGTATCTGTCGGGCAAGACCAGCCTGCTCGAAAGCATTCTCTACGCCACGGGAGCCATCGGCCGGCGCGGCTCGACCCGCGCGGGCACCTCTCTGGGCGACGGAGCCGCCGAAGCGCGCAAGCGCGGCATGGGCACCGAGATCAACATTGCCTCCGTCGACTACCTCGGCGACCAGTGGACCTTCCTCGACGTCCCGGGCTCGATCGAGTTCCAGAACGATGCCTTCACGGCACTGGCGGTCTGCGATACGGCGGTCGTCGTCTGCGAGCCCTCGCCCGAGCGGGTGATGGCGCTCACGCCGCTCCTGAAGTTCATCGAGGACCGGCACATCCCGCACATCATCTTCGTCAACAAGATCGACTCCGCCGAGGTCCGCGTGCGCGACATGCTGTCGGCGCTGCAGGCCGTGTCGCAGCGCAAGCTGGTGCTGCGCCAGGTGCCGATCCGCCGTCCCGCCGCCGACGGCAGCGAGGAGACGGTGGGTTATGTCGACCTCGTGAGCGAGCGCGCCTATCGCTACAGGAGCAGCGGTGCTTCCGACCTGATCGAGATGCCGGCCGAGATCCTGCCGCGCGAGACCGAGGCGCGGCGCGACATGCTGGAAGCCCTTTCGGAGTTCGACGACACGCTGCTCGAGCAGCTCATCGAGGACATCGCGCCGGAGAAGTCGCTGATCTACCGCGACCTGCACGACGAGTTCGGCTCCGACCAGATCGCGCCGGTCCTGCTGGGCGCTGGCGACCGCGAGAACGGCGTGCGGCGCCTGCTGAAGGCGCTGCGCCACGACACGCCCGTGGTCGAGCAGACGGTCCGGCGGCGTGCCCTTGCCTCGAACGAGGGCGCCACGGCCGAGTGCTTCAAGGTCCTGCACCAGAGTCACGCCGGCAAGCTTTCGCTCTGCCGCATCTGGTCCGGCACGCTGCACGAGGGCCAGTCGGTCGGCGGCCAGCGGATCGGCACGATCCTGCGGCCCTTCGGACAGCGGCTCGACAAGATCGCCGAAGCACGCGCCGGCGAGATCGTGGCGCTGGCCAAGGTCGAGGCGCTGTCGTCGGGGCAGATGCTGGGGGCCGCGGGCATCGCCGCCTCGCCCGATTTTCCGGCCGCCGACGCGCCGGTCTTCGCGCTCGCCGTCTCGGCAAAGAACCGGAACGACGAGGTGAAGCTCTCCGGCGCCCTGCACAAGATCGTCGAGGAGGATCCCTCGCTGTCCTTCGAGGTTCGGAGCGAGACCCATGAGCTGTTGCTCAAGGGCCAGGGCGAGATGCATCTCAAGGTCGCGGTCGACAAGCTCGCCGGCCGCTACAACGTCGCCGTCGACACGACGGCGCCGAGGGTCGCCTATCGCGAGTCGATCCAGGCCGGAACGCAGCAGCACGCGCGCTACAAGCGGCAGACCGGCGGCCACGGCCAGTTCGCCGACATCAAGGTCGAGATCAAGCCGCTGCCGCGGGGCTCGGGCTTCCGCTTCGTCGACCGGATCGTGGGCGGCGTGGTGCCGCGCAATTTCATCCCCGCCGTCGAGCAGGGGCTGATCGAGTACCTGAAGGAAGGGCCGCTCGGCCAGCCGGTGGTCGATCTCGAAGTGACACTGTTCGACGGCCAGTACCACGCCGTCGACAGCTCCGAGATGTCGTTCAAGATGGCCGCGCGCATCGCCATGAGCGAGGCCATGCCAAAGTGCAAGCCGGTGCTTCTGGAACCCATCCTGAAGGTCACCGTCACCGGGCCGAGCGATTCGACGCCCCGCCTGCAGCGGCTGATCTCCGGCCGCCGCGGCCAGCTCCTGGGCTACGACGCCCGCCCTGGCTGGCCGGGCTGGGACGAGGTCTCCGCGCTGATGCCCGAAGCCGAGATTGCCGACATGATCGTGGAGATCCGGTCGGTCACGCAGGGCATCGGCAGCTTCCGGACCGAGTTCGACCACCTGCAGGAACTTGCCGGACGCACCGCCGACCGCATCGTCGAGGAGACGAAAAAGCATCAGGCGGCGTAGGTCACAAGGCGGTGAGACCGGGCCGAACGTCCTTCTCCGGCCTGGATCGGCGTCTCATATTCGTCCTGTGGAATGGTTCCACAGGAGAACGGTTCATGTTGAAGAGACGGTCTCTGATGGTGGGTGGCCTGGTGATGGCCTCCGCATCGTCACTGACCCGCGTCGCGAATGCCCAGGCTGGGCGCCCGACGCTGGTGTTCGTCGGTCACGAACTTTGAGGCGGCTGCAAGATCTGGCGTGCCCAGTCAGAGCCTGATTTCCTCAAGTCGGACGCTTTCAAGAAGATGGACTATCAGGTCGTCCATCCGGCCAATGCAGACCTTGTGATGGTCGAAGGAAGCTGGCCCGCTCCGGCCCGGCCCATACGGGCTGCTTTCCTCGAAAGCGAAGACGGCAAGAAGAGCCCCAATGCCACGCCACGCTTCATCCTGTTCCAGGATGGCAAGATCGTCCTCACCGTCACCGGCAACGGCGGCTGGAAGGACAAGATGTGGCCGAAGATCCAGGAAGTGACGGCCACCAAGGCCTAGTTTCCGGGAGACCGGCATTGCTCCATATTGCCCTCGTGGGATCTGCCACGAGGGGAGACGTATATCGATGCTGAAGAGACGTACTGTGATCGCGGGCGGCCTCGGACTGGCCGCGGCGCCGATGCTCGCGCGCACTGCTGCCGCGCAAGGGGCGAAGAAGCCCATCCTGATTTTTGCCGGCGACGAGACGTCGGAGGCCTGCAAGGTCTGGCGTACGCAGTGGGAGCCGCTGTTCAAGCAGGCCCCGGTGTTCCAGAAGGTCGACTACCGCGTCGTGTTCGCCAAGACCCCGCAGTTGCTGCTGAAGCCCGCGAGCTGGCCCGCCGACCTTCGCTGGGTGCTCGACGCCTTCCTGATGAGCGAGGTGGGAATCGCCCAGGGGGCCGAGACGCCGCGCTTCTTCCTGGTCCAGAACGGCCAGATCACCTTCACCGCCGTCGGCAACAATGCCTGGCGCGACGTCATGTGGCCGACCCTGCTCGACGTGACCAATTCGCAGCCTTAAGTATTTCGTTACGTCACGTTGCGTCACAGTGCAGTGAGCAGGGTTGATTTGCGACCATCCGTCGCCGCGCCCATCTAGGGAGCGCGGCGTAACAGGAGTTTGGCAGATGCTGATCAAGCGCACGAAAGGCTGGGAGCTTCCGGAGTCGAAGACGACGTCGGAGAGCCACTTTCTCAATCGACGCGCGATGGTGCGGGCGATGGGGCTCGGTGCGGCCTCGCTCGCCCTGCCTGGGCCGTTGATGGCACAGGACAAGTCGGCCGATCCGTCCGCCGGACTGTATCCCGCCAAGCGCAACGACAAATACGGCGTGCCGACGCCGATGACAGCCGAGAAGCTGGCCACGACCTACAACAATTTCTACGAATTCGGCACCGACAAGAGCATCTGGCGCGACGCCCAGAAGCTCGAGGTGCGGCCCTGGACCATCAAGGTCGGCGGCATGGTCGAAAAGCCGTTCGAGATCGGCATCGACGATCTTCTGGCCAAAGTGCAGTTGGAGGAGCGTGTCTACCGCTTCCGCTGTGTCGAGACCTGGTCGATGATCGTGCCGTGGACCGGCTTCCCGGTACGCTCGCTGGTCGAGCTCTGCAAGCCGCTCAGCAGCGCCAAGTTCATGGTCATGAAGACGCTATCGAAGCCCACGGTGATGCGCGAGCAGCGCGACCTCCTCTACCCGTGGCCCTACACCGAGGGCCTGGCGATGGACGAGGCGATGAACGATCTCGCCTTCATCGCAACCGGCCTCTACGGCAAGCCGATCCCCAAGCAGAACGGCGCGCCGCTGCGCCTCATGGTGCCCTGGAAGTACGGCTTCAAGAACGTGAAGTCGATCGTCAGCGTCGAGTTCACCGACAAGAAGCCCAAGACGTTCTGGGAGGGGCTGCAATCCAGCGAATACGGCTTCTGGGCCAACGTGAACCCGGCCGTGGCCCATCCGCGCTGGAGCCAGGCGACCGAGAAGCCGCTGGGCAGCGACCAGCGCATCCCGACCCAGATCTACAACGGCTATGGTGAGTTCGTGGCGGGGCTCTACGCCGACCGCAAGGCGGAAAAGCTGTTCATGTAGCGCCCCCTCCTTTGCCTTGCCGTGCCGGACCGCTAAAACGGAACCCGGCCGGAAGAGGCCCCAGGAGGAAACGTGAAACTCAACCGTCGTACGACCCTGGCCGGCGCCGCCGCGATGGCCGCAGGCTCGCTCTCCAAGGCCGCCTTCGCCCAGGCGTTTCCCAGCAAGCCGATCAAGATCGTCGTTCCCTTCGCCGCCGGCAGTGCCACCGACCTGACGGCGCGCGGTCTTGGTGCCAAGCTGCAGGACATCCTGAAGCAGCCGGTCGTCATCGAGAACAAGCCGGGCGCCAGCGGCCAGCTCGGCGCCTCCGCCGTCGCGACTGCGCCGGCCGACGGCTACACGCTGCTGATGGGCACCAACACGACGAACGCCGCCAACGGCGCCCTGTTCAAGAAGCTGAGCTACGACATCGACAAGGATTTCGCGCCGATCATGCGTTGCGTGATGGGCGTCAACGCGCTGGTCGTGAACAACGACCTGCCGGTGAAGACCACCGCCGAGCTGGTGGACTACGCCAAGAAGAACCCGGGCAAGCTGAATTACGCCGAGGCCAGCGCATCGCAGCGTCTTTCGGGCGAGATGTTCAACAAGCTCGCCGGCACGAAGATCGAGCGCGTCCCCTACAAGGCGAGCCCGCAGGCGCTGGGCGACGTGGCCTCGGGTCAGGTTCAGGTGATGTTCCCCGATCTGCCGCAGGCGCTGACCCAGATCGAGGCCGGCCGCGTGCGCGGTCTCGCGACGACCGGTCCCAAGCGCACGACGGTCACGCCGAACCTGCCGGCGATCGCCGAAGCGGTGCCCGGATACTCGCTCGTCTACTGGCTGGCCGTGTTCGCGCCGGCCGCGACGCCCAAAGACGTGCAGAAGGCCCTGGCCGACGCCATCGCCGAAGCGCTGAAGGACCCCGCCACCGCCAAGGCCATGACGCAGGGCCGCATGGAGATCGCTCCCCTCGCGCTCGACCAGTTCGCGGCCTACGTGAAGACCGAAACGGCCTGGTGGACCAAGGAGATCAAGGCCGCCGGCATCGAGCCGGAGTGAGCGGGGCCATGAGCAAGGTCATCATCGAGAAGAACGGCCCGGTCAAAACCATCTGGATGAACCGGCCGGAGAAGCGCAACGCGCTCGACAGCGAGCTGATGCGCGAGATGATCGATGCGCTGCAGGCGCCGGTCGTGCCCGAGGATCGCGTGGTCGTGATCCGCGGCAAGGGCGACGTGTTCTGCGCCGGCCTCGACATGGCGGAACGGCGCGAGACGATCGGCGGCGGCAATGCCAGCGGCATCGAGGTGATGCTGCGTGCGGTCGAACTCTGTCCGCTCCCCGTCGTGGCCGTCGTCCAGGGCGACGCCATCGCCGGCGGCAACGAACTGGCGCTCCACTGCGATCTCGTGGTGGCGAGCCAGAAGGCCCGTTTCGGCATGTCGCTGGCCCAGGTCGGGCTTGCGCCCAACTGGTTCCTGGCCAAGAAGCTGATGGAAGTGCTGGGCCCGGTGACCACGCGCGAGATGCTGCTGCTGGGCGATCCCCTGCCTTCGACAAAGCTGCATGCGCTGGGCCTGATCGCCCGCTGCGTGCCGGCCGATCAGCTCGAGACCGAGGCCTCGAAGGTCGTCGACCGGCTGGCGGCCAACGCGCCGCTGTCGCTCAAGGCCATGAAGGCGCTGACGGTGAAGCAGCTCGAATTCCGCGATGGCATCAAGCACGACGACGTCGACGCACTGGTTCAGGCCGCGATGAAGAGCCAGGACGCGCAGGAAGGCATGAAGGCGCGGCTGGAAAAGCGCACCGCGAAGTTCAGCGGTAAGTGAGCGGGGGCAAGTAGGCCATGTCGATCAGGCTCCGCCTCGACAAGCCGTGGCGGCCCCTGACGGCCGAGGAGATTGCCCGTCTGCCGGGCCAGCTCGGCGTCTACCAGATCGCCGACGCCTCGGGCGCCATCCTTTCCATCGGCCAGGCCGGCGCGCGATCGCCGTTCGGCCTGCGCAGCGAATTGCAGCGCGAACTCGCCGAGCGGGGCGACGGCCACCAGTTCCGGGTCGAGGTGAACCAGCAGTACCGCACCCGCTGGTTCGAGCTGCTGATGGTGCACAAGGCCGACCACGGCAGCCTCCCGCCCGACAACGCAAAGAACCCGCCTCCCTTGGGGCGGTTGAGCCCGAATTGAAGCGTTGCCCCCTCACCTAGCCTCTCCCCCTAGCGGGGGAGAGGAACAAGAGGACAGAGAAAATGGATTTCGAGCCCAACGAAGAGCAGCAGATGCTGATCGATCAGGTTCGCCGGTTCGTGCGGGAGGAGATCATCCCGCTCGAGGCCGGGCTCGATCCCGATGCCTCCGAACTCGATCCTGCCGACCACGCGCGGCTGGTCGAGAAGACCAAGGCGATGGGCCTGTTCGGGATCGACATTCCGAAGGAATATGGCGGCCCCGACATCGACATCGTGACGCGCGTGCTGCTCGCCATCGAAATGGCCCAGCATCGCGCCGGTCTCTATGTCCCCTGCTACGGCACCTTCGGCGGCGCCGGCCTCGCGCAGATCTTCGAGGCCAACGACGACCAGAAGGAGCGCTACCTCTATCCGACGCTGCGCGGCGAGAAGAAGGCGTTCTTCGGCCTCACCGAGCCGTCGGGCGGCAGCGATCCGGCGCGCGCGATCCAGACCAGGGCCGAGCGCAAGGACAATGGCTGGGTGCTGAACGGCGCCAAGATCTTCATCTCCAACGCCGACCGCGCGCAGTACGGCATCGTCTTCGCCCGCACCGATTCGTCGAAGGGCCGCGCCGGCATCACCTGCTTCATCATCGACAGCGACACGCCGGGCTTCCATGTACGCCGCGTCGTCCACACCCTGCGCTCCTCGCACTATGCGACCGAGCTCGAATTCAAGGACTGCTGGGTCAGCGACCATCAGGTGCTGGGCGAGGTGAACAAGGGCTTCGCCGTCGCCAACGACCGCCTGACCCGCCAGCGCATTCCCTATGCCGCCGGCTGCATCGGCGTCGCCATCGCCGCGCACGAGATGGCGATCGAATGGGCCAAGATGCGCACGACGTTCGGCGAGAAGCTGGCGAACCGCCAGGCCGTGCAATGGATGCTGGTCGACAACGAGATCGACATCCGCACCGCCCGGCACTTCACGCTCGAAGCCGCCGAGAAGGCGCGCCGTGGCCTGCCTTTCAAGATCGAGGCCTCGATCGCCAAGCTGACCGCGTCGGAAGGCGGCGGCCGGGTGGTCGACCGCGCCATGCAGATCCACGGCGGCATGGGCATGACCAAAGATCTGCCGCTGGAGCGCTGGTATCGCGAGATGCGCATCCGCCGCGTCGGCGAAGGGCCGAGCGAAGTGCAGCGCATGGTGATCGCGCGCGAGATACTGGGGAGCAACTTGCGATGAACACCGGACCTCTTGCCGGCATCAAGGTCGTCGAATTCGGCCAGAACCTGGCCGGCCCTTACTGCGGCCAGATCCTGGCCTTCCTCGGTGCCGAGGTGATCAAGGTCGAGCGGCCCGAGGGCGACGACGCCCGCAAATGGGGCCCTCCCTTCGTCGAGGGCGATGCGACGGGTTTCATCGCGTTGAACCGCGGCAAGAAGTCGATCACCTGCGACCTCGCCGATCCGGCGCAGCGCGAGGCGCTGATCGAGCGCATCGGGGCCGCCGACATCTTCGTCCACAATCTGCGCGCCGACGTGCCGGCCAAGTTCGGCTTCGACGGGGACACCCTCACCAAACGATTCCCGCGCCTGATCTATGCCGATCTCGGCGCCTTCGGTCATGCCGGCCCCTGGAAGGACCGGCCGGGCTACGAGCCGATCATCCAGGCCGTCGCAGGCCTGATCTCGTTGAACGGCGATCCCACGGGTCCCGAGGCGCGCATCGGCGTCTCCATCATCGACCTGTCGACCGGCATGTGGACGGCGATCGGCGTGCTGGCGGCGTTGGCCAAACGGACGGCCACCGGCGAGGGCAGCCGGGTGAACACCTCGTTGTTCGAGAGCGGGCTGATGTGGGCGTCGAACCACGTCGCGGGCTGGTCGGTGACCGGCAAGATGCCCCCGCGCCAGGGGACCGGCCATCCGTCTCTGACGCCCTACCAGGCGTTCGAGTGCAGCGACGGACCGCTGATGATCTGCCCGGGCAACGACCGGCTGTGGCGCAAGTTCGCCGAGGCGCTGGGCCATCCCGAATGGCCTGACGAGGAGCGCTTCAGGACCAACGTCCAGCGCGCCGAGCGGCGCGAGCTGCTGCTGGGCATGATCGCCGACATCATGAAGGAGCACCCGCGCGCGCATTGGGCGGCAAAGCTCGATGCGCTGGGCGTACCCAACGGGCCGCTGAACTCGGTGCCGCAGGTGATGGAACTGGCGCAGGTGGCGGCGCTGGCGATGTTCATGCAGCCCTATGCCGGCTCGAATGCCCTGTTCCATGGCCTGCCGCTCAGCATCGACGGCGAGCGTGCCGGCGGCCTGGAAAAAGCGCCGAAGATCGGCGAGCACAACGGAAAAATCTAACCGGCGAAGCTCAGGCAGTAGTCGCGCACCTGCTGCAGCGGGATGCGCGCGTGGCTCTGCACGATGATGAACTTGCCGCCGGGATCGGTGCCGTTGGGCAGCTGCACAAGCCTCTCGAAATCGTCGGCGCCCCAGACGCAGGACTTCTCGGAAAAGAGGTGAACGTCGGCCGTGTAACAGGTGTCCCACTCGGCGTGATAGTCGTAGAGCGTGCCGTTGATCTCGGCCGCGCTGGTGTAGAGCGAGTACTCGGTCCACGGCACATGTCCGGGCCGGCTCATCAGCTTCAGCAGCAGAGATGTCGTCGGGCCGAGATAGCGGCCTTGCAGCCGGGCCAAGGTCTGCCGGGCGAGATCGCCATGCAGGATGTTCGGCGTGACGGAAAGCCCATGCGCCCTCGGATCGTAAGGGATACCGATCACCTCGGCGGCACTGCGCCACCATTCGTGATGCTGCTTGGGCTCCCAGCGCGACAGGGCACGGTCGTGCTGGAGGAAGGTCTGTGAATCGAAGTCGCCGACGCAACAGACGTCGGAATCGAGGGTCAGGAAGCCGCCGAAGCCCAATACTGCCGGCACGTGCAACTTTACGATCTGCTGCCGGTACCAGCCGGTCATCCAGTAGAACGGGCTGAACGGCCGGAAAAAATCGCCCTCGCGGCGGACACTGACGTCGATGTTGGGGAAGCGCGGCAGTTCGTTGCGCAACAAGGCGGCATCGCGGTTGGGCGCGATGATGAGCAGTTCGAATGGCTTGCTGTCCCGCCAGTGCTTGGCCAGCGATTCGATCAGGAGCCCAGCCCGTTCGAGGTCGCCCCGGCGCTTGATGTTGCGCAGAGCGATCGGAAGGATTCCTTGCCTGACTTCAGAGAACATGACGGCGCATCTCTGAAACACATATGGGCAATCGGCTGCTCGACATCAATTGAGCGCGGGATGGCCGGCGCGCCAGCGTAAGCGGCACATCGCCCCATCACGTCCAAAAAAAACGCCGGGCCCAGGGGCCCGGCGAGTCAAACAGGGAGGCTTCACGTCTGGGAGACGTGGGATCATGAGGATCCCGAGTTTCGAACGCGATCAGCCTAAACTTTTCGTGTCGAGAACCTGAAGCAAACCTATGCCTCGTGGGCGAGATTGGTAGTGGTGAAGTTTTGGACACTGGCATGCGAAGCACGCATGCCTCGCACTCAGTATGCAATCCTGCAGATCTCGCTGTTAAAAACGGGTCTCCGCCACCTTCCGCAGCAGGAAATCGCGGAAGACCGCGATGCGCTTGGAATGCCTCAACTCCTCCGGATAGGTGAAATAGACGTCCGTCGTCCGGACATTCAGGTCCGGCAGGAGCATTTCGAGCTTGGTGGATTCGCGCGCCAGATAATCCGGGAGCGAGGCGATCCCGAGACCGGACTCGACGGCCCGGAAGATGCCGTAGGTATTGTTGACCCGCAGCACCACGAGTCGCGGATTCTGGTCGGCATTACCCTCGCGCAGCAGCCAGTTCACGTCCTGAACCGGCGCCCGCGCGTCCTCGCCGAAGATGATGAGGCGGTGCTGGTCCAGCTCCTCGATGGTGGCCGGCTTGCCGTACTTCTGGATGTAGCCGTGCGAGGCATAGACGTGACTGCGGACCGTCAGCAGGTGGCGCTGAACCAGGCCGGGCTGCCGCGGCATGACCATGCGAATGGCCACGTCGGCTTCGCGCATGCCGAGGTCCAGTTCGTTGTCCGACAGGACGAGGCTAACATCGATCTCGGGATAGAGCGCGATGAACTCGTGCATCTGCGTGGTCAGCCAGGTCGAGCCGAAGCCCACCGTGGCGTGGATCTTGAGCCGCCCGGCGGGCTTGTCCTGGTTGGCGCGCAGCAGCGCCTCCGCGGTGTTGACCTTGGCGGCCATGTCGCGTGCGGTTCGATAGAGCAGTTCCCCCTGTTCGGTGAGGATCAGGCCGCGCGCATGGCGATGGAACAGCATGACGCCGAGCTGTTCCTCGAGCGCGCCGATCTGGCGCGAGATCGCCGACTGGCTGAGCTTCAGCGATTCACCGGCATGGGTGAAGCTGCCGGCGTCCGCCACGGCCTGGAATATGCGCAGCTTGTCCCAGTCCATTCCCATGCCTCCCCTGTCCTCGCTCCCGGTTCTACTCGGCGGCCTGTGCGGGACGCGCCTCCTGCGCCGCCAGCCACTTCTCGGCCTCGAGGGCGGCCATGCAGCCGGTGCCCGCCGCCGTAACGGCCTGGCGAAAGACCTTGTCCTGCACGTCGCCGGCCGCGTAGACGCCTTCGATGTTCGTCGCGGTCGAATCGGGCTTCGTGATCAGGTAGCCCTCGCCGTCCATGTCGAGCTTGCCCTTGAACAGCTCGGTGTTGGGCGAGTGGCCGATCGCCACGAAGAAGCCGTCGGTCTTGATGTCCTGGATCGCGCCGGTCTTGACGTTGCGCAGGCGAGCGCCGGTGACGATGGGCGCCGGAGTCTTCTCGCCCAGCACCTCGTCGACCACGTGATCCCAGACCACACTGACCTTCGGGTTCTTGAACAGGCGATCCTGCAGGATCTTCTCGGCGCGGAAGCTGTCGCGGCGATGAACCAGCGTCACCTTGGAAGCGTGATGCGTGAGGTAGAGCGCCTCCTCGACGGCGGTGTTGCCGCCGCCGACCACCACGACATCCTTGCCGCGGAAGAAGAAGCCGTCGCAGGTCGCGCAGGCCGACACGCCCCCCCCGCGGAAGGTCTCCTCGCTCGGGATGCCCAGCCAACGCGCCGTGGCGCCGGTCGCGATGATGAGTGAATCGGCCTCATAGCGGTCCCCGGAATCGCCCAGGCAGACGAACGGCCGCCGCGTCACGTCGACATCGACGATCGTGTCGAAGAACAGCTGCGTCCCGACATGCTCGGCCTGCTTCTGCATCTGCTCCATGAGCCATGGGCCCTGGATGACGTCCGCGAAGCCCGGATAATTCTCGACGTCGGTGGTGATCGTGAGTTGCCCACCGGGCTGGATGCCCTGCACCAGCATCGGCTTCAGGCTGGCGCGCGCCGCATAGATCGCCGCCGTGTATCCCGCCGGCCCCGAGCCCAGGATCATCACCTTGCTTCGATGAGTTGCTGCCATGACCACTCCGCATCCCGCCAACTGCATATCGCCCACATATATGCAAACCTCGTCGGCGTTGCACGGGCAGATGTGATTTTCACACGCAATTGTTCACAGCCAACCGGCGAATTCTCGCAACTTTATTGCGTGCGTGGCATGGTTCTGGCATAGACCCCGGCCAACGGAGGAAAACGATGGCTCGGGCCAAGCTCGATCGAATTGACCGGCGAATTCTAAGCGACCTGCAGTCCAACGGACGCATGACCAACGTGGAACTGGCCGAACGGTCCGGCATATCCGCGCCACCCTGTCTGCGGCGGGTCAGGGCCCTGGAGCGCGCAGGGATCATCAAGGGCTATCATGCCGAACTCAGCCCCGAGGCGCTGGGCTACAGCGTGTCGGTGTTCGCTCTTGTGGGCCTGAACAGCCAGGCCGAGGCCGATCTCAAGTCGTTCGAGGAACTGATCGAGAAGTGGGACGAGGTCCGCGAGTGCCACATGCTGGCCGGCGAGGCCGATTTCCTGCTGAAGATCGTGGCCGAAACCTGGGACGAATATCAGAAATTCCTGACCACCCGGCTGACCTCGGCGCCCAACGTCAGCCACGTGAAGTCGATGATGGTGTTCCGCACCGCCAAGCAGGTGCCCGGAGTTCCTATTTCTACGGAGGCTTGAGCCTCCGTAGAAATGGCAAGCGGCAGCGGTTGTAACCAACCGCGAGAGCTTGCACGGTAGTTGTGAGGCAAGAAATGACCGACGTCACCTTCGAGATCCTGCACCGCGTCGCCGACGCCTTCGCCCGGCGCGACGTCGATGGGATCGTTGATTCCTTTGCCGAGGACGGCGAATTCAGGAACGCCAAGGGTCCCGACTATTGGGGCCAGAGCTTCAAGGGCAAGGCCGCGATCCGCAGCTACTTCGAGCCCCTGTTCGCCGCCGCCAGCGACGTGAAGTGGAACCACGCCAACGAGTTCATCCACGGCGACCGGGCCGTGACGGAATGGCATCGCATTGCCACCCTGCGGACCGGCGAGCGGCAGGAATGGCTGGGCTGTGACCTCTACACGTTCCGTCGCGGCCTGATCGTGATGAAGGACACCTACATCAAGGTCGTCGTCGCCTAGCGCGATTGTGGGCGAGATCGAATCGAAGCGAGCATTCCAACACCGAGCTCACCCTGAGGAGCATCGCGCAGCGATGCGTCTCGAAGGGTGGGAACCCGCCCTTGGCTGTTGCCCATCCTTCGAGACGGAGCTGCGCGCCTCCTCAGGATGAGGGTCAGTGGGTCAATGCGAGATGGAAGGACTCTAGCGCAGCCGCAAGGCCCTTGCGGGGAACGCCGTGTATTGATAGCGTGTCTTTAATACACGGCGTTGTCACGAAAAATCGCGCGGAAGCCCAGCCCATGAAGAATCTCTTCCAGGCGTCGAAAGTCCTGCTACTCGACCTCGCCTCGACGCTCCTCTTCCTCGGCGTCTATGTCGCGACCGGCAACCTCTTCCTCGCGGTCGGCCTCGGCATGGCGCTGGGCCTCGCCCAGATCGGCTGGCAGCTCTTCCACAAGCAGCCGGTGGAAGCGCTGCAGTGGCTCAGCCTGGTCATCATCCTGTCCTCGGGCGTGGCGACGTTCATCACAGACGACCCGCTCTTCGTCATGCTGAAGCCCAGCGTGATCTACGTCGTCGTCGGGCTGGTGATGCTGAAGCGCGGCTGGATGACCCGCTACCTGCCGCCGATCGCGCAGGCGACCGTGCCCGACCTTGCCATCACCTTCGGCTATGTCTGGGCCGGGATGATGTTCTTCTCCGCGGTGCTCAACATCGTGCTGGCGCTCGCGCTCGACGTCACGACCTGGGCGGCGGTGAAGTCCGTCTGGGCGATCGGCAGCAAGATCGGCCTGTTCGGCATTCAGTACGCAGTCATGAAG
>LSKJ01000825.1 GCA_001557035.1 Rhodospirillaceae bacterium CCH5-H10 | reverse complement strand
CACGCCCGCCGTGCTGCTGCATTCCACCGACCTCTATGCGCTCGCCAACATGGCGCCGATCGCCAAGTCGCTGATGGAGAAGGCGGGCATGAAGGTCGACATGCAGTCGATGGACTGGCAGACGCTGGTCGCGCGCCGCGCCAAGAAGGATCCGCCGGACAAGGGCGGCTGGAGCGTGCTGATCACCTCGACCTCGGCGCCGGATGCGCTCGATCCGCTGGCGCTGGGCTTCATCGTGGCGACCTGCGACAAGGCGCCGTTCGGCTGGCCCTGCGACGAGGAGCTGGTTCGGTTGCGCGCCGCGTTCGCCGACGAGCCCGACGAGGCGAAGCGCAAGCAGATCGTCGAGAAGATCCAGCTGCGCGCCGCCGAGGTGCCGACTCACGCCTTCCTCGGCCAGTTCACCAGCGCCATGGCCCGCCGCAAGGTCGTGACGGGCAACGTCACCTCGCCGGTGACGGTCTTCTGGAACGTCGAGAAGAAATAGGACGATGGCGATGCCCAGCCGGGTCCTGATCGCGCAGTTCATGCACGAGACCAACACCTTCTCGAAGCTGTCGACGACGCTGGAGGATTACCGCCGCCAGCGCCTCGTGGAGGGGGATGCGATCGTGGCGGCCTTCACCGGCACGCGGAACGAGCTGGGCGGCTTCATCGATGCCGCGAAGCTGCACGGCTGGATGCCGGTATGGGGGATCGCGGCCAACACGATTCCCTCGGGGCCGCTCACGCGTGAAGCGTGGGAGCACATCAGCGGCCGCATCCTCGACGCCGCGCGCGGCGGGAAAGTCGATGCGGTGTGCCTGTCGCTGCACGGCGCGATGGTGAGCGAGACCGAGGACGATGCCGAGGGCGCCCTGCTCGAGGCGCTGCGCGGCGTGGTCGGTCCCGACGTGCCGATCGTGGCGACACTCGACCTGCACGCCAACGCCACCGAGCGCATGGCGCGCAACGCCAACGCGCTGGTGAGCTATCGCACCTATCCGCACGTCGACGGTTACGAGCGCGCGGTGCAGGCCGCGCAACTGGTCGAGGATGCGTTGCAGGGGAGGAAGCGACCGCGCTGCCTGCTGGTGCAGCCGGCGATGCTGAAGGGCGCCGATCACGGCCGCACCACGCAGCCCGGCATCATGCGCGACCTGCTGGCGCGCGCCGAAGCCTTCGAAAAGCAACCGGGCCTGAACGTGGTCTCGATCCAGGTGGGCTTCACCTGGTCGGACATCCCCTGGGCCGGCCCGTCCATCGCCGTCAGTCACGAGCCCGGCGCCGAGGACGCGGCGCGCGCGGCGGCCGACGCGCTGATCGACGAGATGTGGACGCGGCGCACGGAGTTCTCCTCCTCCTATCGCTCGATCGCCGAGGCGGTCGAAGCGGCGCGCGCCGGCGGCGACCGGCCGCTGGTGTTGGCCGAGGGTACCGACAATCCCGGCGGCGGCGGCTACAACGACGCGCCCAACCTGCTG
>LSKJ01000824.1 GCA_001557035.1 Rhodospirillaceae bacterium CCH5-H10 | reverse complement strand
GGAAGATGAGCGACGACAAGCTCACCTGGACCTTCACCCTGCGCGACGGGCTGGAATTCCACGACGGCCAACCCGTCACCACCGAGGACGTGATTGCCTCGCTGAAGCGCTGGGCCGTTCGCGATTCGCTGGGCCAGCTCCTGTGGAGCAAGGTGGTCGAGGCGAAGGCCGTCGATGCCAGGACCTTCCAGCTCGTGCTCAAGTCGCCGACCGGCATCGTGCTGCAGGCGCTGGGCAAACCCTCGGGCAATCCCTTCATCATGCCCAAGCGCGTCGCCGAGACGCCGCCCTCCGACCAGATCAAGGAGTTCGTCGGCTCCGGCCCCTTCATCTTCAAGGCCGACGAGTGGAAGCCCGGCG
>LSKJ01000823.1 GCA_001557035.1 Rhodospirillaceae bacterium CCH5-H10 | reverse complement strand
GCAAGGACACCACCGTGGCTCTTGCCGATGCCACGTTCGGCATCGAGAAGGGCGAGTTCATCGCCGTCGTCGGCCCGTCGGGCTGCGGCAAGTCCACGATCATGAAGCTGGTGACCGGCCTGCTGCCGCCGACCGGCGGCGAGGTGGTGGTCGACGGCAGGAAGGTGACGGGGCCGATTAAGGGCGTCGGCATGGCGTTCCAGAACCCGACCCTGATGCCGTGGCGCACGACGATGAACAACATCCTCCTGCCCATGGAGGTGGTCGAGCCGCACAAGCGCCGTTTCCGCAGCCATCGCGCCGAATATGTCGAGCGCGGAATGAAGCTCCTGAAGACGGTCGGCCTCACCGACTTTGCCGACAAGTATCCCTGGCAGCTCTCCGGCGGCATGCAGCAGCGCTCGAACCTGTGCCGCGCACTGATCCACGAGCCCGAGCTGCTGATGCTCGACGAGCCGTTCGGCGCCCTCGACGCCTTCACGCGCGAGGAGCTGTGGGGCGTCATGCAGGCGCTGTGGCTGGAAAAGCGCTTCACCGGCGTGCTGGTGACGCACGACCTGCGCGAGGCGGTCTATCTCGCGGACACCGTCTATGTGATGAGCCGGCGGCCCGGTCGTATTGTGATGGCCAAGAAGATCGACATCCCGCGGCCGCGCACCCTGCAGACGACCTTCGAGCCGCATTTCGTCGACATCGTCCACGAGCTGCGCGACCGCATCCACCAGGAGCATGCGCCGTGAGCGACCTCCGGCGCGAGGCGCTGAAACACGCCATGCCGTGGCTGGTGCTGGCGGCCCTGCTGATCGTCTGGGAGATCTGCTGCATCGTCTTCCAGGTTCCGGAAATCATCCTGCCGAAACCGACCAAGATCTTCGCGGTCTTCGTTCAGCGCTTCGACATCCTGATGGCCTATTGCTGGGACACGCTGTGGACCACCACGATCGGCTTCCTGCTCGCCATTGCCGGCGGCCTTCTGCTGGGCCTCGCGGTCGGCGCCTCGCCGTTCGTCTATTCCGGCCTCTATCCGCTGCTGATCGCCTTCAACGCGATTCCCAAGGTGGCGATCGTGCCGATCCTGATGATCTGGGTCGGCGTTGGCTCGCTGCCGGCCGTCATCACCGCGTTCGTGATCAGCTTCTTTCCCATCGTGGTGAACGTCGCGACCGGCCTCGCCACCATAGAGCCCGAGATGCGCGACGTGCTGCGCAGCCTCGGCGCCTCGCGCTTCGAGATCCTGACCAAGGTCGGAATCCCGCGCGCGATGCCCTACCTGTTCGCCAGCCTCAAGGTCGCGATCACGCTCGCCTTCATCGGCTCGGTGATCTCCGAGACGGTGGGCGGCAACAACGGCATCGGCTTCCTGATGCTCTCGGCCAGCGCCCGCAACGACGCGCCCACGACCTTCGCCGGTCTGTTCGCCATCGCCATCATGGGTGTCGCGATGTACGCGGTCTGCGCCATGGTCGAGAAGCGCATGACCCGCTGGGCCTTCCGCGGCGAGATCGTCGCCTGACCCTCCATCGCGCAGGGGCTAGGCGAAAACAAGCAGTCTGGCAACGCGTGGCGCATCGTAATAGATGACTTCCCCTTCGCGACCCAATTCGCGATCCAAGGGGACTGTGATGACCGCCTGCGGACTTGATTTCGGCACGTCGAATTCGGCGATCGGCGTGGTGCGCGACGGCACCGCGGTGTTGGCGCCGGTCGAGGGCGACAGCACGCTGCTACCGAGTGCGGTGTTCTTCGACCAGGAGACGAAGGGCCGGGTGTTGCTGGGCGAGGCCGCGATCGCTGCCTATGTCGATCACACCGAGGGGCGCCTGATGCGGGCGCTGAAGTCGATCCTGGGCTCGTCCCTGATCGACGAGGAGACCAGCCTCGGCGGCCGCAAGGTGCCGCTCACCAAGGTGGTCGAGATCTTCGTGGCACACCTGAAGGAAAGGGCGGAGGCCTTCGCCGGCGAGGAGATCACTTCCGTGGTGATGGGGCGCCCGGTCCGCTTCGTCGACGATGACGACCGCGCCGATGCGCGTGCGCAGGAGGTGCTGGAGCGCGTGGCGCGCGAGGCCGGATTTCGTGACATCGCCTTCGCCTACGAGCCGATCGCGGCGGCGCATCACTACGAGCAGACCGTGCCGCGCGAGGAACTGGTCCTGATCGCCGACATCGGCGGCGGCACGAGCGACTTCTCCATCGTGCGCGTCGGGCCGGGCCTGCGCGATCGCGCCGACCGCAGCGGCGACGTTCTGGCGACGGCCGGCGTGCGGCTGGGCGGCACCGATCTCGACACCGCGCTCAGCCTCGCCTCGGTGATGCCGCTGCTGGGCCTCGGCTCTCGGCTCGTCGAAAAGAACCTGCCGATGCCCAACGCGCTCTATCACCAGCTCGCGACCTGGGCGACGATCAACTTCGCCTATACCTACCGCAACGAACGCGAGATCGCGGAGCTTCAGGCGCTGGCGGCCGAACCCGAGAAGGTGGCGCGCCTGCTGAAGCTGGTGCACGAGGGTTTGGGACATCGCGTGGCCTTCGCCGTCGAGGACGCGAAGATCGCGCTGAGCGCCGCGGACCGCGCCGCCATCCCGCTGGCCTTCCTCGAACCCGGCCTCTCGGCCCTCGCGACCCGCCGCGAATTCGACCGCGCGATCGGCGCCGCGATGGAGCGTCTCTACAGGGCGGCCGGCGACTGCATCGCCGCCGCCGGCCTGAAGCCCGACGATATCGAGACGATCTTCCTCACCGGCGGCTCGAGCCGCGTCCCCACCGTCCGCGCTGCCGTCGCGCGCGCCGCACCGTCGGCAAGAGTCGCCGGCGGCTCCGACCTCCTCTCCGTCGCCCTCGGCCTGGCGCAGATGGCGGGAGGGGGTAGGTGATCTCCTTCAATTCCGTCGTCTCGACCGAAGCGCCGCAGGCGCGTAGCGGAGAGACCTTCGATCTACGAATAGCCGGCTAATCGTGGAGAGAAGGTCTCTCCACTACGCCTCGCTGCGCGAGGCTTCGGTCGAGACGACGGGGACTGCTTAAACCTGCGAATCGAAGAACGCGTCGGCGTCTTCCGTCTCGACCAGCCGTCCCTTGCGGATTTCGAGGAAGCGTGTCGCCACGGTGCGGGTGAAGAAGCGGTCGTGACTTACGAAGAGGCATGACACGTCGCTCTTCTCCAGCTGCTCCTCCAGGTCCTCCTGACCCTCGATGTCGAGATGGTTGGTCGGTTCGTCGAGAACGTAGAAGTTCGGCCGCAGCAGCTTCATCTTCAGGAACACGAGCCGCGCGCGCTCGCCGTGGCTCAGTACGCCGATCGGCTCCTTGAGGCGCACGAAGGCGAAGCCGGCGCCGGCGAGCTGGCGCACCGCGTCCTTCTCGGTGACGCCTTCGGCCTCGACCACATAGTCGAGGATCCTCATCGCCGTCGGCAGCTCGCTCATCGTCTGGTCGAAATAGACCAGACGGCAGGCCGGATTGAAGCGCACGGCGGCCTGCCCGTCGTAATGCTCGCGGCCGGGCTCGTAGGCGGCGGCAAGGGCTGCGAGAAGCGTCGACTTGCCAGTGCCGTTGGTGCCGAGCAATGCCACGCGCTCGCCGGCCGCGATGGCGAGGCGGTCGATGCCGATCAGCTTGCGGTCACTGCCGGGGACCGTCACGTCGAGGTTCGACAGGCGCAGCGCCACCTTCGCGTCGATGTCGCCGTCGGCCAGTTCGAGCCGGCGCTCGCGCGCGACATAGGTCTGCGTGCGCTCCTTCTCGATGCGGGCGATGCGGCTCTCGACGGCGTTTTTGCGCTTGTTGAGGTCGGGATTCTTGACCGCCCAGACCTTGTAGCGTGCCGCCGCCTGCTCCAGCCGCTTGATCTCGCGATCTTCCTGCCGCGCGCGAGCCGCCGCCGTGGCGTCGCGGCGCAGCAGCTCCTCGCGCGCGACGGAGAAGCGCGTCTTGAAGGCATGCACGCCGTCGGCGCGCAGGAAGAGCGTGCGCTCGGTGACCCGGTCGAGGAATTCGCGGTCGTGGCTCACCATCAGCATCGGCACGGTGAAGTCGGCTGTCAGCCAGCGTTCCAGCGTGTTGATGTTGGCGAGGTCGAGATGGTTGGTCGGCTCGTCGAGGATCAGGATGTCGGGTTCTTCCAGCCGCGCCGCCGCCGCGATCAGCATCAGCCGCTGCCAGCCGCCCGACAGGGCACCGAACGGGCGGTCGAGGATCTCCGGGTCGACGCCGATCTCGTCGACCAGCACGTCGATGCGCCAGTCCTCGCCGTCCTGCCCGACCTTGGCCAGCGACCGGGCCAGCACCTCGCGTACGGGAAGATCGGCGAGACCTTCGGGCACGTCCTGCGGCACCTGGCCGATGCGCAGGCCGCGCGAGCGGACGACCTGGCCGGCATTGAGTTCAAGCACGCCCGTCAGGCACTTGAGCAGGGTGGACTTGCCTGCGCCGTTCTCGCCGACCAGCGCCGTGCGCGCATCGTCCAGCAGGAACGAGACGTTCTCGAACACACGGCCCGAGCCGTAGAAGAAGGAGGCCTGCTCCATGCCGAGCACTGCCTGACGCGACGCCATGATCTGTCCTGACGGTAAAGCGACCGCGCCTTTACCACCGCTCTGCGGCCTGGGCGAGGGGCGGATGGGGGCGCGGGCTTGCCCGGCCGCTCCGCGCGTGAAAGCATTTCTGCAAGCAAGAACATGGAGGAAGTCCGATGGACGTCGGCATGATGATGGTCTTCACCAACTACGGTTGGGAGGATTGCTCCGACCAGCGGGTCTGGGACGAGGAAATCCGGCTGGCCCGGATCGCCGCCGATTCAGGATTCGACTGCCTGTGGTCGGCCGAGCATCACTTCGCCGACTATTCGTTCGTGCCCGACAATCTCGCGCTGATGACGCACCTGACGGCGCTGTGCCCGAACATCGATGTCGGCACGGCCGCCGTCATCCTGCC
>LSKJ01000822.1 GCA_001557035.1 Rhodospirillaceae bacterium CCH5-H10 | reverse complement strand
CTATCGCATTCACACATCGTAGTTGCGCGGTGTGATGCGGTTCGATTCTCTGTCCGGAGCACATCGGGCGGAGAATTGGATGTCGGGGATCGAGTACGGTCTAGGCGGTTTTGGCGACCGCCGTCTGCAAAAAGGGGGGCCTCGCTGCACGCGGCGCTGGTCCTGCGGCCGGGCTCGTGCATCCGCCGGCTTGGCGGGACGCGGGCGCGGGAGATGCAGTTCACGCGCCTGCTTCGCAACCGGTCTGTGACGGCGGAAGAGATGTCGCGGCACGCCGGCACTCTGACGGGAGGTCGGGTGTCGGGCCGGGATGTGGTTGCGATCCAGGATACCAGCGAACTGGCGCTGGGCGGCCGCCGCGCGGCGGCGGCCGGCTACGGGATCGTTGGCAAGGGCGGCGCCGCACGGGGATTGCTGCTTCACCCGGTGCTGGCGGTGGAAGCCGGTACTGGCGCTCTTCTGGGCCTTGTATCGCTGCAGGTGTGGAACCGGGCCGAAGGCGTGCGTGCGCCGCGTCGGCAGCGCGAGACGAAGGCCAAGGAGTCGCAGCGCTGGATCGACGGGGCTCGCGAGGCCGGCGCGGTGCTGTCGCAGGCGCGCAGCATCACGGCGGTGTCGGACCGGGAAAGCGACTTCTACGAGTTGTTCGCGCGCCGTCCCGGGAACGTCGAGCTGGTCGTGCGGGCCTGCCAGAACCGGCGCGTCGTGCCGGCCGAAGAGGCTGAAGGCTTGCTCTTCGACTTCATCGACGGACAAGCCGAGCAGGGGCGCTTCGCCGCGACCATTCCGTCAGCGCCCGGCCGATCCGAGCGTGACACCGAGCTGGCCGTGCGCTTCGCGCCCGTGACGTTGCGCCGGCCCTTGCATGGGGCCGATCCGTCCTTGCCCGAGACGGTCGCCCTGACCCTGGTCGACGTGCGCGAGACCTCGGCGCCGGCTACCGGCCAGCCGATCCACTGGCGATTGCTGACGACGCATCCTGTCGAGACCGGCCTTCAGGCGCGACGGATCGTCGACCTGTATCGCCAGCGCTGGACGATCGAAGAGTTCTTCCGCACGCTCAAGACTGCAGGCTTCGACATCGAGGCGGCCGATATCGGCGACCCGCGGGCCATGATCAACCTGACGGCCGCCGCCGCCATCGCCGCCGTCACCATCAAGCAACTCGTGCAGGCCCGCGACGGCACGACCGATCAACGTCTTGGCGATGCCTTCGAGCCGCAGGATCAGCCCATTCTCGAAGCCGTATCGGCCAGGCTCGAGGGCAAGACCCAGCGACAGCGCAATCCCCATCCCAAAGCCAGCCTGGCCTTCGCGGCCTGGGTCATCGCCAGACTCGGAGGATGGACCGGCTACTACGGCAAGCCAGGGCCCAAGGTCATGCGCATCGGCCTCGATCAGTTCCGCGCCATCAAATACGGCGCATCCCTCGGACTCCGAGATGTGTGAATCCGATAG
>LSKJ01000821.1 GCA_001557035.1 Rhodospirillaceae bacterium CCH5-H10 | reverse complement strand
GATCGGCGGTGCGTGGCTGCTGCGCGGCCTCCTGCCCGTTGATCCCGACGTCGCCATCGCCACGCGCGAAGGGCCGCCGGCTCCCCCGCCGCCGGAAGCCCTGCCCGATCCGGTGCCCGCGTTGAAGGCGGCCTACTCGACCGAGCAATCGCGCGAGCGCGTCCTGAAGGTCGAACTGGCGCTGGCAGAAGCCGAGCTGAAGAAGCGCATCGCCGACTGCAAGCCGCCGGAACCGCCCAAGCCGCCGCAGGT
>LSKJ01000820.1 GCA_001557035.1 Rhodospirillaceae bacterium CCH5-H10 | reverse complement strand
GAAGTTCCTCGCTCCGAGGATACTCGCAAACAAGCGGCAGCAACTGGGCAACGCCGCAATCGCGACGATCGGCAGCCCGTGCAGCTTCACGAATGGCATGCGCCCGAGCCCGCACCTCTGGGGATGGTTGACGCACCCTGCCAACGGACGCAGACCCGAGGACCTCGCGCAGGGGATCATGAACGGGATCCAGACCAAGCGAACTCAGGAGATCCGGTCGACACCAATGTCGAACGGTGAGGCGACGGGGCAACGGGAAGGCGAGCTTCATCTCAGTCGCTTTCCTTGAACGGCGTGAGTTCTTTCAGGCCCGATAGTAGGTACGATACCAAGTGACAAATTCTCGAACCCCCTTCGACATGGGCGTCGAGGGTCGATAACCAGTCAACTCCTTGAGAATCTCGGCAGCCGCCTCGGTGCGGACGACGTCGCCTGGCTGCATGTCCATATAGTTGCGCGTTGCTTGCCTTCCGAGCGCTCGCTCGACCTCTTCAACAAGCTCCAAAAGGCCGACTGGATGTGCGCTACCCACGTTGACAACGCGGTAAGGCGCGACTTTGCTCGCGCCAGCCATCGCGTCGTCGCCTTCGCTCCTGGTCGGTATATCGTCCACTAGCCGAACCACTGCCTCGACGACGTCATCTATATAGGTAAAGTCCCGCTGCATCTGGCCGCGGTTGTAGATATCGATAGGCTGGCCGGCCAAGATATTATGGACGAACTTGAAGAGCGCCATGTCAGGTCGGCCCCACGGGCCATAGACGCTGAAGAAACGCAAAATTGTCGTAGGGAGCCCCCAGAGATGCGCGTTGGAGTGTGCAAGGATCTCCACAGATTTCTTGCTCGCTGCATAGATCGTAAGCGGGTGGTCCGATGAACTATCCTCGCGCAAGGGAGAGGAAGTGCTCATGCCATAGACGGAGCTGGTCGAGGCCATCAGGAGATGCCGCGGCTTCACTTCGCGACACAACTCCATAATGTTAAAGCTACCAACGATGTTAGTCTGGATATAAGCGCGCGGGTTCTCAAGGCTGTAGCGAACGCCGGCCTGTGCTGCCAGATGGACCACGATTTCCGGCTGGAATGGTTTAGCGGCCCGGATCAGTCCTGCCCAGTCTTCAAGCATACAAGAATATGCCTGGAAGGAACCAAATCTTTCGAGTATGGCGTGTCGATCTTTTTTCAGGTTGACGTCGTAGTATGGCGTCATTCCATCAATGCCGACCACTTCGTGCCCTTGCTCAAGGATACGCTTGGCGAGATGAAACCCAATGAAGCCAGCGGTCCCCGTTATCAAGTAGCGCATCAGCTCCTGGCCTCTACTGGTGAGTCATGCCACATTCGATAGTGGTTCAGAGCAGTGAGAGGGCACAGGGCTACTCACGCTTTGACGATGTGCTCACCCATTGCACCAAATCGAGCGCAGGCATTTCGAGTATCGATGACCAGAGGCGACCATTCAGCAAGCTTGACGTAATCGACACAATCGTGATCCGTACAAATCACGACCGCATCGAAAGCGGAAATGGACGACTGAAGGAAGGAAACCGATCGCCTGCCCGCAAACTCAGGGTGCTCTCGGCTAGGAGGGATTTCAGCCACAATAGGATCATAGTAGGAAACCTCCACCCCCCGCTTTTCGAGCAGCTCAATGATCTTGAAAGCTGGACTCTCACGCGTGTCATCAACGTTCTTCTTGTAGGCAATACCCGCTACCAAAACATGTGCCCCCTTGGAAGCCTTCCGAAGACGCTCATTGAGGGCTTCGATGGTGCGGTCCACTACACGCTGTGGCATTGCCGTATTGATCTCACCGGCCAACTCGATGAACCGCGTAACCACACCGTATTCGCGCGCCTTCCAGGTGAGGTAGAATGGGTCGATAGGGATGCAGTGACCACCAAGGCCAGGGCCTGGATAGAAGGGCATAAAGCCGAACGGCTTGCTTTTCGCCGCCTCGATGACCTCCCAGACGTCGATGCCCATCGCCTCGTAAACCGTCTTGAGTTCGTTCGCGAGCGCGATGTTGACCGAGCGGAAGATGTTCTCGGTCAGCTTTACCGCTTCGGCTGTTTCCAGCGACGTAACGGGCACCGTCCGCGCGACCACCTCGTCGTACAGCGCGCAAGCCAGCCGCAAGGCGTCGGGCCCCTCCCCCCCGACGACCTTCGGAATTGCAGCTGTCGAGAACTGGGCGTTGCCGGGATCTTCCCGCTCCGGCGAGTAGGCGAGAAAGAAGTCTTGTCCCGAACGGAGACCGTTCCGCTCGAGAATCGGCCGCAGCACGTCGCGCGTGGTGCCAGGATACGTCGTCGACTCTAGGACGACCAGTTGGCCCCGCCTGAGATGCGGCGCAATCGACTCGGTGGTCCGCGTCACGTATGTCAGGTCGGGCTCCCGATACTTGGTCAGGGGCGTCGGCACACAAAGAATGATGACGTCCACTTCGCCAAGACGCGAAAAGTCGCCGGTCGCCTCAAGGCGGCCGGCCTGGCGCATCTCGGCAATTTCTTCGCTGTTGATATGGCCAATGTAGGAGGTACCGGCATTGATCTGGTCGATCTTGCTAGCATCGATGTCAAAGCCCAGCACCGCAAAGCCTTTTCTCGCGATAGTACATGCGAGCGGCAGGCCAACATACCCTAGTCCCATGATCCCGATGGTTGCCCGATGAGAGCGGAGCCGGTCGATAATAGAAGCAACCTGCTCAGGCGCTTTCCCAGCATGTTGGTCGCGCGCGTGAACTCCCGCTCCGTCGTGCATCCCCTACCCCTCTCTGCCTCGGTACACATAAAAATGCTTAAAGACTCCCAGCAGTGCCGCTTGTACGGGGCTCAAAATTGGCTGTCAAAGCCAATTGCCAATGACCTACTCCCGTCTTTCACACGTCGGCAGGATGAGTCTGTTCCTGTTTTGCTCTGATGGTTGGTGGAGCAAGAGGACGGGGCGCGAAGCCCCCGATCGAGCGCAGCGTCCCGTCCTCTTGCTTTCCGGGTCTGCGCGTAGCGCCGAATACCGCCGGAGGCAACCTGCCGAGGCGGCCATGCGGCCTTATCGTGTTGTAGTCGATGCACCAGGCCTCGACGATTCGTCGAGCCTCGGCAGTGTCATGAAGACGTGCTCGTTCAGGCATTCGTCGCGCATGCGGCCATTGAAGCTCTCGACGAAGCCGTTCTGCGTCGGCTTGCCTGGCGCGATGTAGTGCCATTCGATGTCCTGGTCGACTGCCCAGCGCAGCACCGCGTTACTGGTCAGCTCCGTACCGTTGTCCGAGACGATCATCGCCGGCTTGCCGCGGGCCGCGATGATGGCCTCGAGCTCGCGGGTCACCCGCTTGCCCGATAGCAAGAAGTCCGGCACGGACGCCAGGCACTCGCTGTTGAAGTCGGCGATCACGTTGAGCAGACGAAACCGTCGACCGTTGCCGAGCTGGTCGCTGACGAAGTCGAGCGATCAGCGCTGGTTAAGCTCCTGCGGCACGACGATCGGTGCATGGGTGCCGATGGCCCGCCGACGGCCACGCCGCCGCTTCACCGGCGGATTTCGAATCAAGGCGGGGAATGCGTTGATGTTGTCCTCCGCTGAGCACCCCGCCCGGCGGCCGGAGCGGGGGATTATTAGGTCAGAGCATCTTTAGGAGATAGAAAGTGGTGGCTGAAACCGCGATCGTTAAAGCGAATGCGGCCAGCAGAAGTAGAACGTCTTCCTTCACATGTGCAGTTTGCACATCACCGTCGGCGGATGCCAGCGCTTTCAGTCGTGGGTTGCCAAAAGGTTCCCTCTACAGGGGAAGACCTCAAACGCAAACACGAGCGATGACTCAAAGAGCAATAGACACGAATTGTGGGAGCAGGATATTGTTCGGTAGCGACCTGCGGAGCCCGGATTAATGCCACACAATGAAAGCGGCCACCATTTCAGCTTTGTGGATCATTTCTGCCGGCTGTGTGAGATCGAGCACCAAAATTATCTTCGTCAAGGCAAGCCGGTTTGTAGCGAAGCCGCGTCGCCAACAGCTGGTGTCGCGCGGAGTGCGCTGGCCAGATACGACACCATAAGCCGATGCGAGCTAGGAGCACAAAACTTGCTTGCTAGGGATAACCACGCGGGCAGTTAGTCTTACTGCATGCACGCGAGGCGTATGAGCAGTGCGTTCCTTCGCACCGATGCGCCGGCCGCACAAGCTCGCACACCTTTACTAGGACCTCCCTGTCCGACGATGAAGCTTGGCCGACAAAATGCAACAATGACTGGTTCTGCACGGCCGCTCGCCCCAGCAGCCATAGGCTCGGTGCTTTTGCATTAGCACCACCGCATCACCTGGCTAGAATACTCGCGCAGCGGCTTTACCCGTTGGTAGCCGATCACCGCAGCCAAGCCGTCGAGCTAGGGAAAACCGCTCGGCACTCCGACATCCTCAAGACTCGCGCGCCGCAATGAATTCTCTTATCCAACCCGAACACCCACCAGGTCGAGCCGCAGCTTTCTGACTCTCTTCTGACACACCAGACTAATTGCCCGCTGGGAAATTGCCCCCCAGTGTGCGCGGAATGGCTACGGTAGCGGTCGCGCCGGACAGAATCTGGAAGAACTTCGCGGCATCCGCCAAAGGCGCAGGCGAGACATAAAGGATGTCGTTGGGCCTCAATGGAAAGGCGTTCATGGCAAAGAACGATTGCGGATCCTTCAGGTTCAGCTGATAGACTATTGGCACTGTTTCCAAGTCCTCGGCCAACAACCGGATGCCGTATCGACGAGCCAACTCGACTGGCTCACGACGGAAAAGATAGACTCCCTTTGCGTCGGCGCGGGAAGATTCGAGGCCGACGGTCTGGCCCAGCGCGTCGGTCATGTTGAGCGTTGACCTGCGGAAAATCTGTTCGCCAGGTTGCTGAACGGCGCCTAGCGCCACGAATTTCAGCGGCTTGCGGGACAGGAGTATCGTGTCGCCGGCTGCCACAGGCACGTTGAAGGTCTCTGGCCGATCCACGAGTTCCTGCATCTGCACGGTCATGATCGAGCGCCCGCGCGTCAATCGCAATGAAGTCTCGTATGCCGGGTATTTCGTACCCCCGGCGAGGGCAAGCATGTCGAGAACGCGCTGATCGGCTCTTTCTACTGGATACGGTCCGGGCTTGTTGACATCACCTTGAACGGACGCCGCGCTGCTGATGTTCTGGGAAACCATCACAGTCACTTGGGGATTATTAACTTGGCCGGCCAGGCGATCAATTATGCCCTTCTCGACCTCCGACAATGGCTTGCCACGAACGGGAAAACGGCCCGCATAGGGCACAGCGATGGTGCCATCGGGGTCGACGCGGACTGTTATATCTGTACCCCTGCGTTCAGAGCCTAGGAGACCTGTATCGTTGGGCTCCCAAATGGTCACCCGCAGAACATCGCCAACGCCCGCGCGGCCGAACGTGCCTGATTGTTGAAAGGCAGGAGGAATGCTGGGCGAAACGGGACGGTAAAATTGCTCGGCATCCCGAGCAATCCGCGCATCGACAGTCACCAGCGCAAAACGCATGACCGCCTCAGGGTCGGCCTTCCGTCGTTCGGAAGCATGCGCGAGCATTCCATTGGCGCTTGGACCATCGCTTGGGAGCAAGTCACAGGCCCCCACCGCCAAACAAAGGACTGCAGCATAGCTGGAGATCAGAATCCGTCGAAACTGGCCGCCCGTTTGCACAATCGATGAGCGCACTCGTTTGATCTCCAATGATCTGACGCATGGCATTGCGCCACGGCTTTTCTACTACAAGACTACAATAAAAACGAACATCTTGGCATAGCAAGCTAGCCAAATTGTTCTTGCAGAGGCGTATGATCGTGCAGGAAAATCTCCATGCAGACGCGCCTCCTGGATCCAGGCCCCATTTTGAATCGGACTCCGATTCGCTGAAAGTCCCTGCGATTCCTCGTTCAGCTCAATAATCCAGCGGGGCCGCTTGACTTCCCCGGTGAGTTCGAGCCGAGAGTCGGCAAGACGGTGGGTAGCCGGCCGGTCGACGGCCTGCCCCAGTACCACTGCGAGCGTGCTGTAGTCGATCACGGCGATATGGCCATGGTTCGGTCGACCAGATGATGACGGCGGCGGTCGGCAAGCCCTTAGCGTACGCCGTCGCCGCGGAACAACGGTCTTCCAGTCTAAGTCAGCCGATATAGAACACGGCAAGTCTTCCCCAACACCAGATGTTTGTGTTGCCTTACACGCTGGCAGGCCATGCTCAGCCTCGAGGGAGCGAGGTGAAAGGCGATCTGCGGGTCGGCCGGCCGACCCGGGCGTCTGCCGGCGCCACCTCTGTGCCTGCCCAACACCTTGTCGATCGGTCGACCCTAAGGGTGGCGTCCTCCGGGCCGTTTGCCAGACGGGGCCGCCAGCAAGACCGGCGGCCAGCAGCAGGCAGCAGGCCACCGGTGCTGGTTCGTGGCCTGGACGCGCGGAAGCCATCCGGTCGTCCCAGTTCTGCTCAGCTTTTTGATAGTCCGTCTTCGGCAAAGGTGTTTCGCGATTCGGACGGGCGAACGCGTGAACTTCAACGATTCTCATTAGAATTGCTAGGCTGTGTCGACAATTTGAGGATTCCCTTTGGGAGGCGGTTCTGATTCAACGCTGGCTTTTGGAGGCTGGCGTGGAAGGCGACGTGTGAAGAGACGATCAGTGGGCACGACTGGAGCGGTTCATGCCTGGCGGTCGCAAAGGGAAGTGCGGTCCACGCAGTGATGGTCGTCGTTTTCTGAATGCGGTGCCGTGGCTGGCGCGCTCTGGGGACCGCTGGCGCGACCTCCCGGAAGATCGGTTTGGTCCCTGCCAGACGGCCAAGCGGCGTTCCTATCGATGGATCGAGGCCGGTGTCTTTGATCGGATATTCGAGGCTGTCGCGGCCGATCGCGATCTGGAATGGCTCTCGATCGACGCCACGGTGATACGCG
>LSKJ01000819.1 GCA_001557035.1 Rhodospirillaceae bacterium CCH5-H10 | reverse complement strand
GGCGCGCGAGACGTGGCGGCAGCGCTCGCCGATGACGATGGCGAGCTCGCCCTCATAGTCGAAGTCGATCGAGGCGCGCGGCCGCACGATGTCGCCGCCGTGCGGCACCAGCGTGTTATGGAGACGCGAGAAGACGCTGGGCACGGTCGGCATCTGCCGCCCGACCTCGCCGACATGGCTCGCATAGTTGAGGCCGACGCAGAGGATCTTCCCGGGATCGGGAATGACCGGCAGCAACTCGACGTCTTCGAGCTTGAGATCCGCCGGCGCGTCCTTCGTGGCGTTGCGAAGTTCGTCGAGCGCGCTCGCCGCGATGACTTCGCGCAGGTTCGCCCAGCGCGCCTTCGTGCGCGCCGACAGATCGACGATGCCGCCCTCGACGGCCGCGCCGAATTTGTTCGCGCCCGCATGGCGAAAGCTGACCAACCGCATGGGGACGGACCCTAGGGCGATTGCAGCAGCTTCGAAAGTCCCTTGGAGAGCTTGATGCTGTCGACGGCGCCCGGCTTCGCAAGTGCACCATTCGTGGCTTTCGCCGGCTTCTGGAGCGCGAGACCTTCGGCCATCGATATGGCGCAGGCGACGCCGTCGAGCAGAGGCGCATCGACCATTGGCTTCAGCTTCGCGGCAAGCCCGGCCAGGCCCGCACCGCCCAGGATCACGACGTCGGCGCCATCCTCGCGAACGCAGGCGGAGCAACCTTTTGCCAGCAATTCCATGGCGGCCTTGGGGTTACGCGCGATGTCGGCGCCGGTCGGTGCGACCGTGCGCACCGAAGCAAGCCGCGAGGAGAGTCCGTGGCCCGCCACGAATTCCTCGAGCATCGACTTCCAGCGTTCGCCGCCGGTGACGATGGAGAAGCGGTTGCCGATGGCGCAGGCCTGCAGGATCGACGCATCAGCCATGCCAACGACCGGGACCGGACTGACCTCCTTCAGGGCGGCGAGGCCGGGATCGCCGAAGCAGGCCAGCACGACCGCATCCTTCGGGCCGCGATCGTTGGCATAGGCATCGAGCGCGGCGTGGCTGGCGATGGCATAGGCGGCGCGCGAGGCGATGTAGCGAGGGCCGAACGAACCGGTGAGGGCGCGCAGGCGCGTGCCTTTCGAGGCAAAGCCCTTCGCGGTCCTGAGGACGAGATCGGTGATCGATTTCGTCGTGTTGGGATTTATCAGCAGGATGTTCGTCATGGTCACGTCCTCATGGCCTCGGCGAGGCGCGCGGCGTCGTGGTTCTCGCCGATCGACATCGAGCAGATGCGCGAGATGTGGGCGAGGGGCAGGCCGCTCTCCCTGGCCCATTCGTTGATCTGCGCCTGGGCGAGCTTCTGGTCCTTCTTCGACGTGCCCTTCTCGCTGATCGGCACGCCGGCATCGCGCAGGCACATCATCAGGTCGCCGGTCAGGATGAACGAATCGCGGCCGAGGAAGCGCAGCAGGTACTGGCCCGAGAAGCCGCCGAGGCGCGAGCCGCGCTTGGCGAAGACTTCGAGCAGGCCGATCGGGTCGTCGGCCGGCCAGGCCGCGAGAAACTTGCCGAAGCTGCCATGCTCGGCGGCGATGTCGGTGACGAACCTCGCATTGTCGCGCACCGACCGGATGCTGGTCGGGTTGCGCACGATGCGCGTGTCCTGTGTCAGCTTCTCCCAGAACTCGGCCGGCTGGAACAGCAGGCGCTTGGGATTGAAGCCAAGGAAGGCTTCCTCGAAGCCCGGCCATTTCTTGTCGATGACGCTCCACACGAAGCCGGCGCAGAAGACGCGGCGCGCCATCTCCGCCAGCACGCGGTCATCGCTGAGCTTCGCGAGGGCCTTGTTGTCGCGCTTCTTCGGTAGCAGCGACGCCAGAGCCTTCTCGCCGCCCTTGCGCCTGGCGGCGCGCGCCTGGATCGACTTGAAGGAGACGCGCGCCACGCCGGCTACTCGAGCCAGCCGTCGAAGAAGTCGAACACCGTCGCCTTGAACATCGGATGGCCGATGCAGGAGAAGTGATCGCAGCCCGGCAAGGTGACGGCCTTGGCGCCGGGGATGGCGTCGGCCAGTCCCTGCGGCGGTCCGGCGAGTTGGTCGCGGGCGC
>LSKJ01000818.1 GCA_001557035.1 Rhodospirillaceae bacterium CCH5-H10 | reverse complement strand
ATTCTGCATATCCCTCACCCGCCGGACACGCAGGGACTTTTTCCGGCCGCTGCTTGCCGACAAGCCCGTGGAGATCGTCACCCCCCCCGACAAGAGCGTCGAAAAGCTATTGCTTGATCGGCACGTCGCGCCCCACGCACAGCTCATCCGCTCATTTCCGCCGGACATGACCAAGCTCATCGCGTTCTGGCTGGGAGAGTTCCGACGCCGGCGGCCGCAAGTCGTGCATGCGTGGCAGGACAGCACCAACCTGACGGCCGTTGTCGCGGCACTTCTTGCCGGCGTGCCGAAGATCGTCCTGGGTACCCGCAGCGTGCGACCTGACAACCCTCGCCGACGGCTGAAGAGGTTCATGCTGGAAGGATATCGGGCGGTGCTTGATCACCCTTCGGTCGTGCTGACGAATAACAGTCAGGCCGGTGCGGCCGACTATGCCGACTGGCTCGATATCGCGCCGTCGAGCATCGAGGTCATCCACAACGGGATCGATTTCGAACACCTCGCGGCAACCGTCGCCCCGGACCGCACGGTGCAGTTCCGTAGGGACCTTGGCATACCCGATGATGCGC
>LSKJ01000082.1 GCA_001557035.1 Rhodospirillaceae bacterium CCH5-H10 | reverse complement strand
CGCCGCACCTGCTCGACCGCCGCGAGCACGCGCTCGGGCGTAGCCGGCGCGTCGAGGCGCACCGCCACCTTCCGGTCCGCCACCGCGCCGATCGCATCCTTGAGCGCGGTCCACACGGCGGTCGCCAGCATCAGCGGCGGCTCGCCCACCGCCTTGGAGCGGAAGATCGTGGCCTCGCGCGACGGCGCATTGTCGAGCAGCGTCACGTTGAACACCGGCGGCACGTCGCGGCTGCCCGGGATCTTGTAGGTCGAGGGTCCCGCCGTGCGCAGCCGCCCTTTGGCGTCCCACCACAGCTCCTCGCAGGTGAGCCAGCCCTGGCCCTGCACGAAGGCACCCTCGATCTGGCCGAGGTCGATGGCGGGATTGAGCGAGGCGCCACAGTCCTGCACGAGGTCGGCGCGCAGCACGCGGCTCTCGCCGGTCAGCGTGTCGATCGCCACTTCGGCCATCGCCGCGCCGAAGGAAAAGTAGAAGAACGGCCGCCCGCGCATCGCCACGGGGTCCCAATGGATCTTCGGCGTCTTGTAGTAGCCGGTCGACGACAGCGAGACCCGCCCCAGCCAGCAGAGTTTGGCCAGCTCGCCGAAGCTCAGCACCTGGTTGCTGCCCGGCTTCGCGATTCGCACGTTGCCGTCGGCGAATTCGATGTCGGCCGCGGCCACGCCGAAATGTTCGGCGGCATAGGCCACCATGCGCTGGCGGATCGTGTTCGCGGCCTCCCACGCCGCCCAGCCGTTGAGATCCGTTCCGGTCGATGCGGCGGTCGGCGAGGTGTTGGGCACTTCGGCGGTCGAGGTGGCGGATGGCCGGATGCGGTCGAGATCGACCTTGAACACCTCGGCCACGATCTGCGCGACCTTGATGAACAGCCCCTGCCCCATCTCGGTGCCGCCATGGTTCAGGCGGATCGAGCCGTCGGTATAGACATGCACCAGCGCACCGGCCTGGTTCATGTGCGGCAGGTTGAAGGAGATGCCGAACTTCAGCGGGAAGAGTCCCAGCCCGCGTTTCAGCACCGGGTTCGCCGCGTTGAAGGCGTCGATCTCGGCGCGCCGCCGTTCGATCTCGCCGCCGGCCTTCACTTCGGCCCAGCAACGCTCCAGATGATTCTCGTCGACCGTCTGGCCGTAGGGCGTCTCGTCCCGGCCCTCGGCATAGAAGTTGAGCGCGCGTATCTCGACGGGATCGCGGCCGAGATGGATCGCGATCCGATCGAGCGCATCCTCCATGATGACGACGCCCTGCGGTCCGCCGAAGCCGCGAAAGGCCGTGTTCGACTGCTTGTTGGTGCGGCAGGCATAGCCGACGGCGCGGAAGTGCGGGACCCAGTAGGCGTTGTCGGTATGGGTGAGCGCGCGCGCCACCACGCCCGGCGTGAGATCGAGGCTCCAGCCGGCATCGGCCGCCAGCACCGCGTCGAGCGCCAGCACGCGGCCGTCGCCGTCGAAGCCCACCGTGTAGCGATAGTCGAAGCCGTGGCGCTTGCCGGTCGCCACCATGTCGACCTCGCGCGGCAGCCGGAGTTTCACCGGCCGGCCGGTATGGTTCGCCGCGACGGCCGCGGCGCCTGCGACCCACGAAGCGTTACTCTCCTTGCCGCCGAAGCCACCGCCCAGCCGGCGGACCACCGCCGTCACGCGGTTGAAGTCGCAGCCCAGCAGGCGCGCGCAGATATGCTGCACCTCGGTCGGATGCTGGGTCGAGGAGTGGACGGTGATGTCGCCATCCTCGCCCGGCAGCGCGAAGGCGATCTGGCCCTCGAGATAGAAATGCTCCTGCCCACCGACGCTGAAAGCGGCGGTGAGTTTATGGGGAGCGCTTGCCATGGCTGTATCAGGCTCACCACGCAGCACCGTGGATGGCGACTGCACATAGGCCTTGCGATCCAGCGCCGCGGCGATGTCGAGAATTGGCTCCTCGGCTTCGATCTCGACGACGACCTTTTCCGCCGCGGCACGTGCCGCATCCAGCGTCTCGGCAACGACCATGGCCAGCGTCTGGCCCGCGAACTCGATCCGGTCGACGGCGAACAGCGGCTCGTTCTGGCCGATGGCGGCGACGTCGTTTTTGCCGGGAACGTCGCCGGGTCCCAGCACCGCGACGACACCCGGCATCTTCGACGCCATGGTGCTGTCGACCTTCAGGAGCCTGCCGCAGGCGACATTGCTCAGCACCAGCGCGCCATGCAGCGTGCCGGCGGGCTCGGGCATGTCGTCGATATAGAGCGCCTGCCCCATGACGTGCTTCAGCGCACTGTCGTGGCGCTGCGCCCTATGGACCTTCGCGCTCACAGCGCCTCGACTTCCAGCACGCGCCCCGGATCGGCGAGGCGCAGCTCCAGCCGCCGCAGCAGGTTGGCCGCGACCTGCAGGCGATAGGACGCCGAGCCGCGCCAGTCGTCGACCGGCTTGAAATCCGTGGCGATGGCATCGGCAGCCGCCGCAAAGCCATCCTTCAGCAACGCCGCCTCGGCCGCACGCGCCCGGCGCGGCGTCGCCGCCATGCCGCCGAACGCCAGCCGCGCATCCTCGATCCTGCCGTTGCGGATGCGCACCCTGTAGGCGCCGGCGACGGTCGAGATATCCTGGTCGCGGCGCTTGCTCACCTTGTCGCAATGGAAGCTCTCGCCCTCCCACAAGCGCGGCATGGAAATGCTCTGGATGATTTCGTCCGGCGCCAGCGCAGTCTTGCGATAGTCGAGGAAGAAGTCGTCGAGCGGGATTTCGCGGGCACCTCGCGTCGACACCAGCGTCAGGCTCGCTTCCAGCGCCAGCAGGACCGGCGGCATGTCGCCGATCGGCGAGGCCGTGCCGATGTTGCCGCCGATCGTGCCCATGTTGCGGATCTGCCGTGAGCCCAGCCGCGACAGGTACGGCCGCAGCGCGGGAAAGGCCGCGATCAGGGTTGGCGCTGCGTCGCCGTAGGTGGCCGCCGCCCCGATGGTGATCCGGTCGCCGGTCGTCGAGATCGCCGTCAGTTCCGTCAAATGCGCGAGGTGGATCACGGCCTTCGGCGGCTTGCGCGCGCGACTGGCCAGCAGGCCGAGATCGGTGCCGCCGGACAGCAGCAACGCATCGGGATGCTCGGCCCGCAGCGCCAAGGCTTCCGCGAGTGAGCGCGGCGCGAAGAAGGCGACCCCACCGGCGCCGTCGAAGGCGACCGACCGCGTACGGGACGGCGCGGCGGGCGGCGGTTCGACGGTCAGGCCTGCGATCCGCGTCATCGCCTCCACGATCGGCCGGTAGCCGGTGCAGCGGCAGAGATTGCCGGCCAGAGCATCATGGATCGCATCGGGCTCCGCCGGCTCGCCGCTGCCGGCATAGGCCACCGCCGACATGACGAAGCCCGGAGTGCAGAAGCCGCACTGCGTGGCGTCGGCCTCGGCCATCGCCGTCTGCACCGGATGCGGTCCGCCGTCGGCGCCGCGCAAGCCCTCGACCGTGCGCACCGACTGGCCGTCGACCTGGCCCAGCAGCACGATGCAGGCGTTGATCGCCTCGCGCCGGCCGTCGCGCTCCAGCACCACGGTGCAGGCGCCGCAATCGCCTTCGGCGCAGCCTTCCTTGGTCCCGCGCAGGCCGCGATGGTCGCGCAGCCAGTCGAGCAGCGTCGTCATCGGCGAGAGGCCGGCGACGTCCACGGGCGTGTCGTTGAGCGTGAAGCGAATGTTGTCCGCCATGCGAACAGGATGGTGGGCGTTGAAGTGCGACGCAACCCGTGTTGCACTCTCCATGCCAACCAAAGAAAGAGCGTTCCGGATGGACCCCTACCGTTTCGGCTATTCCCCGATCGTCGAACGACCGAAACTATCCTGGCCCAACAATGCGCGCGTGGCGGTCTGGGTCTGCCCCAACATCGAGCACTACGAATACATTCCGGCCGAGGTCCGCGTGCGCAACCCGTGGCCGCGCATGCCGCATCCCGACGTGCTGGGCTATGGCGGCCGCGACTACGGCAACCGGGTCGGCCTGTGGCGCATGTTCGAGGTGCTGGACAAGCACTCCATCCGCTGCACCGTCTCGCTCTCGATGTCGGTGATCGAGATGTACCCCGAGATCCTGGAAGCCATGGAGGCTCGGCGCTGGGAGTACATGAGCCACGGCTACTTCAACACGCGCTATCACTGGGGCTACAGCGAGCAGGAGGAGCGCGATGTCATCGAGCACAGCAAGGCGACGCATCTGCGCCTCACCGGCCGCAAGCTGCGCGGCTGGTTCTCGCCGGCCGTGTCCAACACGCTGAACACGCCCGATCTCGTGAAGGAAGCCGGCCTCGATTATTTCTGCGATTTCTACCACGACGACCAGCCGACGCCGCTCGCGACCAAGCACGGTCCGCTGATCCACGTTCCCTACTCGATGGACCTCAACGACGCGATGATCTACCGCCAGCCGGTCGAGGCGGAGGAGTTCGCCCAGATGATCATCGACCATTTCGACACGGTCTATCGCGAGGGCGGCGAGAACGGTCGCGTCATGTGCATTGCGCTGCATCCCTACATGATGGGTGCGCCGCACCGGCTGAAGCATCTCGACCGGGCGCTGTCCTACATCCGCAAGCACAAGGATGCCTGGGTCTGCACCGCCGAGGAGATCCACGACTGGTACACGGCGAACGGGCTGAAACCCTATCAGCAGCATCTCGGAAAGGACGCCTGACATGAGCGCGCCCATCTCCAAGAACCCGCCGCCGCTGCCCGCCGGGATGGACAATCCCTGGTACGATTTTGTGCCGTATCCCAAGCGGCCCAAGCTCGCCTGGCCGCGCAACGCCCGCGTCGCCTTCTATGTCGTGCTGCACCTCGAGTACTACGAGCTGCTGCCGCCCGACGGCGTGGTGAAGGACAGTCGCTTCACCGGCGAGTTCGGCACCTATCATCCCGACTACCGGACCTGGACGCAGCGCGAATACGGCAACCGCACCGGCATCTTCCGCGTCCTCGACGTGCTCGACCGCTACCAGATCCGCGCCGGCGTCGCGGTCAATGCGATGGCGGCAGAGCGCTATCCGTTCCTGATGGAGCAATTCAGGAAGCGGAACTACGAGATCATCGGCCACGGCGTCTCGGCCAACCGCATGATCAGCTCGAAGATGAGCGAGGCCGAGGAGAAGGCCGAGATCGCGACCTCGATCGCTGCGATCGAGAAAGCGACCGGCGTCGCGCCAAAAGGCTGGCTCGGCCAGGAATTCGGCGAGAGCCAGCGTACGCCGAAGCTGCTGGCCGATGCGGGTCTCGACTACGTCCTCGACTGGCCCAACGACGACCAGCCCTATCCGATGCATGTCGGCGACGGCCGGAAATTCGTCTCGCTGCCCAACCAGCCCGAATGGGACGACGTGCAGCAGCTCTGGCTGCGGCGCATCAACACCACGCGCTATCCCGACCTCGTGGGCGACGCGTTCGAGCTGCTGCATCACGAGGGCGGCCAAGTGTTCAACCTGTCGATCCATCCCTGGCTGATGGGCATGGCGCACCGGATCAGGTATCTCGACGAGGCCCTACGCCGCGTCGAGCGGTTCGGCAACGTCTGGCAGGCGACGCCGGGCGAGGTGGCCAGGCACTATCGCGAAACGATGATGGGCTGATCCGCGTGACCCAGTTCTGGCTCGATACGCTCGCGGAATTCATCGCGGGCTTCCGTCTGGAGTCCCTTAAGCCCGCCACGGTCGAGCAGACGTCCTATGTCGTCCTCGATACGATCGGCGCCATCGTGGGCGGCGCGGCCGAACCCGAGATGCAGGCCCTCACCGCCAAGCTGACCGTCAGCCCGGTCGGCGAGGCCTCGGTGATGGGAACCGGCAAGACGGCCGTGTCGGCCGCCGCGGCGTTCCTCAACGGCACCGCCGGCACCTTCCTCGAAATGGACGAAGGCAACCGCTTCGCCAAGGGCCATCCCTCGATCCATGCCCTGCCGGCCGTCTGGGCCCTGGCCGAGATCAGGGGCCTGTCCGGCAAGGCCGTGATGGAGGCACTGATCCTGGGCTACGAGATCGGCGCCCGCATCGGCATCGCCGCCGCGATGCGGCCCGACATGCACCCGCACGGCACCTGGGGAACGGTAGGCGCCGCCGTCGCCGTGGCGAAGCTGCTGGGCTACGACGCAGCGCAGATCCGCGAGACGATCAACGTCGCTTCGTCGCTCACGCTCGCCTCCTCCAAGCGCACGATGCTGGAGGGCGGCACGGTACGGAACGCCTATGCCGGCATCTCGAACCGCATGGCGCTCATGGCGATCGACCTGATCGAGGCCGGCTTCATCGGCGAGCGCGATGGTCTGTCCAGCGTGTTCGGCAAGGTCGTGTCCGAGCGCTTCGACACGGCGCGCATGATCGACGGGCTGGGCCGCGACTGGCAGATCGACCAGAACTATTTCAAGCTCCATTCCTGCTGCCGCTACAATCACGGCGCCCTGGACGCCCTGGACACGCTGCTGGCGCGCGAAGCGGTGACGGCCGATGCGGTCGAGCGGATCGACGTCACGAGCTATCTCTATGCCGCCGAGCTCGACGACCAGGCGCCGCGCAACACGCTGGCCGGCAAGTTCTCGGTGCCCTTCGCCGTGGCGACGCGCCTCGTGCGCGGCTCCTCCCGCGTCGAGAATTTCACCTGGGACGCGATCCGTGACGAGAAGGTCCAGTCGCTGGCCAAGCGCGTCTTCGTGGTCGAGGACAAGGCGATGACGGCCCGGCTGCCGCAATTCCGGCCGGCCCGCGTCGACGTCCGGCTGCGCGACGGCCGCACGCTCACCGCCGCCGTCGAGGCCAATCGCGGCGATGACCAGGATCCCTATTCGCGCGACGAACTCACCGGCAAATACTTCTCGCTGACGGCACGGATGTTGCCTCACGACGTTGCCGACGACATGCGGAAGAAGATTCTCGCTTTGGACAGGGTTGCCGACATACGCTCGATCTTCGCTCGTTGATTGCCGGGAGGTTTTCATGACCAAGCAACGCACGTCTGCGGTTTCGCGCCGGACCTTTCTCGCCGGCAGCACGGCATTGGCCACCGGAGCGGTCGCCGCGCCTTCCCTGGTCGGCGCCCAGCCCGCCGCCGTCAAAGTCGGCATGATCCATCCCGTCACCGGCTTCGTCGCCTACAACGGCCAGCAGAGCCGGCTGGGCGGCACGATGGCGATCGAGGACGTGAACAAGGCCGGCGGCATCAAGTCGATGGGCGGCGCCAAACTCGAAGCCCTGCTGGGCGACAGCCAGTCCAAGGTCGAGGTCGGCGTCAGCGAAGTCGAGAAGATGAACGAGCAGGGCGTGGCCGCCTATATCGGCTGCTTCCAAAGCCCGGTCGGCATCGCCGCCAGCCAAGCGGCCGCCAAGTACGGCACGCCGTTCCTCGTGGATGTCGGCGCCTCCGACCTGCTGATGAGCCGCGGCCTCAAGAACGTGTTTCGCCTGAAGCCGGGCTTCGGCGTCTGCGTCGACGACGGCATCGCTTCGCTGGGCGCGCTGAACAAGGCGGCCAACGGCGTCGCCAAGACCGCGGTGATCGTCCACGAATCGGGCGAGTTCGGCACCGGCACGGCCAAGCTGCTGGCCACCAAGCTGCCCTCGATCGGCATCGCGGCGAAGGAGCTGATCGCGCACGACAATCCGACGCGCAACTTCGACAACATCGCGCTGCGCATCCGCTCGCTGGCGCCCGACATCGTCATGATGTCGAACTACGGCAACGAATACATGCTGCTGGCGCGCACGCTCTACCAGCAGAAGGTCAACGTCGCGGGCTTCTTCTCGATCCTCGGCGGCGGCTTCAACTACAAGTTCGTCAAGGAGATGCCCGACGTCTCCCAGTACATGATGGACGTGAACCACTGGTACAATCCGAAGAGCCCGCAGGCCCAGGCGCTGAAGAAGCGGGTCGAGGCCGCCGGCGCGCTGTTCACCTTCGAGGTCTACCTCACCTACAGCAACGTCATGCTGCTGGCCGATGCGCTGGAGAAGGCGGGCTCTGCCGACAAGGAGAAGCTCATCGCGGCGCTGGCCGCCTCGACCTTCAAGGCCGAGCTGATGCCCTACGGGCCGACGAAGTTCGTCAACGGACAGAACGAGGGCGGGCGGCCGGCGACCATGCAGTCGCTCAAGGGCGAGATCGAGGTCATCGCCCCGGCGGAGTTCGCTTCCGCCAAGGCGGTATTCCCCAAGCCGAAGCTCTAAGGGCTTCGGGGTGACATCGAATCGCGTCGTGCTGGGGGCGCGCCACTCCAGTGGCGCGTCTTCGTTCGATGCAGACAATGATCGCGCC
>LSKJ01000817.1 GCA_001557035.1 Rhodospirillaceae bacterium CCH5-H10 | reverse complement strand
CGCTGGGGCGCGAAAGCCCGCGCCTCTCAGAAAGAATAAGGACGCGCCACGGGAGTGGCGCGTTCATAGTTTATGAGTGCCATCCTCGACATCATCGTGCCGGTCTTCGGCATGGTGATGGTCGGCTGGTTGATCGGCCGCAGCAAGCTCCTCACGCCGGAAGGCCTGCGCGGCTTCACGGCCGTCACCTTCTATGTCCTGTTCCCCGCGCTCCTCTTCCGCTCCATGGCCAAGGTGCGGCTGGAGACGCTCGAGCCGCAGGTGCTGCTGGCTTTCTTCAGCGGCGTCGCAATCCTCTACGGCGTGCTGATGGCGATCGGGCGGATGCAGGGGCTCCGGCTCGGCGATCGCGCCATGTTCGCGCTGAGTGGCTCCTTCTCCAACGGCGTCGGCATCGGCATCCCGTTCATCAGCTACGGCTTCGGCGAGCAGGGGTTGGTGCCGCTGCTGATGATCATCAGCGTCCATTCGCTGATCCTGCTCACCTTCACCTGTTTCCTGATGGAGATGGACGGCGCGGGCGGGCGGCGCGGCAACGTGCTGAAGCGGCTGGGCGGCGCGGCCCTCTCCATGCTGAAGCACCCGGTGATTCCGGCGATCTTCGCGGGCCTCCTCTGGGGCGAGGTCACCGCGCACACCAGCCTCGCGACGCCGCCGGTAATCGACCGCATCCTGCAGGCCTTCGCCGCGGCGGCACCGCCCTGCGGCCTGATCATGGTCGGCGCCTCGCTCGCCCATGTCGGGCTGAAAGGCCACTGGCAGTCGGCTGCCGTCGCATCGTTCTTCAAGCTCGCCATGCTGCCGGTGCTGGTCTGGACGATCGGCCGCTACGTCTTCCCGCTCGATCCGCTGTGGCTCAACGTGGCGACCCTGAACGCCGCGCTGCCGGCCGGCGCAAACGTCTACCTGATCGCCCAGATGTACGGCACCGGCGTCGCCCGCGCGACCAACGCCGTGGTGATCTCGACCGCCGCCAGCGTCTTCACCCTCTCGGTCGCATTGCTGCTGCTCGGGGTGAAAGGCGCCTGACCGTCATTGATCGACATGACAAGGATCCCTCACTGCGTTCGGAATGACACCGGTTTCTGTATCGGCGCATTGCGAAAACCCCAAAAGCGGTGTCATCCCGAACGCAGTGAGGGATCCTTCGCTTCTCGCCCGTCCGTAGTATGCTGCCCGTCGTCGAAGATCGGAGGGTGGGCCCATGACGTACGAGACGGTTCAGGTTCGTGAGCTCGAGGGCTGCGGCGCCGAGGTGCTGGGGCTCGATCTCAACTCGATGAGCAACCGCCAGTGGGACGAGGTGCAGCGCGCCTTCGTCGAGCACGGCGTGATCTTCTTTCGCGACCAGGACCTGACGCCCGAACAGCATGTCGCGTTCGCGCAGCGCTGGGGCGCGATCGACATCAACCGCTACTTCCCGGCCGTCGCCGGCTATCCGATGATCGCCGAGGTCCGCAAGGAGCCGACGCAGCAGAAGAACATCGGCGAGCGCTGGCATACCGATCACACCTACGACCAGATCCCCGCGATGGGCTCGATCCTGGTGGCGCGCGAACTGCCGTCGAAGGGCGGCGATACGCTGTTCGCGAACGTCTATCGAGCCTTTGAAACTTTGTCGGAGGGGCTGAAGAAGACGTTGCGCGGGCTGAACGCCGTGCACTCGTCGGCGCACCGGTTCGGCACTGCGGCGCGCAAGGCCAGCGGCAGCGACCTCGTCTTCCACAACGGGGACAAGGTGGGCGACGTGCTGCACCCGGTGGTGATCCGCCATCCGCTGAGCGGCCGCGAGGCGCTCTACGTCAATGGGGACTTCACCTTGCACTTCGAGGGCTGGAGCGTCGAGGACAGCAACCCGCTGCTGGAATATCTCTATGCGCACGTCACGCGGAGCGAGTTCACCAGCCGCTTCCAGTGGCGCGACGGCTCGATCGCCTTCTGGGACAACCGCGCCACCTGGCACAGCGCCCAGAACGACTATCAGGGCGAGCGGCGCCTGATGCACCGCATCACCGTCGCCGGCTGCCCATTGCAGGCGGCGACGGGAGCGGCGGCTTGAGCCGAAGCTACTGCTTCAGGCGGATCGTCATCGCGGCCACGCCGGTCGCGAGGTTGTAGCCGGCGTCCTTGATCACGCCCGAGGAGATCATGCCGATCTCGGCGTTCGGGCCGCCATAGATCCAGTTGCCGCCGGCCTGGTTGCCGGCCGCGACCGTGCCCTGCTCGCCGACATAGGTGCCGCCGATCTGCGTCACGCCACGGTCCGAGCCCAGCGAGTAGACGCGCCAGATCGTGTGCACGGCCCTGGTGTAGCCGATGTCGATGCCGACCTTGTCGATCGTGCCGGTGTAGTGCGCGGTCGAGACGCCATCCTTGCCGAGGAACACGCAGTCGAGCGGCTTGGCCGAGCCCAGCACGTAGCCGGTGCTGCCGCCGACGTTGCAGGTCAGCGAGCCGATGTAGATGCGCGAATTGGCATTGGTGGTGTTGAGCTGTTGCGCGGTCGACTGCTGCATGCTGCAGGCGCCGGTCGAGAGGGCGAGGGCAGCCATCGCGGCCGCCATGACGACGTTCTTCATAGACACTCCTTTAGGGGAGGGCCGCCCCCACGGGCGCCCGTCCGGAAAGAGCCATTACGACGCCGGACGAACGCTGGAAAGGGAAGACGCTCTTCACAAGTGCTGATGCAAGAATATCCCCGTCGTCTCGACCGAAGCCGAGCATAGCGAGGCGGAGCGGAGAGACCTTTTCTCCACTATTTGCCGGCTTTTCGTGAAAAAAGGTCTCTCCACTTCGCGCCTTCGGCGCTTCGGTCGAGACGACGGGGTGGGTTAGGCGGCGCCCGTCATCACTGCTTCCTGGTCCTCAGGAGCATAGAAGAAATCGCCGGGCCTGAAATCGTGACCGAGATCGCCCAGCAGGCGGCGCTGGCGCGGCGTGCAGCGGTCGAGGATCGCCGCATACGGCCCGCTGAAATCGTAGGCCCGCATGAACATCTGGCAGTAGTTGTAGAGCAGGGTCTTGCGCGCCTTGCCGGAATGGTTGGGCGAAGGCCCGTGCCACAGCGCGTGCGGGAAGACATAGGCGTCGCCGGCCTTGCCGAGCAGCGGCACCGCGCCCGGCGTGCCCGGGCCGGGAACACGCTCGGGCCGATCAGGGAAGGGCCGGAGATGGCTGCCGGGGAACACGGTGAAGTTGCCGCTGTTGTCCGCGGTCACGTCGGTCAGCAGGTACATCACCTTCACGGCGAGCGGCCGGCTGGTCTCGCTGACCCGGATCGCCTTCTGCGCCTGTCCGCCGTCGGTATGAGTGTAACCCGGAAACAGATCGGTCGAGGCGCGCACGATCGCCTGGCTCATCGAGAACTGGATGTAGGGCCCCATCAGGTCGAGGATCAGGTCGAAGATCGCCGGCCGGTCGATCAGGTCGATGAAGGCCTGGTGGTAGGGAAGCAGGTCGCGCCGGTCCATGAACGCGTCCTTGTCCTGGTCGGGCAGCTTCCACGCATAGTGGCCGCGCGGCAGCGTGCCCGGTGCGGGCTCGTAGCCCGGCTCGGTGCGCACCTTGTCGTCGAGCAGCCTGGAAAAGAAATCGACCTCGGCGGGCGAGAGCGCGCCCTCGATCTGCAGGTATCCGTCGACGGCCCACTGCTCCCGTTGTGCCTCGGTGAGCGTGCGTGTGGTGTTGGCCAGCATGCGTTCCTCCCTGGAAGCTGCGGCCAGCTTAGCGTGGTGCGACGCCTCTGTCGGCGTCGCCTTCTCGCATCGCGGTCGTGGATCTGACGCCGGCTTAGCGGGCGTCGCGCTTCGCCTGAACCCGCGCGCCCTGCTTGCGGACGCTGCCGCGCACCGATCCTGGCACGTGATTCTGCACGGGAACGCGGCCCTTGCCGACCTTCGACACGGACTTTGGTCCGGTCTTCGAGGCAGTTTTGGTCCTGGCGGGCTTCGCCTTCTGCTTCAGCGCCAGCGCCTTCTTCGCGCTCGCGACCAGCGCGGCCTTGGCCTTCACTTTGGCGCGGCGTGCGGTCTCGGTGTCGAGACGGGCGAGGGCGGCGGTCAGGATGGCGAGCTTGAGCTGCGATCCATCGTCGGCCTTCACCGGCGTCGCGCCGCGCATCTCGCGACGCTGGCGCTCGGCAAGCGTGCGGGCGCGGTCGCGCTTCGTGCGGGTCCGCTTCACCAGGCTGGAAAGCTGGGTGTCGGTCAGCGCCTTGACGACGCGCGCGCCCGACAGGTCGATCAGCTCGCGCTCGTCGGCGCTGAGCGCCCGCAGTTCCTGCTTCTTCGTGATCGCCATCATTCTCTCCTCGAAGGGGGCGATCATCCTTGCAGCAGGAAAACGCGTCCGTCTACCTCAGCGCCTGCCAGAGCAGCGCGAGACCCGACGCGGCCATGACGATGTCGAGCAGATGCTGGAAGGCCGCGACGCTCAATCGCTCGACGATCACTCGCGCGAGGTAGGTGCCGGCCATCACCGAGGAACCGGTGATCAGTCCCTTGATTGCGATGTCGGTCGGCAACGCGCCGAATGCCTGGAAGGTGAGGGCCTTGCTGATGTAGAGCGCGAGCGAGCCTGCGGCCTCGGTCGCGATGAAGGCGCCCTTCACCAGACCATGGGCGGCGAAGGCCGGCACGCTGAGCGGTCCCGTCGAGACCACGATGCCGGTCAGGAAGCCGATGACGATGCCGGCCGCGAACATCCCGCCATAGCCCAGCACGACGTTGCGCGCGGCGAGCCAGCGGCGGCCCGGAATCATGACGAGGAAGAAGATGCCGAGCGCCGTCTCGACCGTGTTCTCGGGCAAGGCAAGGAGGGTGCGCGCACCCAGCGCCGCGGCCGGGACGCCGCCCAGCGCGTAGGCGGCCGACGCGCGCCAGTCGATGTGGCGCCACCAGGCGGTGATCTTGGCGAAGTTCGACATCAGCGCGACGACGGCCATGATCGGCACCGCCTCGCGCGGCCCGAACACCATGACCAGCACCGGCAGCAGGATGACCGTCGCGCCGGTGCCGACGACGCCGCTCACTGTTCCAGCGATGAGGCCTACGAACAGGACGAGGGCGTAGCTCAGCATCGGCTCAATAGCCGATGTTCGGCCGCAGCCACCTCTCAGCTTGCTCGATCGAGACGCCACGACGCTTGGCGTAGTCCTCGACCTGGTCCTTGCCGATGCGCGCCACGCCGAAATACTGCGCGTCGGGATGGGCGAAGTAATAGCCCGAGACGGCCGAGGTCGGGACCATCGCGAAGCTTTCGGTAAGCTGGATGCCGGCGTTCTGGCCGGCGTTCAGCAGCCGGAACAGCTCGGGCTTCTGGCTGTGGTCGGGGCAGGCAGGATAACCGGGCGCCGGGCGGATGCCGCGATACTTCTCGCGCGTCAGCTCGTCGTTGGAGAGCGCCTCCTCGGGCGCGTAGCCCCACATCGTCTTCCGCACGCGCTCATGCAGGCGCTCCGCGAAGGCCTCGGCGAGACGATCGGCCAGCGCCTTCAGCAGGATGTCCGAATAGTCGTCATGATCGGCCTTGAAGCGCGCGAGATGCTCCTCGATGCCATGGCCGGCGGTGACGGCGAAGCCGCCGATCCAGTCGGCCTCCGGCGAGATGAAGTCGGCCAGGCACATGTTGGCGCGCGGCGCACGCTTCTCGATCTGCTGGCGCAGGAAATAGAGGCGCGAAATCTCCTTCGTGCGAGTCTCGTCGCTGTAGAGCACCACGTCGTCGCCCTCGCGGCGGCACGGCCAGAAGGCGACCACGCCCTTCGCCGTCAGCCACTTCTCGCGCACGATGCGGTCGAGCATCTTGCGCGCGTCGGCATAGAGCTTCCTCGCGCTCTCGCCGACGATCGGATCCTCGAGGATGGCCGGATAGTTGCCCGCCAGCTCCCAGGCGCGGAAGAACGGCGTCCAGTCGATGCGCTCGATCAGCTCGTGCAGCGGATACTCCGCGAACACGCGCGTGCCGGTGATCGCGGGCTTGGGCGGCGTATAGGCCGACCAGTCGATCTTGAAGTCGTTGGCGCGCGCCGCTTCGAGCGGGATCACCTTTTCCTTCGCGCCGCCCGCGCGCTCCACCCGGATCGCCTCGTATTCGGCCGCGACCTTGATGGCGAAATCCTCGGCCTGCGAGCCCGATTCCGAGACCAGCGCCGAGCAGACGCCGACGGCGCGCGAGGCGTCGAGGACGTGAACGGTCGGGCCTGCATAGCGTGGCGCGATGCGCAGCGCCGTGTGGACCTTGGAGGTCGTGGCGCCGCCGATCAGCAGTGGCATGGTCATGCCCTGGCGCGCCATCTCCTCGGCCACCGTCACCATCTCGTCGAGCGAGGGGGTGATCAGGCCGCTGAGGCCGATGATGTCGGCCTTGTTGTCGTTGGCGCTCTTCAGGATGTCCTGGAACGGCACCATGACGCCGAGGTCGATGACCTCGAAGTTGTTGCACTGGAGCACCACGCCCACGATGTTCTTGCCGATGTCGTGGACGTCACCCTTGACCGTCGCCATGACGATCTTGCCCTTGGAGCGCGAGCCTTCGGTCTTCTGCGCCTCGATGTAGGGCAGCAGATGCGCCACCGCCTTCTTCATGACGCGCGCGCTCTTCACGACCTGCGGCAGGAACATCTTGCCGGCGCCGAACAGGTCGCCGACCACGTTCATGCCGGCCATCAGCGGGCCTTCGATCACCTCGATCGGCCGCGCGATTTGAAGGCGCGCCTCCTCGGTGTCGGCGACCACGAACTGGTCCATGCCCTTCACCAGCGCATGCTCCAGCCGCTTCTCGACCGGCCAGCTCCGCCACTCGGCGTCCTTGGGATCGGCGGCTTCCGCGCCGGTGCCCTTGTACTTCGGCGCCAGCTCGAGCAGCCGGTCGGTCGCGTCGGGGCGGCGGTTGAGGATCACGTCCTCGCAGGCGTCCCGGAGTTCCTGCGGGATCTGGTCGTAGACCTCGAGCTGTCCGGCATTGACGATGCCCATGTCCATGCCCGCCTGGATGGCATAGTAGAGGAACACCGAATGCATCGCCTTGCGCACCGGCTCGTTGCCGCGGAAGGCGAAGGACAGGTTGGAGACGCCGCCGGAAATCTTGGCGGCCGGGCAGCGCGCCTTGATCTCGCGCGTCGCCTCGATGAAGTCGACGCCGTAGTTGTTGTGCTCCTCGATGCCGGTCGCGACCGCGAAGACGTTGGGATCGAAGATGATGTCCTCGGCCGGGAAGCCGACCTGGCTCACCAGGATGTCGTAGGCGCGGGCGCAGATCTCGACCTTGCGCTCCTTGGTGTCGGCCTGGCCCTTCTCGTCGAAGGCCATGACGACGACCGCGGCGCCGTAGCGGCGGACCTTGCGGGCCTGCGCGATGAAGGGTTCGATGCCCTCCTTCATGGAGATCGAGTTCACGATCGGCTTGCCGGCGACGCACTTCAGGCCGGCCTCGATCACGCTCCACTTGGAGCTGTCGATCATGATCGGCACGCGGGCGATATCGGGCTCGGACGCGATCAGCTTGAGATACGTGTCCATCGCCAGCTCGGCGTCGAGCAGGCCCTCGTCCATGTTCACGTCGATGATCTGCGCGCCGCTCTCGACCTGCTGGCGGGCGACCTCGATGGCGGCGGTGTAGTCGCCCTCGATGATCAGCTTCTTGAACTTGGCCGAACCGGTGACGTTGGTGCGCTCGCCGATGTTGATGAACATGGCGCGGGGCGCCGGCTTGGTGTCGTTGTCGATTTCCTGGGACATCAGAAGAAACTCGCCGCTTCCATACCGCTGAGACGAAGTGCCGGGGGCAGCACATGCCACGTGCGCGGCTTGATGCCCTTGACCGCCTCGGCGATCGCCTTGATGTGGCCGGGCGTCGTGCCGCAGCAGCCGCCGACCACGTTGATCCAGCCGTTCTTCGCCCAGCCCTGGACCAGCTTGCCGGTCATCTCCGGCGGCTCGTCGTAGGCGCCAAGCTCGTTGGGCAGGCCGGCATTGGGATAGACGCACAGCATGCTGTCGACCTGCGGGTTCAGTGCCTGCACGTAGGGGTGAAGCTCGGTCGCGCCGAAGCTGCAGTTGAGGCCCATGGTGATCGGCTTGGCGTGCCGCACCGAATGCCAGAAGGCCTCGACCGTCTGGCCCGAGAGGTTGCGGCCCGCCAGATCGGTCAGCGTCATCGAGACCATGACCGGGAGCACCTCGCCGCGCGCCTCGCCGGCCTCGTCGGCCGCGACGAGGGCTGCCTTGGCGTTCAGCGTGTCGAACACGGTCTCGACCAGGATGAAATCGACGCCACCGTCGAGCAGGCCTTCGATCTGCTCGCGATACATGTCCTTCACCTCGTCGAACGTCACGGCGCGGAAGCCGGGATCGCTGACCTTGGGCGACACCGACAGCGTCTTGTTGGTCGGCCCCAGCGCGCCCGCGACGAAGCGCGGCTTGGCGGGATCGCGCGCCGTGGCGGCGTCGGCGCAGGCGCGCGTGAGCTTCGCCGCGGCGATGTTGATCTCGCGCGCCATGCCGGTGATGCCGTAGTCGGACAGGCTGATCGAGTTCGAGTTGAAGGTGTTGGTCGCCACGATGTCGGCGCCCGCGTCGAGATAGGCGTTGCAGATCTCGCCCACCACGTCGGGACGCGTCAGGTTCAGAAGGTCGTTGTTGCCCTTCTGGTCGTGGTTGAAGGTGCGGCCGCCGCGGAAGCCTTCCTCGTCGAGCTTGTAGCTCTGGATCATCGAGCCGTAAGGCCCGTCCTTGATCAGGATGCGTTCCGAGCCGATTTCGCGCAGCTGTTCGGCCTTCTCCTGGCGGGTCATTGCGGGCGGACTCCCAACAGATGGCAGATCGCGAAGGTGAGATCGGCGCGGTTCAGCGTGTAGAAATGGAACTGCTCGACGCCCTCGCCCTGCAGGCGGCGGCAGAGATCGCCGGCCACGGTGGCGGCGATCATGCGCCGCGTCTCGAGATCGTCGTCGAGCCCCTCGAACATGTTGGCGAACCACGGCGGCACCTTGGAACCGCACAGGCCGGCGATGCGGTTCACCGCCGAGAAGTTCGACACTGGCATGATGCCCGGCACGATCGGCACGTGGATGCCGGCCGCCGCCGCGCGATCGCGGAAGCGCAGGAAGTCCTCGGCCTCGAAGAAGAACTGGGTGATGCAGCGGTCGGCGCCGGCATCGACCTTGGCTTTCAGGTTGTCGAGGTCGGCCTTCTCGTCGGCCGAGGCCGGATGCTTCTCGGGATAACCCGCGACGCTGATCTGGAAGTTGCCGATCCTCTTCAGGCCGGCCACGAGCGCGGCGGCGTTGGCATAACCGCCGGGATGCGGCGTGTAGGCGCCGCCCATGCCGCCGGGCGGATCGCCGCGCAAGGCCACGATGTGGCGGATGCCGGCGTCCCAGTAGGCGCGGGCGATGTCGTCGATCTCGCCCTGGGTGGCGGCCACGCAGGTGAGATGCGCTGCGGCGTCGATGCCGGTCTCGCTCTTGAGGCGCGCCACCGTGTCGTGGGTGCGCTGGCGCGTCGAGCCGCCGGCGCCGTAGGTCACGGAGAAGAAGGACGGGTGCAGCGGCGTGAGACGAGTGACCGTCTCCCACAGCGTCTTCTCCGCGGCGTCGGTGCGCGGCGGCGAGAACTCGAACGAGACGGACAGGCGCTGCGGCGCGCGGGCGGGGAATTCGGTCGGGCTCCCCGCAGAACTGAGGGGATTGCCGATCGGACCGGTATCGGGACTCATCGTGAAACTCCTTGGGCGGAAACGTCGGCCGTGGGCCTTGCAGTCGCGAGCGAAGGCAGCTCGCGTTCGCCGCGCCAGATGCCCGTCATCAGGCGGCGGCCGGGAAAGTGGAGGGGCTCCAGCGGGTTGAGGCCGGCGCTGCGCAGCCAGCCCTGGACCTGGTTGTCGGCGAAGCCCAGATGGACGTGCGCGTGCTCGCGCTTCAATTCGACCAGGTCGTGCGGCGAGAAGTCGACCACCAGCACCGAGCCGCCAGGCTTCACCACGCGCGCCGCCTCGGCCAGCGCCGCGGCCGGATCGTCGGCGTAGTGCAGCACGTGATGGATGGTGACGACGTCGAAACTGTCGGACTCGAAGGGCAGGGCATACATGTCGCCCTGGCGGATGTCGGCGTTCTCGATGCCGGCGCGGGACAGGTTGGCGCGGGCCAGCGCCAACATCTCGCGGCTCTGGTCTACGCCCACGGCCTGCTCGACCTTGGGTGCCAGCACTTCGAGCAGCCGGCCGGTGCCGGTGCCGATGTCGAGCAGGCGGCGGGCCCCGAACGGCAGGTGATGGGCCAGCGCCCGCTCGATCTCACGGTCGGCCACGTGCAGCGCCCGCAATTCGTCCCAGCGCTGGGCATTGTCGCGGAAGAAGCGGGCGGCGGCGGTCTGACGGCGCTGCTGGACGGCGTCCAGCCGGGCCCGGTCGGTCGCGATGCGAGGGTGCTTGGGGTCGAGCCGGCGCACGAACTCACGCACCAGGGCGGCATCCTCGCCGCCGCTGGTCAGGCGGAAACGGGTGAACTGCGCTTCGCGGAACCGCTCCAGGAGGCCCGCCTCGACAAGCAATTTCAGGTGTCTCGACACGCGCGGCTGGCTCTGGCCCAGCACGTTCACATAGTCGCTGACGGTCAGGTCCTCGCGCGCGGCCAAGGCCAGAATCCGCAGCCTGGTATCTTCGGCGGCGGCCCGCAGGAGGGTGAGAAGGTGGTCCATGAGAAGAATGATATAAGTATATCTTTATGTATGCAATGGACATCTGTGGGGAAGTTTGTGGCTTCGCAAACACAGGCGCGTGGTGTCTCTGCCACCGCCCTTCAAACTACAGCGCCGGTATGCAACACTCCGGACAATGCGGCGGCCAACGCCGCGCCACGCTTTTTGGCCCGGCGTTCCTGGGCCAGCGGGACGGATCCTGGGGTAGGCGTTGATGACCGGTCTGACGAGAGCCATTGCTGCACGCTTCCGCCGATCGGTTGTCGCGGTCGCCCTTGCCGGCACCATGGTCGGGGGCTGCGCGACCGGCGACACCGGTGCCGCCGAGGTCTGGGATCCGCTGGAAACCCCCAACCGCTTCATCTTCTCGATCAACCGCGCCGTCGACATCATCGCGCTCAGGCCGCTGGCCGTCATGTACCGCGACCTGGTGCCCGACAGGGCCCAGACCGGTGTGCGCAACGCGCTGGACAATCTCGGCGAGCCGGTCACGGCCATCAACGAGATCTTCCAGGGCGAGCCGCATCGCGCCGCCACGACCATGGCGCGCTTCCTCGTGAATTCGACGATCGGCGTGGCCGGCCTGTTCGATGTGGCCACGAGCTTCGGCCTGGAGCGCACGAAGGAGGATTTCGGCAAGACGATCGGCCTGTGGGCCGGCGCCGAGCCGGAGAATGGCGGCTTCTACCTGATGCTGCCGGGCATCGGCCCGTCCAACGCCCGCGACGGCACCGGCCTGATGATGGATTACCTGGTGGATCCGTTCCGGATCCTGACGTTCAACCTGTCGATCAACTGGGACGTCTATCAGCTCGGCCGCTACGGCATGAATGCCGTCGATTACCGCTCGCGCACCATCTTCGCGCTCGACGATCTGGAGAAGAACAGCGTCGACTACTACGCGGCGCTGCGCTCGGCCTACACCCAGAACCGCGCCGACCAGATCCGACAGAAGCGTGAGAAGACCGACACGCGCAGCGAACTGGAGCGTCGCGACAACCTGGCACTGGTTCGCTAAGGCAACGCGCCCGGCGACGGGTGCGTTGATCCAGCGTCCGGGCTAGAAGCCTTTCCCCTCATGAGTCGTTCACAGGAGTGCACGGTGCCGATGCTCGCCTCTCGTCGTGTCGTGTTGCAGCTTGTCGCCACGTCCGCGATTCTGTCCACCCTTCCGGCCATCGCCCCGGCGATCGCCGCCGATCCCGCGCAGCTCGTGCAGAACACGGCGCAGCAGGTCATCGAAATCGTCAAGACCAGGACGGGCGCCGCCCGTCAGGCCGCGATCCTGGGCGTCCTGCAGACCAGCTTCGACATGCCGGCCATGGGTCGGTCGGCGCTGGGCACGCACTGGAACCAGGCGACCGAGGCAGAGCGCACACGCTTCCTCAAGGCCGTCGCCACGGCCGAGGCCAAGGCCTACAGCGAGCGCTTCGGCCAGTATGGCGGCCAGACCCTGACCGTGGGCAAGGTGACGCCGCGCGCCAACGGCGTGACGATCGTCGACAGCCGCCTGAACCAGACCAGCGGCCAGCCGATCAAGCTCGAGTGGGAGGTCCGCAACGACCGCATCACCGACGTGAAAGTCGAAGGCGTCAGCATGGTCATGACTAGACGTTCCGATTTCAATTCCTACATCCAGAACAATGGCGGCAAGGTCGAGCCGCTGGTCCGGGAACTGGAAGCCCGGGCGGCCCAGTAGGCCTGTACCCGCCCGAATTGCGAACAGCGGGCGCACGGCGTAGTCTCCCGGCAGGGAGGCGTGTCGAGCGCTTCGCGGGCGTCGCAGGGGACGGAAGCGGAGCGGAGGAGAGCGCCATGGATAGCGCAGTGTTCAAGAACCCGTCGGAATCCCGTTCGGCAGATTTGCGCTCGGCAGACCTGCGTTCCGTGGACCCGGTTTGGGATCGGATTCGCGAAGCCGCCCAGGCGGCCGCCGCGGCCGAACCCGTGCTCGCCGGAACGCTCCACGCGACGATCCTCAGCCAGCCGCGCTTCGAGAGCGCTCTCAGCTATCATCTGGCGCGGCTCGTCGGCACCACCGAGGTCCCCGCCGCGCTGATCCGCCAGACGTTCGACGAAGCCCTGGCGGCCGATCCAGACATCGGCCTCGCCGCGCGCGCCGACATCGTGGCGGTCGTCGAC
>LSKJ01000816.1 GCA_001557035.1 Rhodospirillaceae bacterium CCH5-H10 | reverse complement strand
GGACCGCCGCCGCTGCTCTGACCAGAAGCCACGGCCACAAAGAAGTTCAACGAGTGGGAGGAAAGAAGAATGTCACTGTCATCGTTCATCGCAAAACTGGCCGGCGCCACGGCGCTGGTCGGACTATCGGCCTTCGCCGTCCAGGCGCAGACCTCGGGTGAGCCGGTCAAGATCGGCGCCGGCCTCGGCGTGCCCGAGCGCAACGGCCTGCTGCTGGCCGAAAAGGACATCAACGCCAAGGGCGGCATCAAGGGCCGGCCGATCAAGTTCATCGTCGAGGACGATGCTTCCAATCCCGACACCGCGCTCAGCAAGGCCAACGACCTGATCTTCGGACAGAAGGTCCAGGCCCTGCTTGGCCCGTCGTTGACGGCCAGCACCGTCGCCGTCGGCGGCGTGACGCATGCCAACAAGATCCCGCAGATCGCCTTCACCGGCATCGGTCCGGCGGTCGAGCGCGACCGCAAGTGCGTGGCCCACGTGCTGCCACCGCAGCGCCTGAACGCCACCGCGCTGCTCGAATACGCCAAGAGCATCAAGGCGACCAAGGTCGGCGTGCTGCACGACGCGGGCTACGGCAACGTCGTGATGGCCGAGCTGCGCCCGCTCGCCGACAAGTACGGGATCAAGCTGGTCGCGGTCGAGAAGTTCGAGATCGGCGCCACCGACACCACGACGCAGGCGGCCAAGGTCAAGGCGGCACAGCCGGAGGCGGTCTTCATCATCGCCACGTCGGCCACGCCCTTCCGCAACGTCAAGCAGATCCAGATCACCCAGCCGGTGATCGCCGCGATCGGCTCCTCGTCCTACGAGTACGTGAACGCGATGGGACCGGCTGCCGACAACATCGCGATCCCCGAGTTCGTGGTCGGCGAGGATCCGCTGCCGCACCAGAAGGCCTTCGTCGAGCTCTACAAGGCGGCCTACAACTCCACGCCGAAGAACTACGAGGCGGCGGCCTGGGATGCGGCGCAGATCATCGCGGCGGCCCTCAACAAGGCCGGCGCCGACGCCACGGGCGAGAAGCTCTGCGAGGCCATGAAGGCGCCCTACACCGGCGTGCTGGCCAACTACAACTTCTCGGCCGACGACATGACCGGCATTCCGATCTCGAGCTTCATCTTCTCGAAGCTGGTCGGCGGCAAGTACACGCGCACGCCGTTCCGCGTCACGCAGTAGCGAACCCAGTGGCGCAGGTCCCTTCCCGGACCTGCGCCACCCTCTCGCGCGGAAGCATCCCTTCATGACATTGAGCCTGGTCCTTCAGGCCATCTTCGCGGGCGTGACGAACGGCATCGTCTACGCGCTCGTCGGCATGGGCCTCTCCGCCATCTTCAAGGGCAGCCGCGTGATCAACGCCATGCAGGGCGAGTTCGCGGTCATCGGCGCCATGACCACCGTTCTGCTGCTGACCAAGACGGGCTGGCCCTATGCCGCCGCCATCGCAGGCGGCGCGATCGCCGGTGCCCTGGTCGGCGCCTTCATCGAGGTCGCCTTCGTGCGTTACATGGCCAGGAAGAACGCGAGCGAGGACAGCTTCCTGCTGCTGACCATCGGCCTCGCCCTCACCCTGTCGGCCAGCGTGCTGTTCTTCATCGGCCGCGATGGTCACCTGCTGCCGCCGCTGGGTGGCGAGGGCGTGCTGATCATCCTCGATGCCGTTATCCAGTTCCACGCGCTGTGGCTGATCGCCATCGGCATCGGCGCCACCCTGGCACTGCGCGCCTTCTATCATCGCACCACGATCGGCCTGTCGATGATGGCGGCCTCGATCGACGCCGACGGTGCGGCGACCACAGGCATCAACGTCGGCCGCATGCGCACGTTCACCTTCGTACTCGGCGGCCTGCTGGGCGCGCTGGGCGGCATCCTCGTGACGCCGCTCATCGGTGTCGACTACCAGCTCGGGCTCAACCTCACCCTCAAGGGGTTCGCCGCCGCCGTGCTGGGTGGCCTCACCAATCCGCTGGGCGCGGCCGTGGGCGGCCTCACCCTGGGTCTGGTCGAGTCGCTGGCCATCATCGGCATCTCGTCGAGCTACAAGGACGTCGTCGCCTTCTCCGTGCTGATCATCATCATGATCCTGATGCCCCAGGGCATCCTCGGCCGCGCCGGCCGGCGGGGAGGCTGAGCGCATGAAGCCGCGCACCCTCCCCTGGCTCGCCCTCGGCCTCGTCGTCTGGGCCGCGCTGCCCTTCGTCGTGCCGCGCTACATGGCCGACCTGCTGGTCTTCACCGGCATCTATACGGTCGCCGGCCTCGGCATCGGCCTGCTGCTGGGCCATTGCGGCATCGTCAACCTGGCGCAGGCGACCTTCTACGGGCTCGGCGCCTATGCCAGCGCCTACTGCACCGTGATGATGGGCATGCCCAGCATCGTGGGCTTTCTCGTCGGCGCCATCATCAGCATGGCGCTGGCCTATGTCATCGGCCGGCCCATCCTGCGCCTCACCGGCTACTTCCTCGCCCTGGGCACGCTGGCGCTCAGCGCCATCGCGAGCGCGCTGTTCTTCGAATGGGACTGGCTGACCGGCGGCACGCTGGGCATCGGCGGCATCCCCAAGCTCGACCTGTTCGGCTTCCTGCTCGACCGGCCCTCACGCTATTACTTCTTCGTCTGGATCGTGGCCTTCGCCTGCATGGCGGTGGCGCACAATCTCGTCGACAGCCGCACCGGCCTGATGCTGCGCTCCATGCGCGATTCCAGCACCGCCGCGGCCGCCCTCTCGATCGACCTCCAGGCCCTGCGCACCAAGGTGTTCGTCGTCTGCGCCCTGTTCGGCAGCCTGGCCGGCAGCCTGTTCGCCCACCACGTTTCCTTCGTCAGCACGCAGAGCTTCACCGTCGACCGGTCCATCAGCTTCCTGCTGATCCCGGTGATCGGCGGCGCGACCTCGATCCCCGGCATCGTCGTCGGCGCGCTGTTCGTCACCTTTCTGCCCGAACTGCTGAGCAAGCTGGGCGACATCCACCAGATCCTCTTCGGGCTGGCGCTCGTGGCCGTCGTCGTCCTCATGCCCGAAGGCCTAGTCGGCGCATTCGGCAAACTGCGGACACGGCTTGCCAAGAGGGGTAGCGGCCATGGCTGAGCCCCTTCTCGCCCTCAGGGAGGTCGGCCACTCGTTCGGCGGCCTCTCCGTGCTGCGCTCCGTCACCTTCGACGTGCCCGAGGGCGGCATCATCGGTCTCATCGGGCCCAACGGTTCGGGCAAGACCACGCTGTTCAACATCGTGACCGGCTACATCCGCCCCCTGGCCGGCACCGTCACCTATCGCGGCGCCACGCTGGGCCGCGACACGATCCAGCAGCGCGGGCTCAACGGCCTCGTCCGCACCTTCCAGACGCCCCAGGTCTTCGAGCAGATGACCGTGCTGGAGAACGTCATGGTCGGCTGCACCAAGCTCACACGCACTACCATGCTGCAGGACCTGCTGCGCACGCCCGCATCGCGCGGCCAGATGCGCGAGATCCGCGAACGCGCCGAGGCCGGCTGCGAGCGCTTCGGCCTCACCGCGTTGCGCGACCTGCCGGCCGCCAGCCTGACCGCCGGCCAGCGCCGCATCCTTGAGATCGCCCGCGCCGTGGTCGGCGAACCGCGTCTGCTGCTGCTCGACGAACCTTCTTCCGGCCTCAACGTCCAGGAGATCGACGACCTGCGCGACTGGATCGTGCGGCTGAACGAGGAAGGCATCACCGTCCTGCTGGTGTCGCACGACATGGGCCTGATGACCGTGGCCCGCACCGTGCACACGCTCTATTTCGGCGAGATCATCGCCAGCGGCGACATGGCCGCCATCCAGCGCGACCCGCGGGTCCGCGAAGTCTATCTCGGGGTCTGAGCCGTGCTGGAAGTGACCTCCGTCTCCGCCGGCTACGGCGCCCTCACCGTCCTGCGCGACGTCTCGCTCAAGGTCGGCGACGGCGAGGCCGTGGCCCTGGTCGGCGCAAACGGCGCGGGCAAGACCACGTTGGTCCGCACCGTCTGCGGCCTGCTGCGCGCCCGCGGCGGCCGCATCGTGAAGAACGGCACCGACATCACCGCGACGCCGGCCCACGACCTCGCCCGGCACGGGCTGGCCGTCGTGCTGGAGAACCGCCGCCTGTTCGGCGAATTGTCGGTGCGCGAGAACCTGATCCTGGCCGAGACCGTGGGCCGCAAGGTGCGCGGCGCAAACATGCGTTTCTCGTGGGACGAGGTGACGGCCCTCTTTCCCGTCGTGAAGGAGCGTCTCGCCTCGCCGGTCGAGCTGTTGAGCGGCGGCCAGCAGCAGATGGTGGCGATCGCCCGCGCGCTGTTGCTGCAGCCCGACCTGCTGATCATGGACGAACCCTCGACCGGCCTAGCGCCCAAGGTCGTGAAGGACATCCTGCTGGTCATCAAGGCGCTGCGCGAGCGCGGCATGGGCCTGCTGCTGATCGAGCAGAATGTCGGCATCGCCTCGGAGATCACCGACCGCGCCTACGTCATGTCGGTCGGCAGCATCGTCCACGAGATCGGCCCCGGCGAATGGCAGTCCTTCCTCACCGACGAACGGCTGGTGAAGGCCTATCTCGGCTGAAGAGGGCGCGCTACGCTCCCGGAAACGAACGGGGGAAACGGCGTGCAAGGCGAAGCTTCGTACGATTTCATCGTGACCGGCGCCGGCTCGGCCGGTTGCGCCGTCGCCGGGCGTCTCAGCGAAGACGGCCGCTTTTCCGTGCTGCTGCTCGAAGCCGGACCGCGCGACACCTATCCGTGGATCCACGTGCCGCTCGGCTATCACAAGACCTTCAACAACCCGAAGGTCAACTGGATGTTCGACAGCGAGCCGGAAGCCGAGCTCAACAACCGCATCATGTACCAGCCGCGCGGCAAGGTGCTGGGCGGCACCAGCTCGATCAACGGCATGGTTTACATGCGCGGCAACGCGGCTGATTACGACGAATGGCGCCAGCGCGGCTGCGAAGGCTGGGACTATCAGTCCGTCCTGCCCTACTTCAAGCGCGCCGAGGATCAGGAGCGCGGCGCCGACGAATTCCACGGCACCGGCGGACCGCTCAAGGTCCAGGACCATCGCTGGCAGCCGACGCTGGCGCGCGCGATGCACGATGCCGCCGTGCAGGCCGGCATCCCGGCCAATCCGGATTTCAACGGCGCCACGCAGGACGGCGTCGGCTTCTACCAGACCACCATCAACCGGGCCCGCCGCTGGTCCTCAGCCCGCGCCTATCTCGGTCCCGCGAAGGGCCGGCGCAATCTCACCGTCGCCACCTCCGCGCATGCCACCAGAGTGCTGATGGAAAGCGGCCGCGCCACCGGCGTCGAATACCGCACACAGGGCGGCCTCGTGCGTGCCCGCGCAAACCGCGAGGTAATCGTCTCGGGAGGCGTCTATGGCTCGCCGCAATTGCTGATGCTGTCGGGGCTCGGTCCGGCCGATCACCTGAAGCAGCATGGTATCGAGGTCTTGCGCGACATGCCGGGCGTCGGGAGCCATCTGCACGACCATTTCAACACCTACATCGCCTATCGCTGCAGCCAGCCCGTCACCATGAACGACCTGACGATCAGCCTGCCGCGCCGGCTGATGGCGGCGGCCCAGTACGCGTTCGGCCGCACGGGACCCTTGGCCAGCATGGGCCTGTTCGTCGGCGCGCTGGTACGCAGCGACAAGCGGCTGGAACGACCCGACCTGCAGATCAACATGTTTGCCTGGGCGATCAAGGACAGGAACAAGTCCGGCATCGTCCCGCAGCCTTTCTCGGCGTTCGGATTGAGCCCCGTTCATCTGACGCCGTCGGGACGCGGCACGGTGCGCCTCAAGTCGGCCGATCCGATGGCCGCACCGGAGATCAGGTTCAACTTCCTGAAGAATGCCTCGGACTTCGACGCCCTGCTGCACGGCATGCGGATCTGCCGCGAAATCGCCAGCCAGCCGGCGTTGAAGCCGTTCATCGTCGAGGAAATCCTGCCCGGCGCCGGCATCACCAGCGACGCCGACCTCAAGGCCGACATCCGCGCCCGCGGCGTCTCGAACCTCCATCCGGTCGGCACCTGCCGCATGGGCCGCGAGGTCGATGCCGTGGTCGATCCGCAGCTCCGGGTCCATGGCACCTCGGGTCTGCGCGTGGCCGATGCCTCGATCATGCCTTCGATCGTCGCCGGCAACACGAATGCCCCCGCGATCATGATCGGCGAGAAGTGCGCCGACATGGTCCGCGCCGCCGCGATGGCTTGAGTAAGCCTACTTCCGGCGAATCGCAGGGTTGAGGGATACCGCTCCGCCCGCAATGCCGCCGGCATCGTAGGCGTCTGGCGAGATGAAGCGCCCTGGCCCCGCTTCCACGGTCCGCAGCTTCAATCCGAGCTTCTCCAGTTCGGTATCGACCACGGCGGCCTTGAGCACCACCAGTCCACGACCGCTGCTCTGGATCACCCCGTCGCGTTCCGCCTTCATCGCCACCAGCCGGTCGGCCATGGACGCACACATGCCCAGCGCGAACGACGCGTTGGCCATGTGCCGCTCCTGATGCATGAAGCGCTTGTACTCGGCCGAGACCTTGTAGCGGCCGAGTTCGGCACGCACGGCGCCATCGATCAGCTCGGTCAGGTAGTGCGCCACCTCGACGTCGGCCGGCAGGCCGAAGAAAACATAGCGCGCCTCCCCGGCCGCGTTCTTCTCGCGCCAGACGCGGCAATCGCAGAACGCCGCGATGGCGCCGATGCATTCGTCGATCGGGATGCGCTTCCTGAGATGGGTCTCATAGACCCGCTCCTCGCATTGAGTCTCGCGGATCTCGACATCCGTAAGCGACAGCTCGTAGCGATCGAGCAGTTCCGCGACCTTTGCCGCCGCCGCCAGGGCCTCGCCCTCGGTACAGCCGTTGTCGATGGTCTTGGCCCGCAGCGCCTGGATGCGCGCCTTGAGCTTGCCGAATGCCGAGGCGTCAGCGACCGTCACGGCTTCACGCGCTTCTTCCGGAAATGCCGATACAGCGCGAAGGCAACGCCCATTGCCAGGCCCGGCAGGGCCGAGGCGATGGCGATGGACGCTACCCCCATCTCACAGCCCCCCGAATCGCCGGGCGTGCCACAGCGAGAATCGAGACTATAGGCGAGGACGAGAACCGTGATCCCGACCACGATGGGAGTCGCGACGAAGCCGAGCAGGCCGAAGCCCACGATCCGCAAAACCAGACCCAGCATCAGTTGGCCGCCCGCCGCGTCGCTTCCTCGAAGCGCTTGCGCCTCATCTCGACCCTCGGATCGTCCATTTCCGGCAACGTCGGTTCGGGCACCCAGCCATCGCGGCCGGGGACGTAGGCACGATTGGTCTGCAGCGGATTGCGGTTGACCAGCGGCCGCGCATGGAGCGGATGACGCAGGCTGCGGATCTCGTGCTCGATCTCGAACAGCGCCTTGCCGCTCGTGGGATCGGCGATCTGCTGGAAGCGGTATTGGTGCTGGTTGCTTTCCTCGGTCAGCAGGCCGCGCTCGACCAGCCGCCCGTGCGGTCCGGAGAAGTTCGCGACGTAGACCTGGATGTGATGCCCGTCATAGACCTCGGCAGCGACGTCACCCTCGCGGAAGATCAGCTCCTGGCCGATACCGACCGAAACATGCGCCGCCGTTCCCTCGACGCGCGCGCCGGTCGCGAAGACGTCGCGATAGAAGCCGGCAATGCCGTTGGCCGTTCCCCGTGGCACATCGAACTCGACATAGGCCATGCCCAGCCCCATGCCGTCGAAGCGCGACGACGGATCGTGACAGAGGATCCGGTTGCCCCAGGGACAGGTCGTCTCGACATGGTCCTCGTGCTCGACGAAGGCAAAGCGCGTGTCGCCCAGCATGCCTTTCACGCGCCCGAGCCGCTGCAGCAGCGCCTCGCGATCGGGGATCACGAGCCCGACCCGTCCGCGCAGGCGCTGGGCCTTGGCCATCGTCGGCAGATGGAACTGGCTGCGCCCGACATTGACCCACATATTGTCGATGCTGGTCATCATGTAGGGATCGCGCGTGAGACCGAGCCCGCTCATGTAGAAGACCGTCGCCAGCCCCTGGTCGGCGATCCCGAGATTGACGTGCTCCAGCGCCACGATGTTGCCGAGGTCCTCGGCGCTGCGGTCGTAGGTCCTGGTTTCCGGCTTGGTCATCTTAAACTCTCCTCAACCGGCCCCAGTATAGTCTCAGACCTTGATGTCGGCCTTCCGGATGATCTCGCCGAACGACACGCGCTCGCGCTCGATCGTCCCCTGGAAGGTCTTCGTGTCCTGGAAACTCGAATAGTTGCCGCTGGCCACGAGCCTTTCGTTCAGCGCCGGGTCCTTGACCGCCTCGCCGATCGCGGCAGCCATCCTGTCGATGGCGGTCTGCGGCGTGCCCCTGGCGGCCAAGATGCCGTACCAGGCATCGCCGCCCATCTTGCCCAGGCCCTGCTCCTTGAGGGTCGGCACGTCCGGCTTGCCCGGCCAGCGCTTCTCGCCCAGCACGGCGAAGCACTTCAGGCGACCGGCAGCGATGTGCGGAAGCGTGGTCGGATCGAACTGCACCTGGATCTGGCCGGCCAGCAGGTCGTTGGTCGCCGGCGCGCTGCCTTTGTAGGGCACATGCACCATCTTCACCCCGGCCTCGATGTTGAAGATCTCGCCGTAGAGCTGGGTGATGGTGGCAAGCCCGGCCGAGCCGAAGTTGATCTTGCCCGGGTTGGCCTTGGCGTAGGCGATGAACTCCTGGAGGTTGTTTGCCGGCACCTGCGGGTTGATGCCCATGCCCATCCACGAGGTGGCCGTGCGCGCCACCGGCACGAGGTCCTTCGACGTATCGTAGGGCAGCGGCCGCAGATGCTCGGTGATGCAGACCATCGCCGTGGTCGTGGTCAGGAAGGTGTAGCCGTCGGCCGGCGCGCTCTTGATGACATGCTCGGCGCCAATCGCACCGCTGGCACCCGCCTTGTTGTCGAACAGGATGCTCTGTCCCAGAATCGATCCCGCGCGCTCCAGCACGATGCGTGTCGTGACGTCGGAAGGTCCGCCCGGCGGATAGGGAATGACGACGCGGATCTGCTTGTTGGGCCATTCGGCCTGCGCCGACGCGATCGCCGGCGCCGCAACGAGCCCGGCAGCCGTGCCGCCGATAAAGAGACGCCGTCCGACCTTCGCCGGATTCTCCCTGCGGTTGTCCATGGTCGTTCGCCCTCCCAGGCACTTTTCTTGCCGGCAAGGCTACACCAAGCGCCGGGAAAGGCCAGTCGCGGCAGGCGGATGTCGGGTTGCGGACTCTCTCGTCGAGAGCCTGGTCGCGCCTAACGCCGCCGGCTGACCCGCTGCCACAGGCCGAACAGGCCGACCCCGAGCGCCAGGGCCGCGCCGATGAGGAAGCCGGTGGCGTAGCCACCTGTCAGCGACAGGGCCGCGCTGAACAGCAGCGGCAGGACGAGTGCGCCGGCATCGCCGAACGCCAGCACGGCGCCCGTGGTCGCGCCGATCCGGCCGACCGGCGACAGGCGCGCCACCTCGGCCAGCAGCACGCCGTGCCAGCTCACGCCGGTGACGCTCAACGCCGTGGCAATGAGGGCCGCGGCCCAGGTCGGCCACTCGGGAGAGATCGAGGCCGTGAGGACCGCGGCGGCGGCCATGCCGATGCCCAGGAGAGCCAGCAGCGTCGCCGGCGCCACGAAGCGCGAGGCGAGCCAGCCCCAGCCGATTCGCGCCGGCACCGCCACGACAATGGCGATGGCAAAGACCTGCCCTGCCCGCTCGAGGTCGTAACCCAGGCCACGCACCAGATAGAGCACGAAGAAGCCGGTGAAGAGCGACTGAAGGCCGACGAAGCTGAACATCGCGACGCACAGGATGCGCAGCGCCGGATCCTTCAGCACGCCGACCAGATTGGCACGGATATCCGCCGGCGAAAGCGGCTGGGCGGGATTGCGATCGACATCGAAACTGGCGCGCAGCGGCTGCAGGGCCAGCACGATGAGCACGCAGGAGAGCGCGATGACCAGCAGCGCCACGCGCCAGCCCGCTTCGACCACCAGTGCCGGCGCCACGACACCTGCAAGCATCAGGCCGACCGGCACCCCGCACTGCTTGATCGAGAAGACCAGCGGCGCCAGGTTCCGAGGCGCCAGCCGCCCGAGCAGGTGCGAGCTGGAGGGTGTCGAGACCGCCTGCCCCAGCCCGCCGATGAAGGCGCCCGCCGCAAAGAGCGGCAGCCAGCCGGCAGTGGTAATGGCGAGGCCGACGCCCAGCGCCAGCATGCCGACCTGCGTCATGCGCACCGCGCCGTAACGCAGGATGAAGCCGCCGCAGCCGATGGTCGTCAGGAAGGCCGCGACCGAGCCGATCGCGAGATAGACGCCGACCAGCGCGGCCTCGATGCCGAGATCGACCACGATGGCAGCAGCGATCAGCGGAACGGTCGAGCGTCCCAGCGTGGCGAAGGTCTGCTGAACCGTCATGGCGCCGAGCGCGACATAGAGAGGACTGGCGATGAGGCGGCTCCAGCTATTCCTCGATCGAGAGTGGCCTTACAGGATCAGAATGCAAACAGATTGTCGCGAAAATGCGCGTGCGCGTACGCAGTGCGAACGAGGCCGCGCTTCTGCAACGCCGGCACGAGTCCATCGGTAACGTCGGCGACGTAGCGACGGCTGAGCGGCCCGTTGAACATGAAGCCGTCGCCGCCCACCTGCTCCATCGCCTCCTCCATCACGTCAGCGACACGTTCGACCGATCCGACGACGGCATCCTCGAATCCGAAACGATAGTTCGCCGCGACTTCGCGCAGCGTGCGTCCCTGCGCCAGGAAGCGCTTCAAGGTTCCCTGCTGGCCGTTGGTCGTGAGCTCGGCCAGCGGCGCGTCGAGATCGAAGGTCGAGAAGTCGATGTCCGTCAGACTGCCCATCATCGCCAGCGATACTTCCGGCGCGGCCTCGCGCTGCGCCTGTCGACGCGCCGCGCGATCCTCCGCCTCCTCGTTGGTCTCGCCGAGCGTCGGCGAGACCACGAACAGCACCTTGCAGCTGTCGGGGTCTCTTCCCTCTGCCGCGACACGCTTGCGCATGTCGTCGCGAAACGTCTTCATTTCCGCGACCGTGCCAAGCGCCGCGACCACGACATCCATGTGCCGGGCAGCGAAGGCCTTGCCTTGCGGCGAGCCGCCCGCCTGCACCAGCACCGGCCGTCCCTGCGCCGGCCGCGCGGTATTGAGCGGGCCGCGGGACGAGAAGAACCGTCCCTTGAAGTCGATGGCACGGACTTTCGCGGGATCGACGAAGATGCCCGTCTCCCGGTCGGCAACGATTGCGTCGGCGTCCCAGGACGACCAGAGCTTCGCCACGAGGTCCACGAATTCGTCGGCCATCTCGTATCGCAGATCGTGCTCGAGATGAGCATCGAGGCCGAAGTTCTGCGCGGCCCGCTCCGCCGTCGAGGTCACGAAGTTGCAGCCGACACGGCCCTTCGACATCAGGTCGAGTGTCGCGATCAGGCGCGCAAGCAGATAGGGCGGATAGAAGCTGGTCGAGATGGTCGGCACGATACCGAGATGCTTCGTGGCCTGCGCGATCAGCGGCACCAGCGGCAGCGGATCGTTCTTCGGCGCGCGCAGGGCCCGCTTGAGATAGAAATCCATCGAGCCGCCGTAGTTGTCGGGCACGAACAGCGAGTCCTCGAGCAGCAGGCAGTCGAAGCAGGCACGTTCCAGTGCTCTGGCCAGTTCGATATGAAGATCGGGCTGCGCCCATTCCCGCGCATCGACGCCCGACCAGGGCTGGTTCCAGCCGTGAACGCCGTAGCTGTTGCCGAGAAACCAGCCGAGATGGAATTGCCTTACAGCCAAGTTGTGCCTCTCCGCCATTGACCCCGGCAGAGATGCAATCGACGGACCAGCCGGAACCGGCTCGACGCGAATCGAGTGGAGCGCGCAACTCCAGTTGCGCTCATCCCTTGTCGGCTAAAGACTCCCGAGCGCCACTGGAGTGGCGCGCTCCAATGAAAGTCAGTCCTTCGCCGTCATGTCGACGGTGCGCGCCTTGTGGGCGTAGAGGTCGATCTTGGCCCACATGCGGGCGAGCGCGACCTCGTCGGCCTCCTTCTCGGTGTCGAAGGGACCGTGCCAAGCCATCGTGTCCCGCACCGGCTTGTTCCAGTTGGCGCGGCGATCCTCGATCTCATACTCGGCTTCGAACACGAACCACATACCCGGCTCCCGGTCTCTAGGCGGCTTCCTTGTCCTTGCCCTCGCCCACGCGGGCGGCAAGCGAGGCGGCCATGAATTCATCGAGGTCGCCGTCGAGCACCTTCTGCGGGTCCGAGCGCTCCACGTTGGTGCGCAGGTCCTTCACCATCTGGTAGGGCTGCAGCACGTAGGAGCGGATCTGGTGACCCCAGCCGATGTCGGTCTTGCTGGCCTCGGCCTCGAGACGCTCTGCCTCGCGCTTCTGCAGCTCGACCTCGTAGAGGCGCGCCTTCAGCATCTGGATCGCCTTGGCACGGTTCTGGTGCTGCGAGCGCTCCTGCTGCACGGCGACGGCAATGCCGGTCGGCAGATGGGTGATGCGCACCGCGGAGTCGGTCTTGTTGACGTGCTGGCCGCCCGCGCCCGAGGCGCGGTAGGTGTCGACGCGCAGGTCCTTGTCGATCAGCTCGATCTCGATGTTGTCGTCGACCTCGGGGTAGACCCAGACCGAGGCGAACGAGGTCTGGCGACGCGCATTGCCGTCGAACGGCGAGATGCGCACCAGCCGGTGCACGCCGCTCTCGGTTTTCAGCCAGCCATAGGCGTTGGGCCCCTCGACCTTGTAGGCGCAGGACTTGATGCCCGCCTCTTCACCGGCGCTCTCCTCGAGCCAGCTCACCTTGAAGCCGCGGCGCTCGGCCCAGCGCGTGTACATGCGCGCCAGCATCTCGGCCCAGTCCTGGGCCTCGGTGCCGCCGGCGCCGGCGTTGATCTCGATATAGGCGTTGTTGGCATCGGCCTCGCCCGACAGCAGCGTCTCGAGACGCGCCGCCCTGGCCTCGCCCGTCGCCTCGCGCAGCGCCTTCTCGCACTCGGCGATGGTGGCCTCGTCCTTCTCGGCCTCGGCCATCTCGATCAAACCGACATTGTCGTCGACCGCCGCGCGCAGGCGCTTGATCGCACCGATCGCCGCTTCGAGCTTGGTGCGCTCGCGCATCACCTTCTCGGCTTCCTTCGGGTCGTTCCACAGCGCCGAATCTTCGGCGCGCGCGTTCAGCTCGTCGAGACGGACGACCGCACGATCGTAGTCAAAGACGCCTCCTGAGGAGTTCGAGCGACTCCTCGATCTCGTTCACCATCGCTTGGGCTTCGGCGCGCATCACGAATCCGTTTCAAACTGACTAATAGGTCTCGCCGGTGCCCGAGAGACCCGGACGCCGGGGGCTGCCCGCCTGCTGCGGGCCCTGCGTGGGGTCTATAGCGGAATAAGGGGCCGATCCGTCAAGCGGTGTGACCATGTAGCCCTCCGATCCCGGCTCGGTGTTCGGCTTGAACACTTCGTCGATCGTGCCACCCTCGTAGCTGAAGCGGACCATGCGCAGGCCCGGCGGTACACGGAACGGTGTCGGCGGCTTGCCCTTGAAGATCTCCTTGGCGATCGCCTCATAGATCGGCACCGCGTTGCTGCCGCCGGTTTCCTGCGAACCCAGCGTGCGCGGTTCGTCGAACCCGATATAGACGCCGATGGTGATGTCGGGCGTGGAGCCCAGGAACCAGTTGTCGTGCGCGTCGTTCGTCGTGCCGGTCTTGCCGGCGATCGGACGGCCGAGCGCGCCCAAACGGCCGGCGGTGCCGCGGGTCGTCACGCCCTGCATCATGCTGACGACCTGGTAGACTGCCGCGGGATCGTGGAACGGCTTGCGCGAATCGATCAGTTCGGGCGCGGCCGGCCTGGCGTTGCCCGCCGTCTCGCCGCAGCCGCGGCAGGCGCGCGGCTCGTGGCGATAGACCGTCTTGCCATTGCGGTCCTGCACGCGATCGACCAGCGACGGCGTGATCTCGAGGGCACCGTTGGCCAGCATCGCGTAGGCCATCGTCATGCGCAGCAGCGTCGTTTCGCCGGCGCCGAGCGCCATCGGCAGGTAGGCGCCCATGCCGTCCGTGACGCCGAATTCCTTGGCGACGTCGACGACGCGCTTCATGCCGATCTGCTGGGCCATGCGAACCGTCATCAGGTTGCGCGACAGTTCGAGGCCGCGGCGCACCGTGGTCGGTCCCAGCATGTCGCCGCCGTAGTTCTTCGGCGTCCACAGCGGCTGGCCGTGGCCGGGATCGTAGACGAAGGGCGCATCGAGCACGATCGAGGCCGGCGTGAAGCCCGCGTCCATCGCCGCCAGATAGACGAACGGCTTGAAGGCGGAGCCCGGCTGCCGCGCGGCCTGGACGGCGCGGTTGAACTGGCTGCGACCATAGGACCAGCCGCCCGACATCGCGAGAACGCGGCCGGTCTGGGTGTCCATCACCACCACACCGCCCTCGACATTGGGCACCTGGCGCAGGGCGTAGGTCTTCGGCGGATAGGGTTTGGCATTGGCGCCGGCGGGCTTCTCGACCTTCTCGACGACGATGACGTCGCCCACGGCAACGACGTCGCGCGGGCCGCGTGGCGCGGCGCCCAGAGTTTGGTTCTGCAGGGTCGGGCGCGCCCAGCTCATCTCGGCGAACGGCACGGTGCCCTCGCCGTCCGGGAGGCCGACGATCTGGATCGACTGCGCATCGACCTTGTTCACGACGGCAAGCTGCCACGCCGGCGGGCCAGCGAGCGGACGACGCTGCGCAATGCGGGCGAACTCTTCCTCCCAAACGCTCATGTCGGGGATCTTGGCGTAAGCGCCGCGCCAGCCGTGGCGGCGGTCGTAGGCGATCAGCCCGTCGCGCAATGCGTTGTCGGCGACGTTCTGGATGGCCGGATCGAGCGTCGTGCTGACGGTCAGGCCGCCTTCGTAAAGCCCCTTCTCGCCATAGGCGGCCATCAGATTGCGGCGCACCTCCTCGGCGAAGAAGTCGGCCTGCGCCACTTCGGTGGTGCTGCGGCGCCGATACTGGAGCTTCTCGGCCCGGGCGGCCTGCGCTTCGGCGGCCGTGATGTAGCCGTCCTCCATCATGCGATGAAGCACATAGTCGCGACGGGCGTAGGCTTCCTTCTCGTTGCGCACGATGTTGTAGCGGTTCGGCGCCTTCGGCAGAGCCGCGAGGTAGGCGATCTCCGACAGCGAGAGCTCATCCAGCGAGCGATCGAAGTAATTGAGCGCCGCCTGCGCCACGCCATAGTTGCCCGAGCCGAGATAGATCTCGTTCAGGTACAGTTCGAGGATGCGTTCCTTGGAATAGGTCTCCTCGATCCGGAACGCGAGAATGGCCTCGCGGATCTTGCGCGAGAGTGTCGCCTGGTTGGTGAGGAGGAAGTTCTTCGCGACCTGCTGCGTCAGGCCGGACGCGCCCTCGGGGCGTTTTCCCGGGTTGGCGACATTGGCGATCATGGCGCGTACGACGCCGATGAAGTCGATGCCGGGATGGGTGAAGAAGCGCTGGTCCTCGGCCGCGACGAAGGCCTCGAGCACGCGCTTGGGCATGGCGGCCACCGGAACGAACACGCGCTTCTCGCGGGCGTACTCGGCCAGCAGCTTGCCGTCGGCGGCATAGAGACGGGTCAGGGTCGCCGGCTGGTAGTCGGCCAGTTGCTTGTGATCGGGCAGCCCGTGACTGAAATGCCAGAAAAGGCCTGCAACGGTTCCGGTACCGACAATGAGGGCGGCAGTGGCGAACGCCAGGCTGATCTTGATGAAGTTGAGCACGGTCACTTTCTACGCGGCACCCAGGGGGCCTTCAATGTCGCAGAATGCCCCGCACTTATGCCTTTCTTGTGGCGCCGAAATAGGCGTCCACGGATGCCCGCAGCGCCCGGGCAAGGGCCAACTGGTGCTGGCGGACGGTCAGAAGCTTCTCGTCCTGCGAATTGGAGAGATAGCCCAATTCCACCAGCGCGGCCGGAATGTCGGGGGAAGTCAGCACGGCGAAGCCCGCCTGCCTGTGGGTGCGCGGCAACAACCTGACGCCGTTGCGGGCGAAGGTGGCGACGACCGTGTCGGCGAGACGGCGGGAGTCGTTCACAGTCCCCCGCTGGCTCATGGCCACGAGCGTCTGGGCCACATTGTCGGGCTGATCGGACAGCCTCATGCCGGAAACGACCATGCCGGCACGGTTTTCCCGGGCAGCCAGTGCGGCCGCCTCGCGGTCCGTCGCCTCTTCCGACAACGTGTAAAC
>LSKJ01000815.1 GCA_001557035.1 Rhodospirillaceae bacterium CCH5-H10 | reverse complement strand
AACCGTTCACCATGTCCCCGAACAGGTGTTCACCATCTCCCCGGCCCAAACACGTGTGACGGGGGAGGGAAGTGAAATGGAGCTACGAACGACGATCCTCATCCACCCCAACCGGTGACAGCACACCAGTCGTGACAGGCGGTGGGACCGCCTGGCCCGAGAGTCGCAGGGTGCGCTCCAGCAGCAATTCGTAGAGCGGGCGGCCGCCCAGCGCCTGTGAGACCGCGTTGGCCGTCACGCAGGTCACGATCAGCGGCAGGATGAGTGCGTAACCGTCGGTCAGCTCGGCGGCCAGCACGACCCCGACCAACGGTGCGCGGATGGATGCCGAGAACAATCCACCCATCGCCGCGATCACGAACGCCGCGCCGGCCAGCGGGGGCAGCGGCACGAACGTCTGGAGCAGCCACGCCGCGATCAGGCCCACCGTGGTGGCAAGCGTCAGCAGCGGCGCGAAGATGCCGCCGGGAACGCCGACTGGATAGCTCAGCATCACGCCGACGAAGCGCAGCAGGCAGAGCAGCAGCAGCGTCGTGATCGGCAGGTTGGCCGTCACGAGACCCGGGATCAGCAGCTCGCCGCCGCCCACCGCCTGCGGCAGCACGAGTGCCAGCGCACCGATCGCGGCGCCGACCACGAGTGCCGGCACGAACGGCACCTTCCGGAAGGTCGTTCCCGCCCAGTCGAGCAGGAAAAGCAGCGTGTTGTTGAACACGATACCCAATCCGCCGAGGAACACGCCCAGCACCAGAAAGGCCGGCAGCATCGACAGCGGCATCTCCGCATTGTCGAGCCTGAGCTGTGGTGCCGTACCGCCCACCAGCTCCATGCCGATGGCGCTGGCGGTCGAGGCGATGATGACGGCGGTGTAGGAGCGCAGCGTGTAGCGGAACTGCTTGCGCGTCTCCTCGATCACGAAAAGGATCGCCGCCAGCGGCGCATTGAAGGCGGCGGCGAGGCCGGCCGCAGCGCCCGCCGCCAGCAGGCCGCGCAACTCCACCTCGTTGAGCTTCAGGCGCTCGGCAATCGCCTGCGCGATCGACGCGCCCATGTGAATGGTCGGCCCCTCGCGCCCCGCCACGAGGCCGGACGAGAGCGCCAGCACGCCGCCCATGAACTTCACCGGCAGGACGCGCCGCCAGCGCACTTCGCGCAGGCCCTCCATGGCGCCTTCGATTTCCTGCACGCCACTGCCCGCCGCTTCGGGCGCGACGAGACGCGTGAGAAAGAAGGCCGCGAGCAGGGCAACCGCGGCGATCGCGGCCGCCGCGGCAATGGTGAGCGCGCCCGGCCCCATGTAAGCCAGCAGCCACGATGGCCAGCGGACCAGCGTATCGACGACGAGATGGAAGCCGGCGCCCAGGACGCCGGTGGCCAGCCCGCACAGGGCCGCCAGCGCATACAAGGCGGCATCGGAGATCGATTGGCCTGCCGGTCGATCTCCTGAAGTCACGCGCCGCCTCCGAAAGTGAGAGGCAATAATGCCCGGCGAGGACCGGGTGTCAAAGCGTCAGCGCGTGAAGACCACGTCGGAGATGTCGCTGCGCACCTCCCAGTGATGCCGCTCGAGCTCGGGATCCATGTGCTCTTCGGCCGGAAAGCCGAGGCACAGGTAGGCCACGAGGTTCCAGCCGGCCGGCACGTCCAGCGCCTGCGTCACCTTCTTCGGATCGAGGATCGAGACCCAGCCCATGCCGATCCCGTCGGCGCGCGCCGCCAGCCAC
>LSKJ01000814.1 GCA_001557035.1 Rhodospirillaceae bacterium CCH5-H10 | reverse complement strand
TAAATCAAACGCCGACAGGCGGCATCAACGTGCGGGGAAATTAGCGCTTACGAAGAAGCCGAGAAATTCACTGTTTGTTGTGCATTTTCGGCGTAGATGGCGGACAGGGCGTCCGCTGCGGTGGCAATGCGCTCGACGGTGGCCGGCGCTTCAGGCGCGTCTTTCGGGGCCGTGAGCGCCATGAGTGCCCCCAGCAGAACGCCGCGGCGGGCTGCCGTCGGCTTCGCGTCAGATGGTGTATGATTGGCCTTAGCCATGGCCCGGGTTCCTCAGAGGCTCGGGTTGCGGTTAGGGCTGGCAGAGTGCTTCCAACACCTTGCCGGCCCGCTCAGCTAGGAAAGCTTTGAGCCTTCTGCTCGCCTGCGCCATTAGGTATACCTATTGTGCTCAACGGTTAGCAGAATGGGTATACTTAATGTCGGCGCCAGCAAAAAAGGCTGCTTCCCGTCCCAAAAGGATGGGCCGCCCACCTAAACCAGGTGGGCGCGATCCTGTTGTTACTGGGCGCGTTTCATCGCGTGTCATCGAGGCAATGGAAGCGTGGGCCGAGAAGAACGGTCTCACAAAATCCGCAGCAATGGCGAAGCTGATAGAGGCCGGCCTACGATCCTTGGGGAGAAAATAGCGCATGCCAAACCCGGAGGATAAAGAGGCCGAAGAAATGGCCAAGGCTTACATAGCGTCGCGCACAATGGAGCACACACGCTCCTATTTAGAGCGCGGTCGACAGTATCAGGCTCTCGACCTCGAGGAGTTGCAAGCTAAGTGGGTCGTCGCAGGCGAGGCATTCCTTGGCAGAGATGATCAGAGTCGAGTCAGGGAGTTTCAGGACCTCAATGCCGAGTATCGACTTAGAAAGTTGGACTTGCCATCTCACCTCCTACAGCCGTCGATCGACGCCTCTGTAGCACGAATCAAAGCATACTCGACCGCAGATCTTAATCATTTCCATGAGCGCCTAGAGCGATTCGTCGACGACCTCGACAAGCCAAAGAACTAGGCGGTGGTGCCAAATCCTACTTGAGCCAGAGCATGATGCTAGCGAGCTTCACGAAGCCGAGGAAGTTGGCCGCGAGCTTGTCGTAGCGGGTTGCGATGCGTCGCCATTGTTGTACGCATCCGGCGAGGACCGCGGAAGAATCGGTTGAGTTGATCCGGCTCTGAAGGTTCAGGCGGCGAGTTTGTTGTGGCGCAGCCGGTTCCAGCTCCAGGGCAGCAGCTCGTCGACGCGCTTGGCCGGGTGGGTGGTCCTGCAGACGAGCCAGCACATCGGTCAGCCAAGCCTGCGGATCGACGTCGTCGAGCTTGGCGGTCTCGATCAGGGTGTAGATGGCGGCGGCGCGGCGGCCGCCGGCGTCGGAGCCAGCGAAGGTCCAGTTGTTGCGGCCAACGGCGATGCAGCGCAGCGACCGTTCGGCGGCATTGTTGGTGATGCACAGGTGGCCATCGTCTAGGAAGCGGACCAGCGCATCCCAGGCATTGAGGCTGTAGGCGATCGCCTTGGCGACCTGGTTGTTCGGCGAGAGCCTGGCGTGCTGCTCGCGCAACCAGATACCCAGCGCCTCGACGCGAGGGCGGCTGCGCTCGCGGCGGATCTGGCGTCGTTCGTCGGGCAGCAGGCCGTTGACGTCGCGCTCGATGGCGAACAGCGCGTCGATGCGGGCGACCGCCTCGATGGTGATCGGCGCCTTGTTGAGCCGCGCCAAGTCGAAGAACTTGCGCCGCGCATGGGCCCAGCGTCCCGCCTCGACGATCGGACCGGGCCGGCGGCCCGCTTCCTACAGCCGGTCGTAGCCGGCATAGGCGTCGGCCTGCATCAGCCCGGCCCATGACGCCAAGTGTTCCTCGGGATGCTCGCCGCGGCGGTCGGGCGAGTAGAAGTAGACCGCCGTCAGCGGATCGGCGCCGCAGAACGGCCGGTCGTCGCGCAGGTAGGTCCACAACCGGCCGCTGCGCGTGCGCCCGACGTCGAGCACCGGCACGGTGGTGTCGTCGGCATGCAGCCGCTGGGCGGCGAACACATGGGTGCGTACCGCCTCGACCAGCGGCATCAGGGTTGCTGCCGAGGCGCCGACCCAGTCGGCCAAGGTCGACACGTCAAGCCCGATGCCCTCGCGGGCATAGGTCGCGCTCTGCCGCGTCAGCGGCAGGTGCAGGCCGTACTTGGCGAACAGCATGTGCGCCAGCAGCCCCGGCCCGGCGCGTCCGCGAGCGATCGAGCGCGAGGGTGCCGGCGGCCGGGTGATCTTCTCGCAGCTCCGGCATGAGTGCTTCTCGCGCACGTGCTGGATCACCTTCCATTGCCGCGGCACCAGTTCCAGCGTCTCGGTGACGCCCTCGCCCGGTTTGTGCAGCACTCCGCCGCAGCACGGGCAGGCCGCCGGCATTGGATAGACGACACGCTCACGCGGCAGGTGCTCGGGCAGCGGCCGGCGCGAGGGCTTGCGTCGCTCGAACGACGGCATGGTCACGCTTTGTGGTACGGCGATCTCTTCCGCTGTCTCCGCCTCGGCCTGAGCTTCTTCCAGCTCGAACAGTTGCAGCTCGAGCTGGTCGATCAGTGCGCGGCGCTCCGACGACTGGCCGAACCGCTCATGCTGCAACTTGGCGATCCGGTGTTTGAGCTGCTCGATCTGCAGCGCCTGGTCGCGAACCTTTGAGCCATACGCCTGACGCTCGGCCAGCAGCATTGCCTTCAGCATCTCGACGTCGTCGGGGAGCGGCTCGGCGGCGGGCGTGGTCACAACGACATTAGCGGCACCATCCTGGGCCGACGCAACAGTCGCGCGATCATAGAATCGCCATGTCGCAGCACTCGACGGCATCAGCCCGCCACCTGTGGACGCTCGGTCCGCTGCGGCAGTCGCCAGTCGATCCCTTCCAGCAGGTAGCCGAGCTGCGCTGCCGTGATCGTCACCGCCTCACCTTCGGTGCGCGGCCACACGAAGCGCCCGCACTCGAGCCGCTTGGCCAGCAGGCACATACCCAGGCCACCGTGCCACAGAACCTTGATCAGACCGCCACGCTTGCCGCGGAACACGAACAGGTGCCCACAATGCGGGTCACGCTTCAGCACTTCCTGCACCAGCAGCGCCAGGCCGTCGAAGCCGCGGCGCATGTCTGTCGCACCGCTCGCCAACCACACCCGCGTCTCTGAAGGCAGCTCGATCATCGGCCCACCAACCCCGCCGTTCGCAGGGCCTGCAGCACCCGACCAAGCGCCGCCTCAACCACGCGCGCATCTACCCGAACCCGAACACTGCCAACAAGCTCGATCTCGATCGAACCTGCCCCAGTCGTCGCCGGCTGCCGTCACCGCGACCAGAAGGAAGCCAAGCGGCCGACCATCGACGCCAGGCAGCTTCGCTCGTCGTCGCCAATGATGAAGCAAGTTGGGATGGACATCTTGCCGTCGCGCCACCACCGTCACCACCGCGCCCGGCGACAGGCTCTCCTCGACGATGCGCGCCTTCTCCCACGACGACCAACGACGTCGACTCTCAGGGCCTGTAAGTATCGTTACTGTCGACATCCGTGCCCGCTAACTTGCCAAGTAGCGGGCACACATCTCTCACGCGTGACCTTCAGCTGGAAGGTGGCCTACGCCGGATGCGTTGCCATTGTTTGAGCTTGGTGAAGAAGCCTTCGATGCCCCAGCGTTGCTTGTAGGCGGTACGGTCGTAGCGATGTTGGTACTTGCGAAGGCTGCGGGGCGGGATGACCGGCTCGCCCCCTTGTTCGAGGACAAGTTCGTAAAGGCTGTCGGCGTCATAGGCT
>LSKJ01000813.1 GCA_001557035.1 Rhodospirillaceae bacterium CCH5-H10 | reverse complement strand
GTCTCCGCAGACGGCTTCTAACCATGATCCGTGCGTTGGACGGTCACCTGGAGGGCGCAAGCTATCGCGAGGTGGCAAGAGCGCTCTATGGGCCGGAAGCGGTAGGGCGATTCCCTTGGAAGACCTCATCGGTCAGGGGCCAGACGATCCGATTGGTCGCCGATGCCGTGGCCATGATGGACGGCGGATATCGAAAGCTGCTGCGCGCCAGTCGCTAGCCTCTCCCGACATCAGGGCGGGGAGAGGGGTATCGCCAACTTCAGC
>LSKJ01000812.1 GCA_001557035.1 Rhodospirillaceae bacterium CCH5-H10 | reverse complement strand
CTTGGAGGCGGGGACTTTGCGGGGCGCGGCGACTTTCTTCGGCGAAGCGGCCTTCTTCGGAGCGGCTTTCTTCGCGGCGCGCCCGGCCGGCTTCTTCGCCCTGGCGGCGATCTTGCGCTTGGCTGGAGCCTTCGACTTGCCGCTGCCTCTTCCCGTCTTGCGCTTGGCCATGATCTTCCGTCTGTCTCCTTGGGTGGCGGCACTCTCTCACAGGGCGCTGCGATTACTCCAGCCTGATATCCAGGTCCTTGAGCAGCTTGGCGAAGTAGGCCTGGTCCTCGCGCACCTGGCGCGCGAAGTCGGTATGGGATTGATATTCCACGTTCTGCGCCACGAGCAGAAGTTTCTCCTTCATGTCCGGCAGCGCCGCTGCCTGGGCTGCCGCATCGGAGATTCGCTTGAGCACGGGTTCCGGCGTTCCCTTGGGCGCAAAGAGGCCGAACCAGCTCCTTGCACGAAAGCCCTTGAGATCGAGGCCGACCTCGATCGCGGTCGGCGTGTCCGGCAGGTCGGCCATGCGGCTCGGCTGGTCGACGAAGGCGGCGCGCACCTTGCCGGCCTTGGCGTAGGGCACGAACGACGGATCGAAGACCATCTGGATGCGGCCGTCGAACACGTCGCCCGTGGCATCGACGATGGTCTTGTAGGGCGAATGCTGCATCTGGATTCCGGCCGCGCGTGTCAGCACCTCGCCGGTGAGATGCGTGATGGTGCCGAGCCCCGAGGAGCCGAACCAGTACTTGCCGGGATTTGCTTTCGCGAGCGCCACGAATTCGGCCCAGCTTTTGGCGCCCAGCGCGTTCGTGATCGTGACGACGAGGATCGGCGTCGACAGGCGCGCGACGGCAACGAGGTCCTCGGGATTGTACGGCACCTTCCGGGCGGCCGGCGTGATCGCCATGATCGCGGTCGGCGAGAGCAGGAGCGTGTAGCCGTCGGCCGGCGCCGTCGCCACCATCTGGGCGCCGACACCGCCGGACGCGCCGGGCTTGTCCTCGACGATGATCTGCTGGCCGAGCGACGCGCTCATCTTCTCGGCATAGAGCCGGGCGACCTGGTCGGCCGAACCGCCGGGCCCGTAGGGCACGATCAGGCGGATCGGCTTGGCGGGCCAAGTCGTGGTTTGAGCCTGCACACGCGTCGACGCCAGCGCGGCCAACCCGCCCAGCGTCACCTCACGGCGACCGACCATCGTTCCCTCCCAGGAACATCTTGTTGCCGGGAGGATAACGGTATGCGGCGGGCGGCGACAGCCGTTCCTAGACGAGGGCGAAGGAGTCGAGGAACCGGCGCGTCGCCGGCTGGGTCTCGATGCCGGTCTTGCCGTCGACCACGAGCTGGAACAGGCGGCCGCGCGACCAGTAGGTGCGGGTGATGGCGACATTGCCGTTGGGTTGGACGATCGTGTACTCGCGACCCTCCACTCGGCCGATCTGAAGCTTCTTCTCGTCCCGGTAGGAGCCCCCTGACGCCGCACCGTTGCGAACCTGTGTGAGGATGACGTCTGCCGCCGCGCCTCTGGTCACCGTGTTGGGGTAGTCGACATAGGACGCAATGTACGCCACCTGCGAGACCACGGAGGTCGCCTCGGTCATCGGCACGGTGTTGTTGTTGCCGATCGGCACCTGGACGATGGCGATCTTCGGCAGGGCGGGGAGGTCGACACGGAAGCGGCCGCCCTCGGGCTTGTATTCCATCCAGCCCTGAGCCCGGCCCTCGGCCGGCAGAAAGGCCGTCGTGCCGCCCGCAGCCAACAGAGCTGCGAAAAAACGTCTGCGCATCGAAACACTCCGTGAGACAAGATGCTCCCACATCCGGATTGCCGCCGACCATGCCGGGCGTTAATCCTGACTGTCAAAAGGGAGAAGAAACCTCATGACCGTCGGGAACAGGTATCGCGCCGTGCATGCGCGCTCGCTGAGCGACCCGGAAGGTTTCTGGGCGGAGCAGGCCGCCGCGATCGACTGGACGAAGCGCTGGGACAAGGTGCTCGATGGCGCCAATCCGCCCTTCTATCGCTGGTTCGAGGGCGGTGAACTCAATGCCTGCCACAATGCACTCGACCGGCATGTCGAGGGTGGCCGCGCCGATCAGACGGCGCTGATCTACGATTCACCGCTCACCGATACGAAGAAGAAATTCACCTATCGTGCACTGCGCGATCAGGTCGCGCTCATCGCCGGCATGATTGCCGGGCAGGGTGTCGGGAAGGGCGATCGGGTCATCCTCTACATGCCGATGATCCCCGAAGCGGTGATGGCGATGCTCGCCTGCGCGCGGCTGGGTGCCATCCACTCGGTCGTGTTCGGCGGCTTCGCGGCCAAGGAACTGTCGAGCCGCATCGACGATTGCGCGCCGAAGCTGATCCTCACCGCCTCGTGCGGCATCGAGCCGACGCGCATCGTGCAGTACAAGCCGCTGGTCGATCAGGCGATCGAGCAGGCCACGCACAAGGTGCCGCGGGTGATCCTGCTGCAACGGCCGCAATGCGCCGCCACCATGATGGCCGGCCGCGACCTCGACTGGAACGAAGCGCTCGCCACGGCGCAGCCCGCGGCGTGCGTGCCGGTGAAGGCGACCGATCCGCTCTACATCCTCTACACGTCGGGCACGACAGGCCAGCCCAAGGGCGTGGTGCGCGACACCGGCGGCTACTGCGTGGCGCTCGCCTGGTCGATGAAGAACCTCTACGGCGTCGAGCCGGGCGAAGTGTACTGGTGCGCCTCGGACGTGGGCTGGGTGGTCGGCCACAGCTACATCGTCTACGGGCCGCTGATCCATGGCGCGACAACGATCCTCTATGAAGGCAAGCCGGTCGGTACGCCCGATGCCGGCGCCTTCTGGCGCGTGATCTCCGAGCACAAGGCGATGGCGCTGTTCACGGCGCCGACCGCCTTCCGCGCCATCAAGCGCGAGGATCCCGACGGCAAGCTTCTGAAGCAGTACGACCTCTCGAAGTTCCGCACGCTGTTCCTTGCCGGCGAACGCGGCGACCCGCCGACGGTCGAGTGGGCGCAGAAGTTGCTCGGCGTGCCGGTGGTCGATCACTGGTGGCAGACCGAGACCGGCTGGGCGATCTGCGGCAACTTCCAGGGTCTCGATCCAATGCCGGTGAAGCTCGGCTCGACCTCGGTGCCGTCGCCAGGCTGGCATCTCGACGTGCTGGACGAGAACGGCCACCCGATGAAAGCGGGCGAGGTCGGCGCGCTGGCCGGCAAGCTGCCGCTGCCGCCGGGAACCTTTCCGACCCTGTGGAACGCCGACGAGCGCTACAGGCAGAGCTACATGAGCGAGTTCCCCGGTTACTACAAAACCGGCGATGCGGGCTTCATCGACGAGGACGGCTACGTCTCGGTGATGACGCGCGTCGACGACGTGATCAACGTCGCCGGCCATCGGCTCTCGACCGGGCAGATCGAGGAAGTGCTGGGCGCGCACAACGACGTCGCCGAGTGCGCGGTGATCGGCATTGCCGACGATCTGAAGGGTCAGGTACCGCTCGGCTTCCTCGTGCTGAAGGCCGGGGTCAACCGGCCGCCGCAGGAGATCACCGCCGAGGTCGTGCAGATGGTGCGGGATCGCATCGGTCCCGTTGCCTCCTTTAAGAGCGCGCTGGTCGTGCAGCGTCTGCCCAAGACGCGCTCGGGCAAGATCCTGCGCGGCACGATGCAGAAGATGGCCGACAGCCAACCGTGGACGCTGCCGGCCACCATCGAGGATCCGGCGGTGCTGGAGGAAATCAAGGACGGCCTGAAGGTCGCCGGGTTCGCCAACAGATCATAGGAGCGCGCCACTCCAGTGGCGCTCATGAATGAAGGGAAGATGCGCCACTGGAGTGGCGCGCTCCAAAGACAAGAAGGACAGACAGATGACTCTCGACATCAACCGCGCCGATCTCACCGTCGGCGTCGTGGGAACCGGCGCCATGGGCCGCGGCATCGCACAGGTCACCGCGCAGGGTGGCATCAAGGCCATCATGTTCGACGCCGCGCCCGGTGGGGCCGCGAAGGCCAAGGCCGCGATCGTCGACACGCTGAAGGGGCTGGTGGCCAAGGGCCGCCTCACCGACGCCGATCTCGCCAAGGCCGACGGCAATCTCGGCGTCGCCGAGAAGATCGAGGACCTGAAGGGCTGCCACGTCATCGTCGAGGCGGTGTTCGAGAACCTTGAAGTGAAGCAGAAGCTGTTCGGCGAGCTGGAAGCCGTGGTGTCGCCGGAAACGATCCTGGCGTCGAACACCTCGTCGATTCGCATCGCCTCGATCGCGCGCTCGTTGAAGCACCGCAACCGCGTCTGCGGCATGCACTACTTCAATCCCGTGCCGCTGATGAAGCTGGTCGAGGTCATTCGCGCCGCCGACACCGCGCAGTGGGTGGTCGACGCCATGGTGGCGCTGGGCAAGCGCCAGACCCGCGTTCCCGTGGTCGTGGGCGACACGCCGGGCTTCCTGGTCAATCTCGGCGGCACCGCCATTGGCACCGAAGGCTTGCGCATCATGCAGGAAGGCCGCGCGACGCCCTCGCAGGTCGACGCCGTCATGCGCGACACCTGCGGCTTCCGCATGGGGCCGTTCGAGCTGATGGATCTCACCGGCATCGACGTGAACTTCCCGGCGCGGAAGATCATCTATGAAGGCTTCTTCCACGACCGGCGCATGACGCCGAGCCCGTATCACGAGAGCCTCTATGCGGCGGGCAAGCTCGGCCGCAAGACCGGCGGCGGCTGGTACGGCTACGACGAGAAGGGGGCCAAGATCGACGCGGGCGCCGATCACCCGACCTCGCACGTGCCGGCCCCGAGCGTCGTCATCATGGACACGCACAACAAGAAGCTGCTGAGCCTGGTGAGCGGCGACGGCGCGAAGATGCTGGCGGCCGATGACGGCAAGAGCCCGATCCTCGTGGCGCCGATCGGCAAAGACTGCACCACGACGGCGGTCGAACTCGGCCTCGACCCGAAGCGCACCGTCGCGGTCGATCTGACCGGCGACGTGTCCAAGCGCATCACGATCATGATGGCGCCGGGCTTCGATCCCGCGATTCGTGACGCCACCGCGGCCCTGCTCGCCAGGTCCGGCGCCAAGGTGACGGTGATCAAGGACTCGCCGGGCTTCATCGCCCAGCGCATGGTCTCGATGATCGCCAATCTCGGCTGCGAGATGGCGATGATCGGCATCGCCTCGGCCGCCGACGTGGACACGGCGATGACCCTCGGCCTCAACTATCCGCGCGGCCCGCTGGCGCTTGCCGACTGGCTGGGCGTCAAGGAGTGCCATGAGATTCTGGTGCAGATCCAGGCGATCACCGGCGACGACCGCTACCGCCCCAGCCAGTGGCTGCGCCGACGCGCGATGCTGGGGCTCAGCGCGACGACGGTCGAATAGCGACCTTCTCCGGGGAACAGGGTCGCCGGAACATCGTTCAATCCCCTGCAGCCTTTTGCAGGGGAATGCGATGACGATGCGGAGCAAATGGACGGCGGCGAGCATCGCCGCGCTGGTGTGGCTCACGGCCGGTGCTGTGCAGGCGCAGCAGCTTAAGAACGAGAACCTGCTCGTCGGCATGCCGCAGGGTTTCAAGGTCGGCTTCAAGGATTCCAGGAACGGCATGAACATGCAGGAGTTCGTGCCGGCTTCGGAGACGGTGCAGAACTGGACCGAGATGGTCACCGTTCAGGTGTTCCTGAGCCGCAAGGATCTCCAGCCGGGCCCGTTCCTCGCGGCGATGCAGAAGCAATGGTCGGATGGCTGCAAGGGCAGCACCTCCACCGCGGTCGCGACCGGCAAGGTGAAAGGCTATGACTCCGCCTCGGTCCTGCTGCGCTGCCCGTTGCTCGCCTCGACGGGCAAGCCTGAGACGGCGATGATCAAGGCCATCAAGGGCAACGACAGTTTCTATGTCGTGCAGCGCGCCGTGCGGTCGGTGCCGACGCCCGAACGGCTGGAGACGATGAAGAAGTACATCGAGGAGGTTAGCGTCTGCGATTCGCGTCTGGCCAGTGCGCCCTGTCCGACCGTCAGATAGCGCTCAGGCGAGCGTCAGGATCAACGGTCCGCGACGCGTGGCGACCAGCGTGTGCTCGTACTGCACGGTCGGCTGGTGGAGCGGGGGACGCAGCGTCCAGCCGTCGTCCATCTCCTCGACCGAATCTGCGCCCAGCGACAGGAAGGGCTCGATCGTGAATACGAGGCCCTCGGTGATCCTGCGGCGGTCGTGCTTCTCGTACCAGGTGGGAATCTCCGACGGCTCGTCGTGCAACGACCGCCCGACGCCGTGGCTCGCGAGATTGCGCACGAGGCTGTAGCCGTTCTTCCTGGCGAAGGTTTCGATCGACCGGCCGACCTCGTTCAGCTTCGCGCCCGGCTTCACGGCCCGGATGCCCGCCCACATGGCCTTGCGGCCGTCTTCGCAGAGTCTCTGAATGCGGGGGGTGGTCGGCGGCACGGCGAAGCTGGCGCCGGTGTCGCCGAAATAGCCGTCCAGCTCGGCCGAGACGTCGATGTTGATCAGGTCGCCCGCCTTGATGACGGTGTCGCCGGGAATGCCGTGGGCGCAGTCGGGGCCGATCGAAATGCAGGTTGCGCCGGGGAAATCGTGGGTGAGTTCCGGGGCCGACCGCGCACCTTCCTTCTCCAAGAGAGCGCGGCCGAGATCGTCCAGTTCGCGGGTGGTCATGCCGGGTTCGAGCGCTTCGCCCATGGCGGCGAGGGTGCGGGCCACCAGCCGGCCGACGATGCGCAGCTTCTCGAGCTGTTCTTCATTTTCGATGGTCATGCTGTCCTCGTAGCTGGCGTTGACGTTTACGTAAAGGTAAACTACCTACGCTATGCTGGCGGACGAACCGCGGGCAGCCCACAGTCCTTCCAAGAAGACTGACCATACTGATCGTTGGAGGACGACGCTCGTGACTGCTTTGGCCGCGCACTACACGCCCGAACACCAGATGTTCCGCGACTCCTGCCGGCGCTTTTTCGAGAAGGAAGTGACTCCGTTCCACATGAAGTGGGAGGAGGAGGGGATCGTGCCGCGCGAGCTGTGGCGCAAGGCGGGCGAGCAGGGGCTTCTAGGCATGACCATGCCCGAGGCCTATGGCGGCGCCGGCGCCGATTTCCTCTACAGCGCCATCATGATCGAGGAGCAGGGCCGCGCGCTGGCGTCGGGTCCGGCCTTCTCGCTGCACAACGACATCGTCGTTCCCTACCTGCTCCACTACGGCAGTGAGGAGCAGAAGAAGAAGTGGATCCCGATGGCCTGTTCGGGCGAGCTGGTCACGGCCATCGCCATGACGGAGCCGGGCACGGGCTCCGACCTGCAGGCGATCAAGACCACGGCCGTGATGGACGGCAACCACTGGGTCATCAACGGCTCCAAGACCTTCATCTCCAACGGCCAGCTCGCCGACCTCGTGATCGTGGTCGCCAAGACCGATCCCGCGCTGGGCGCCAAGGGCACGTCGCTGATCGCCGTCGAAACGAAGAGCGAAGGCTTCAAGCGCGGCCGCAACCTCGAGAAGATCGGCATGAAGGCGCAGGACACGTCCGAGCTGTTCTTCCAGGACGTGCGCGTGCCGGCCGATCATCTGCTGGGCGGGCCCGGCATGGGCTTCGTGCAGTTGATGCAACAGCTTCCGCAGGAGCGGCTCGTCATCGCCATCCAGGCGGTGGCGGCGATCGAGGCGGCGCTCGAGCACACGCTGGCCTACGTGAAGGAGCGCAAGGCGTTCGGGAAGCAGATCATCGATTTCCAGAACACGCGCTTCAAGCTGGCGGAACTCAAGACCAAGGCCCATATCGCGCGCGTGTTCGTCGACGACTGCGTGGCGAAGCATCTCAAGGGCGAACTCGACGTCGCGACCGCGGCGATGGCCAAGTACTGGACGACCGAGCTGCAGTGCGAGCTGATCGACGAGTGCCTGCAGTTCCACGGCGGCTACGGCTACATGTGGGAATTCCCGATCGCGCGCCTCTATGCCGACGCCCGCGTGCAGAAGATTTACGGCGGCACCAACGAGATCATGAAGGAACTCATTGGGCGAACGCTCTGACGCGCTGCTGCCGACGACGCACTTTTAGACAATTGAGCTGAAGGAGAAGACCATGACCGACGCATACATCTACGACGCCGTCCGCACCCCGCGCGGCAAGGGCCGCAAGGACGGCTCGCTGCATGAAGTGACTCCCGTCCGCCTGGCCGTCACGGCGCTGCAGGCAGTCGCTGCCCGCAACAATCTCGACACGCATCTGGTCGACGACATCGTCCTGGGTTGTGTCATGCCGATCGGCGAGCAGGGCGCCGACATCGCGCGTACCGCGTCGGTGATGGCGGGCTATGCCGAGAGCGTCTCGGGCGTTCAGATCAACCGCTTCTGCGCTTCGGGCCTCGAAGCCACCAACATGGCGGCCGCGCAGGTCATGTCGGGCCAGAGCCAGGCTGCGATCGGCGGCGGCGTCGAGAGCATGAGCCGCGTGCCGATGGGTTCGGACGGCGGCGCCTGGGCGGTCGACCCCGCCGTGGCGATCCCGATGTACTTCGTGCCGCAGGGCGTTTCGGCCGACCTGATCGCCACCAAGTACGGCATGAGCCGCGACGACGTCGACAGCTACGCCGTCGAATCGCAGAGGCGCGCCAAGGCCGCCTGGGACGCCGGCTACTTCAAGAAGTCGATCGTGCCGGTGAGGGACCAGAACGGCATCGAGCTGCTGGCGCACGACGAATTCATGCGGCCGACCACGACCATGCAGACGCTGGCGGCGCTGGAGCCCAGCTTCAAGATGCAGGGCGAGGTGATGCCGGGCTTCAATGCGGTGGCGCAGCAGCGCTATCCCGAGGTCGAGAAGCTGACGCACGTCCATCATGCCGGCAATTCGTCGGGCATCGTCGACGGTGCCGCCGCGATCCTGCTGGGCACCAAGGAGTTCGGCGAGAAGGCCGGCCTCAAGCCGCGCGCCCGCATCCGTTCCTTCGCCTCGATCGGCTCGGAGCCGGCGATCATGCTGACCGGCCCGGCGCCGGCGTCGGAGAAGGCGCTGAAGCGTGCCGGCATGTCGGTGAGCGACATCGACCTGTTCGAGCTGAACGAGGCCTTCGCGGCCGTCGTGCTGCGCTACATGCAGGTCCTCAAGATGCCGCACGACAAGATCAACGTGAACGGCGGCGCGATCGCCATGGGCCATCCGCTGGGCGCCACCGGTGCGATGATCCTGGGCACGCTGCTCGACGAGCTCGAGCGCCGCAACCTCTCGACCGGCCTCGCCACGCTCTGCGTCGGCGGCGGCATGGGCACCGCCACCATCATCGAGCGCGTCTAGGGGCTGGGGGCGCGCGACTCCAGTCGCGCGTCATCGCCGGCCGCAAAGGAAGATCGCGCCACTGGAGTGGCGCGCCCCCAGCGAAGATCCAAAAGGACTACCGATCATGATCAACTACAACGTCGATTCGGACGGCATCGCGACTATCACCTGGGACATGCCGAACCGTGCGATGAACGTGCTGAACGAGGCTTCGATGACGGCCTATGCCGGCGCGCTCGAAACCGCGCTGAAGGACGAGAAGGTCAAGGGCATCATCATCACGTCGGGCAAGGACAGCTTCATTGCCGGCGCCGACCTGGAGATGATCCTGAGCCTCGACACGTCCGATGCGTCGAAACTGATGGAACAGTTCAGCCAGCTGCAGAAGATGTTTCGCCAGCAGGAGACCGGCGGCAAGCCGATCGTGGCCGCGATCAACGGCACGGCGCTTGGCGGCGGCTTCGAGATCTGCCTCGCCACGCACTACCGCATCGCGGCGGCCAATCCGAAAACCAAGGTCGGGCAGCCGGAAGTGAAGATCGGCCTGCTGCCCGGCGGCGGCGGCACGCAGCGCATCCCGCGCCTGATCGGCGTGCAGAACGCCGCGCCGATCCTGCTCGAAGGCAAAGACCTCACGGTCGATGCCGCCAAGAGCCTCGGCCTGATCCACGAGGTCGTGCCGGCGGGCGAGCTGCTGGCCAAGGCCAAGGCGTGGCTGACGGCGCCCGCGACCGAACAGGTCGTGCCGGAGTATGCCGGCAAGGGTGCCAAGCCGATCGACGGCCGCGCCGTGCAGCCGTGGGACCGCAAGGGCTTCAAGGTACCGGGCTTCCCGGGCGGCCAGGTGTGGAGCCCGCCGGGCGTCATGACCTTCATCGGCGGCAGCGCGATGATCCGCGGCAAGACCAACGGCGTCTATC
>LSKJ01000811.1 GCA_001557035.1 Rhodospirillaceae bacterium CCH5-H10 | reverse complement strand
GAGGCGGTTGGGACCGACCTCGATTTCGTCCTCGCCCACGCCCGCCATGCCGTAGCCGTCGTTGCAGAGCTGCAGGACCTGCTTTGGAGCGGCCGAACCCCGCAGCAGCCAGTATTCGAGGCCCCCGTCGCGGGCATTGCCGTTGATGCAGCCTTCGTCCTGATCCTTGGGCTTGTCTGCCAGGCCGAGGCGGATCTCCACGACGGACAGCGCCGTGCCCTCGGGCGATTTGCCGGCATCGTAGTTCTTCTCGACCTTGCAGCTCGCGCGTTGGCCGCAGATCGCCGCCGTTTGGGTGGCATCGGGCGCGGTAAACCCTGTGACGGGCAGCAGCACAAGTCCGGCCGCGAGGAGCAGGGGCTTCATGCCGGTCAGCCCGCCATCACGGTCTCGCCCACGATCTGCGTGCGGTGCATCAGACGGCGCAGGTTCTCGTCGAAGGCATCGCGGCGATGCATGACGCAGCGATTGTCCCACATCACCAGGTCGCCGGCGCGCCACTTCTGGTACCAGGCGAAACGCTCCTGGGTGGCGTGCGCCCAGATCGCATCCAGCAGTTCCTCACTCTCCTCGACCTCGAGCCCGTGGATGTAGGCGCCAGGGCGGCGGCCGAGAAACAGCGCCTTGCGGCCGGTGACGGGATGCAGCCGAACGAGGGGATGCACGGCTCCGGGCGTGTGGCGGACGTCGAGCGTGCGCTGGAAGCCCTTGCGCAGCTCGCCGGCAGAGTTGCGGCTGGAATCGTGGATGCAGGTCCTGCCCTCGATCGCGCGCTTCAGCTCGGGCGACAGCGTCTCGTAGGCTGCATACATGTTGAGGAAGCCGGTATTGCCGCCGTCGGGCGGCACTTCGAGCGCATAGAGCAGCGAGGCGCGCGGCGGCAGCGGATTGTAGGACATGTCGGTGTGCCAGACGAGTTCGTAGGAACCCAGGCTGCCGACCGCCTTGCCGTCCTTCTTCACGCTGGCGATGACGGCGACCCATTCGCGGGCCTCGTCGATCACGTCGGACTCGGCGCGGTCGAGGCTGGCGGCCGAGATCGGCACCCTGTCGAGTTCGCCGAAGCGGGCGCTGAACTGCATCAGCATGCGATCGTCCAGTTTCTGGCCCGAGAAGCGCAGCACCAGGTGCTGGCCCCAAGCCTCGGCGATGCGCGCAAAGACCTCGCCGTTGACCGGCTTCGAGAGATCGACGCCATGCACGTCGGCCGCCAGGGCGGCGCCGGTCGGCTGGATCCAGAGATCGGCCATCGTGCTTCTCCCTTACCCGTGCATCGTGAGACCGCCGGAGACGCTGATCGTCTGGCCGGTGATGAAGCCCGCATCTTCGCTGGCGAGGAAGCAGACGACGCCGGGAATATCCTCCGGCTGGCCGACGCGCTTCATCGGAATGGCGCCGACCAGGGCGGCGCGCACTTTCTGGCCGCGTTCGTCGTCACCGGCGACGGCGGCCAGCAGCGGCGTGTCGGTGGGGCCGGGGCAGACTGCGTTCAGCGTGATGCCCTTGCGTGCGACCTCGCGCGCCACCGTCTTGGTGAAGGCGATGATGCCGCCCTTGCAGGCGGAATAGACGGCCTCCTGAGAGGAACCGACACGGCCCGCGTCCGAGGCGATGTTGACGACGCGCCCGCTACCGCGGGCCACCATGCCCTTCAGCACGAAATGGCTCATGTTGAGCGGCCCGCGCAGGTTGATGGCGATGAGCTGATCCCACAGGTCCGGCGTGGTGTCGACGAAGTTGACGAAGCGGTCCCAGCCCGCGTTGTTCACCAGGATGTCCGTTGGGCCGACCTTCGCCTCGAAGTCCGCGATTGCCGCACCGACGGCCGCGTAGTCGGCGATGTCGACGCCCGAAGCATAGCCGCCGATCTCGCCGGCAATCTTCTTCGCCCCGTCGAAATTCTTGTCGAACACCCCGACACGCGCGCCGTAGTCCGCGAAGCGCCGGCAAATGGCACTGCCGATGGCGCCGGCGCCGCCGGTCACGATGACGTTCTTTCCTTCGAGTCCGCGCATCGTTTTCCCCTTTGTCATCCTGAGCGCAGCGAAGGATCTCCCGTTCGATACGCGCCAGGTTCTTGCCGTCAGTGTTTGATCGCTCCGTGAGGTCCTTCGCTCCGCTCAGGACGACATCAAATGGGCGAATACGGATCGAACTTCGGCTTGCGCTTCTCGAGGTGCGAGGCGAGGCCTTCCTTCACGTCGGGACCGAGGAAGCCCAGCATTTCGAGCCCGAGCGAGGTGTCGAAGGTCGGGCCCATCATGCGCAGCCAGTTGTTCAGCGCGTACTTGGTGAAGCGGATCGAAGTCTGTGCGCCCTCGGCCAGCTTCGTAGCGACCTCCAGCCCCTTGGCTTCGAGCTGGTCGTCCTCGACGCAGAGGGAGACGAGTCCGATGCGCTCGGCCTCCTCGCCGTCGACCGCCTCGCAGAGCAGCAGGTAGTACTTGGCCTTGGCCATGCCGCAGAGCAGGGGCCAGACGATGCAGGCATGGTCGCCGGCCGCCACGCCGAGGCGGGTGTGGCCGTCGATGATCTTGGCCTTCTTCGAGGCGATCGAGACGTCGGCCAAGATGCCGGCGACGAGGCCCGCGCCGACGGCCGGGCCGCGGATGGTGCTGACGATCGGCTTGGAGCAGTTGATCACGTTGTAGACGATGTCGCGCGCTTCCTTCCAGGTCCGCAGCAGCGCGTTGTGGTCCTTGATGTTGTTCTCGATGATGTCGAAGTCGCCGCCGGCCGAGAAGACCTTGCCGCCGGCGCCCTGGATGATCACGCAGTTCACCGTGTCGTCGCCGTCGATGTCGCGCCACACGTCGACCAGCTCGCGGTGCATGATCGCGTCGGTCGCGTTGTACTTCTCGGGCCGGTTCATCGTGACCCGCAGCACCCTGGGGTGCGGGCGGTCGAACAGCAGGCGCTGGTAGCGATTTTGCCAGTCGGACATGGTCTTTCCTCCGTTGCCGGGAAGTTAGCACCCCTGGTTCGCGTCGGGGAATGGCATGGCGATTGCCTTCCGTATGCAGGGTGAACCGGGGAACGGACAGGGGGCCATCATGCGGGCGAAAAACTGGGTATTCGGCGCGGTGGCGACCGCGCTGCTGTCCTTTTCAGGGCAGGGTCAGGCGCAGACGATCCGCGCGGTCATGCATGCCGACATCAAGATCATCGATCCGATCTGGACCTCGGCCTACAACGTCCGGAACTACGGCTACATGGTCTACGACACGCTGCTGGCCATGGACGAGAACCTCGTCGTCCGCCCGCAGATGCTCGAAGGCTGGAAGATCAGCGATGACAAGCTCACCTACACCTTCACCCTGCGCGACGGGCTGAAGTTCCATGACGGCGCGCCCGTCACCTCGGCGGACTGCATCGCCTCGCTGCAGCGCTGGGCGCCCAAGGACGCAATGGGTCAGAAACTCTTCTCGCTCGTGAAGGAGCTGAAGCCGGTCGACGACAAGAGCTTCACCATGGTGCTCAGCGAGCCCTATGGGCTGGTGCTCGAATCGCTGGGCAAGCCCAGCTCCACCGTGCCCTTCATCATGCCCAAGCGAGTGGCCGATACGCCGAACAACGTGCAGATCAGCGATTCCACCGGTTCCGGTCCCTTCGTCTTCCGCAAGGACCTGTGGCGGCCGGGCGAGAAGACGGTCTACGACAAGTTCAAGGACTACAAGCC
>LSKJ01000810.1 GCA_001557035.1 Rhodospirillaceae bacterium CCH5-H10 | reverse complement strand
CAGAAGACCTGCCGGCGATAGCGTCGCTCTTCCGATGGACGGGATGATCCAGCGGGACGGTCAACCGAGCGGTGACGCGCTTAGTGCGAACCGTTTGGGAGATCGTCGATGACGTCGATCCGTGGAATTATGCCTGCGCTTGTTTCGGACCCCGTTCCGGGCGATGGAGACTCAGGTCAATTGCAACTTTATGCCTCGACTCTCCAATCAAACCCAGATCGCTGGGTGACCGCTCCCACGCCAACCCGCAACGTCTCCCTGCCCTTCCGTCGCGGTGGCTTCGGTAGCCTGTGCGAGGCGCTGGACTACGCCGCCCGGGGCGAGACGGGACTCAACTTCTTCGACGCGCGCGGGCGCCTGCTTAGCCCCCTGTCCTATCGGCAGCTCCGCCAGGAAGCCCAGTCCTTCGCCCGCCGGCTGATCGGGGCCGGCGTCGAGCCCGGCGAGCGGCTGATCATCGTCGCCGATACCTGGCCGGGCTTCTGCATCGCCTTCTTCGGCTGTCAATATGCAGGGGTCGTGCCTGTACCTGTGCCGGTGCCGGTCGGGTTCGGTGCAAAGGCCCAGTACATCTTCCAGCTCCGAAAGCAGATCGAGGCGTCCCAGGCCGTGGGCATCCTCGCGCCCGACGAGCTGGCCGAGTTCGCCCGGAGCGCCGCCGAGGGCACGACGGCGCGCCTTGCCGGCCCCATGTCGTTCTTCAACGCCCTCCCGGAACCCGGAACGGAGCTTCGGCCGCTCGGACCGGGGATGGCCTGCTACATCCAGTTCTCATCAGGCAGCACGCGCGCGCCACTGGGTGTCGATATCCGCCAGGACCGTCTGATGGCGAACATCGACGGATCGATCGCCGCGCAGGGCCTGGACGATGCCGATTCGGGCGTGAGCTGGCTGCCGCTCTACCACGACATGGGCCTGATCGGCTTCATCCTGGCGCCGATGTGCGCCCAGCGAACCGTCGACCTTCTCGCGCCGCGCGACTTCGCCCGACGGCCCATGCAGTGGCTGTCGCTGATCTCCCGCCGCCGCGCGACCATCACCTTCAGCCCGAGCTTCGGCTACGACCTGCTCACGCGGCGGGCCCAGACCGTGTCGGTGAAGGATCTGGACCTGTCGAGCCTCCGCCTCGCGGGCATCGGGGCCGACATGATCCAGCTTCCGGTACTCAGGCGGTTTGCCGAGGCGTTCAAGGCGGCGGGCTTCGACGAGCGCGCCTTCATGCCGAGCTACGGCATGGCCGAGGTCTGCGTGGGCCTGAGCTTCACGCCACCGTTCACCGGCGTAAAGGTCGACCGTTTCACCGATCCGCAATCGGGCCTGACGCGAGACTTCGTGGTCTGCGGCAAGGTCCTGCCCGGGCACTCGGTGGAGATCCGCGACGAGGCCGGCGCGATACTGGGCGAACGAAGCGTCGGCCGCCTGTTCGTGCGCGGCCCCAGCGTCATGCCGGGCTATTTCCAGAAGCCCGAGGAGAGCGCGCGCGTGCTCCGCGACGGCTGGCTCGACACAGGCGACCTCGGTTACTGGCACCAGGGCGAACTGGTGATCACCGGCCGTGCCAAGGACCTGATCATCGTGAATGGCCGCAACATCTGGCCGCAGGACATCGAATGGGCGGTCGAGTCGCTGCCCCAGATCCGCCGCGGCGACGCCTGCGCCTTTTCGGTCGACGGCACCGGTGCCGAATCGGTCGTCGTCGTCGTCGAAGCGCACCCGACCGAACAGACCGAGCGGGACGCGCTGGTCGGAGACATCAAGCAGGCCGTCAAGGATGCGGTCGGCGTCGACGGCCGGGTCGTGCTCATCAAGCGCCAACCGGGCCTCCCGCGCACCTCGTCGGGCAAGCTCAGCCGCACGCACGCCAGGTCGAAGTTCGTCGCCGGCGACTATTCGACCTGACGCACGCCCGGCCATTGGGGATCAGGTCACCGCAATGGGCCCGCCGTTCGAACCCGTCGCGCCCCGGATCGGCGCCGGCGAGAAGACATAGGCGAACTGGTACTTGCGGTCGGCGATCAACCCCGTGAAGTCCAGGTTCTCGTGGTTGAAGATACCGTTCTTGGTGATCAGCTCGGCATGAACCGGGAAGGCCAGGTCCTTGTTGGGATTGGGCACGACCTCGGTTCCCCAGGTATCCGCGCCGGTGAGCGCGATGCCCTTGTCGATGAACCACTTGGCCGCCTCCAGGCCGATGCCAGGTTCGCCGCCATTGAACTTGTCGTTGTTCTTCATCCAGAGCTTGCCCCAGCCGGTGTTGAAGAACACCGCGTCGCCTTCCTTGATGTCGGCCTCCTGCATGTTCTGCTTCTGCAGGGCCGCCTTCAGATCCGCGACGGTGATCTCCTGCCCCGCCTCCATCATGGCGCCCTTGAGCGCCTCGAGGTCGAACAGGTGGCCGCGCGTGAAGAACGGCTTCACGTTCTCGATGCCGAGCTTCTTCATGCCGTAGGCGCTGTTCATTTCCTGGTCGGTGACGCCGTTGTAGTAACGCATCTCGGTCTTGTCGCCGTCCTTGCCCATCTGGATGCCGATGTGCGCAAGACCGTCGAACTGCGTTCCGGTCTGGCCGATCTCCGTCGACAGGTACTCGTCGTTGTAGATCAGCTTGTTGGTGCCGAACGGACCGCCGGTCGGGCTGCCGGGAATGCGAAGGGTGAAGGCGCGCTCGCCGAACTTGGGCATCGCCGATTCATAGATGCGGCCGATCCGGTAGACCTTGCCGTCCTTGATCCACTTCACCGTGTCGAGGACCTTCTCGGGCGTCATGAAGTTGGAGGCGCCAGCCTGATCGTCCTTGCCCCACTTGGGATGCGGCCACCAGACCTTGTCCGACAGCGCGGGTGCCTGCGCGACCTGCTGCGCATGCGCCATGCCGGCTGCCAGCGTGCCGGCCGCGACGGCACCGCCCACGAGGCCTGCCGTCAGGAAGGAGCGCCGGTCCTCGTCGATCTCCTGACGCGGCTGCTTGAGCTCTTCCTTGTCCTGAAGATATCTCGAGTCCATGAACGCCCCTCCTTTTCTTGTTGATGAGGGAAGCGTCATACCCTCAGGTTGCAGCGTCAAGCAGAAGCGACATCCGTTATGTTGTTACATATGCATTCGTGAGAGTGACGTGCGATGAGCCTGTTCGACCGCGACAAGTCGGCGGAGCGCATGCCGGTGACACTGTTCACCGGCTTCCTCGGCAGCGGCAAGACCACGCTGCTCAACCGCATTCTCGCCGATCCGCGCATGGCACGAAGCCTCGTGCTGGTGAACGAGTTCGGCGAGGTCGGCCTCGATCACCTCTTCATGGAACAGGTCGGCGGCGACATGGTGCTGCTGCAATCTGGTTGCGTGTGCTGCACGATCCAGGGCGACCTGGACAAGACGCTGCGCGACATCGCCCGCCGCCGCGCGCGGGCGGAAACGCCGCCCTTCGATCGCGTGCTGCTGGAAACGACCGGTCTTGCCGATCCCGCGCCCATCCTCCAGCTGCTGCTCAACAACCCGATGATCAGCCACGACTACCGGCTGGACGGCGTCGTCACCACGGTCGATGCCGTGAACGGCGCGCGGCAACTCGACGAACATCCCGAGGCGGTGAAGCAGGCGGCCGTCGCCGACCGTCTGCTGATCAGCAAGACCGATCTCGCCGACGCGGCGGCGAGCGCCGGCCTGCGGGCGCGGTTGATCTCGCTCAATCCCGGCGCCACGCTTTTCGAGATCGTCCAGGGC
>LSKJ01000809.1 GCA_001557035.1 Rhodospirillaceae bacterium CCH5-H10 | reverse complement strand
AAATCCTTTTCGGCTTGTTCGAGGCCGCCCGGGAGTTCCCTGGCCGCTCCATTCCTGATTCCATGCACCCGATCTTTGCTCGGATAATTCGGCCAAGCAAAGCGAGCCAGCTTCCTCTGAACGATAGCGCCGACCTCTTTCTGCATACCATCGACGATTACTTGGTCGGGTGGCACGCCAAGCACCGGTTCAAGCTTCAGCAGGGGATTATCTGGATCGAGCGCCTGCAGGTGCTCGCGATAGGTCGCATAGGTGTCCGTCCTCTCACGGGCCGCCTTCTCCTCCGCAGTCGCCGCGGGTCCGGCCGCATCGGGTAAGGGCCGCGTGCCCGATGGCTGAGATGAAGGCGGAAACCAACTCCGGTAATTCTCGATTGCCTGTGGCAGTCCAGGCATCACCGGCGGCCGGTTGTGTCCGATGTTTGGTGCGGGCTGTTGGCCTGGCGCCGCAGATGGGCGGGGCGATGGGGGAACGCGACCGCCACCGCCACCGCGAGCGCCACCACCTCCGGCTTGCGCGAGAATGATGTGCTGCGGATCGAAGGATTCGCCGACCTCCCCGCTGTCCCCCACCTCGCGCGCGCCCGTCGCCGTGAATTCAGAACTGCCCAGAGCTGGCTCTGTTGGCGGCGCGACCTGCCAGGATTCTTCGACTGACTCTTGTGGCTGCACGATTTCCGTATTGCCGTTCGCTTCGGCTGGCTCTCCACCCAAGGTCCGGACGACATTGGGATCGCCTTCCTCGCGCGGCAGCACGCCGCCCACTACGTCGCCGACGAGGCCGCGAATGTCCGCCATCGTTGCGGGCTTGCCCTCGACGGCCTCGAAGGCGCCTAGAAGCTTGTCGAGCCGGGGGCGCGCGCTTCGGGATTACGCTCCGCTGGGATCCAGGTTGGCGGCACGCAGTCCCTCTTCGAGGAACATGCGGCCGAGACGGTGGCGCTCGAACGCCGGATCGGGTTTGCCTTCAACGAGAGCCTGCTGGCGTTTGGTGAGGCGGTCGTAGTCGCCGTCGCCGAGCGACAGCCGGTGTTGCGTGAGGTC
>LSKJ01000808.1 GCA_001557035.1 Rhodospirillaceae bacterium CCH5-H10 | reverse complement strand
TTCATGTTCCTGGGCGCACCGCGCACCTTCCGGCTCTCGCTGACCGCCGACTTCTAGCCGGACCGCGGCCGACATGGAGAAGACGTTTCGCGACTCCATGCAGTGGCTGCACACATGGGCGGGGCTCTGCCTCGGCACGGTGCTGTTCGCGGTCTTCTGGATGGGCACGCTCTCGGTGTTCGACCGCGAGATCGATCGCTGGATGATGCCGGCCACGCGGCTGGCGCCGGCAAGCCTGCAGTCGGTCGACCGTCTCGCGCAGAACCTGCAGCCCGCGATCGGCGCCTCGCCGCAATGGCTCGTACTCTTTCCCGGCG
>LSKJ01000081.1 GCA_001557035.1 Rhodospirillaceae bacterium CCH5-H10 | reverse complement strand
GCCATGCCGGTGGCGCCGTCGCGAGCCGGCTCGCCGTCGAGGCCTTCATCCATGCGGTCGAGCAGGGCGGCGGCCTCGGCGACGGCTTGGCCGACGCCAACGAGGCGGTGGGCAAGGGCGCGGCGGGAAAGCCCGAACTCAATGGCATGGGCGCGACCCTGGTGGCAGCGCAGTTGCGCGGCGACGAGGTGCGCTGGATCAGTGTCGGCGATTCGCCTTTCTATCTGATCGAGGCCGGGCAGATCGCGCGCCTCAATGCCGATCACTCGATGGCGCCACAGATCGACGCGCTGGTCGCGCGCGGCATGCTGACGGCGGACGAGGCGGAACATCATCCGGGGCGCCACACGCTGCGCGAGGCCGTGATGGGCGAGCCACTGACCCTGATCGACCAGGGCAGCCGCCGGCTCGGGCCGGACGCCAGGTTGCTGCTGTGCAGCGATGGCGTGCAGAGCCTGAAGAACGAGCAGATCCTGGCGCAGGCGGCGCTGCCGGCCGACCGCATCATCGCGGCGGTTCTGGCGGTCGCCAAGGAGCACCAGGACAACATCACCGTGGTCAAGCTGGAGCGAGTTCGATGAGTCGTGGTCCCGTTGTCATCGAAGTCACCCGCGGCCCTGTCGTGGAGAGCCGGCACGAGGGCATCGCGGCGGTCGTGAAGGCCGACGGCACGGTCGTCGAATCCTGGGGCGACATCGAGACGCCGATCCTGCCGCGCTCGGCCAACAAGCCGATCCAGGCGATGGCCTTCGTCGAAAGCGGCGCGGTCGAGCGGTTCGGGCTGGGCGACGAGCACATTGCCCTGTCCTGCGCCTCGCACAGCGGCGAGACACGGCATGTCGAGACGGTACGCGCCTGGCTGGCCAAGGTGGGCCTCGGCGAGTCCGACCTCGAGTGCGGCACGCACGCGCCGCGCCTGCAGGCGAGCATCGAGGCACTGGCGCGCGCGAACGCTCTGCCGACGGCGGCGTTCAACAATTGCTCGGGCAAGCATAGCGGCTTCCTGACGACCGCCGTCCAGTATGGCGAGCCGACCAAGGGCTACATCAAGTACGACCATCCGGTGCAGCGCCGCCTGCGCGAGACGATGAGCGATCTCTGCGGCCTCGACGCCAACAGCTTTCCCCACGGCACCGACGGCTGCGGGATTCCGACGCTCGCGACTCCGCTGAAGAGTCTGGCCCAGGCGATGGCCTCGATGGCCGATCCGTCGCGGCTCACGAGCAAACGCGCGGACGCCGCCAACCGCATCCGCAAGGCGATGAACGCCGAGCCCTTCATGGTCGCAGGCAGCGGCCGCTTCTGCACTCGCATCAACGAGGCCGCGCCCGGTGTCATCCAGGTGAAGACCGGCGCCGAGGGCGTGTTTTGCGGCATGCTGCCGACTTTGGGCCTCGGCGTGGCGCTGAAAGTGTGGGACGGCGCGGGGCGGGCAGCCGAGGTCGCGATGGCCGCGCTGCTCGATCATCTCGGCGTCGTGCCGGTGGGACAGCGTGACGAAGTCCTGCATCCGCCGATCAGGAACGTCGTTGGCCTGCTGGTGGGCGAGATGCGGCCGGCGAAGAGCTGGCTGGGCTGAGGCCCGCCGTGAGTATTACGCTCGATATTCTGGAAGTCGGTGCGCGCGGCGATGGTGTCGCGGACCTCGAAGGCAAGCGCTACTTCGTGCCCTACTGCCTGCCGGCCGAGACGGTCGAGGCCGAACCGCTCGACAAGCGCGGCGACGGAATTGCCTGTGACCTTCTGGAAGTGCTGGCCCCGTCGCGTCACCGCGTAGCCCCGCCGTGCCTTCACTTCGGGACCTGCGGCGGCTGTGCGCTGCAGCACTGGCGTTCCGATATCTACACGGGCTGGAAAAGCGAGCTGATCGCCAGGTCGCTGGCACAGCGGGGCGTGAAGGCGCCGCGCTTCGAGGCACCCGTCGCCTGCGAACCGGCCGAGCGCCGGCGCGCCGACATCGTGCTGCGCCGCCAGGGCAAGCGGGTGTTTGCCGGCTTCCACGAACGCGGGAGCCAGAGCGTCGTCGATGTCGGCACCTGTGTCGTGGCCCGACCAGGCATTAACGCGGCCATTCCGGCGTTGCGATCGACGATGGCATCCATCCTCCGCGACGGAACGTCGGCGGACGCGATCGTCAACGAGACGGACACCGGGCTCGACGTGCTGATCCGACCTCACCGGCGCTTCGAGCTCACCTTGCCCATCCGCGAGGCCCTGATCGCGCTGGCCGAAAGCGCCGACATGGCGCGCGTGAGCTGGGGCGACCGTGCGACGGCCGAGCCGGTGCTGGTGCGCCGCACGCCGATGCTGATCCTGGGCGACGTGACGATCGAGCCGCCGCCCGGCGCGTTCCTGCAGGCGACCAAGCGCGCCGAACTGGTGATGCGCGCGGGTGTGACGGCGTGGCTGGGCGAGGCCGAGCGCACGGCCGACCTGTTTGCGGGTATCGGCGCGCTGTCGCTCGGCAAGCGGGGCAAGCTGAGCCTGTTCGAGTACGACCGCCCGTCGGTCGCCGCCGTCGACGCCACGGCACGCAAGCTGGGCGGCAACCGCGTCACCGTGCAGCTGCGCGATCTCTTCCGCCGGCCGCTCGACACCAAGGAACTCGACGCCTTCGACGCCATCGTGCTCGATCCGCCGCGCGCGGGGGCGGCCGCCCAATGCGCCGAACTCGCGGCCTCGAAGGTGAAGCGCGTGGTCTACGGCTCCTGCGATCCCGGCAGCTTCGCCCGCGACGTACGCACGTTGCAGGACGGCGGATACCGACTGGAGAAACTCATGCCTATCGACCAGTTCCTCTGGTCGGCGCATGTTGAGCTGATTGCATTGCTGACCAAATGAAACGAGGAGACGACCGATGATGTTCGACCTGACCGGCAAGGTGGCCGTCGTGACCGGCGGCAGCCGCGGCATCGGCCGCTCGATCTGCGAGCAGATGGCCGCGCACGGCGCCAAGGTGGTGGTGTCGAGCCGCAAGCTGCCGGCCTGCGAGGAGGTGGTGAAGGGCATCAAGGCGAAGGGCGGCGAGGCGACCGCCGTCGCGGCCAGCATCTCCGACAAGGCCCAGCTCGAGAACCTCGTTGCCGAGGCGCGCAAGGCCTATGGCCGGATCGACATCATGGTCTGCAACGCCGCCTCCAACCCGTATTTCGGCCCGCTCACGGGGCTGAAGGACGAGGTGTTCCAGAAGATCATGCAGAACAACGTGATGTCGAACCTCTGGCTGATGAACATGGTCGGCCCGGAGATGGCGGAGCGCAAGGACGGCGCCTTCATCATCGTCTCGTCGATCGGCGCGCTGGTCGGCTCGGCCCATATCGCGGCCTACAACATGAGCAAGGCGGCCGATCTCTCGCTGGTGAAGTCGCTCGCCATGGAATGGGGCAAGCACAACATCCGCGTGAACGCGATCGCGCCGGGCCTGATCCAGACCGACTTCGCCAAGGCGCTGTGGGACAATCCGCAGATCCGCGCGGCACAGGAAGGCAAAGCGGCGCTGAAGCGCATCGGCCAGCCCGACGACATCGGCGGGGTCGCGGTGTTCCTCGCCTCCAAGGCCGGCAACTTCGTCTGCGGCCAGTGCATCATCGCCGACGGCGGCGTGATCGGCGCGGGCGCGGAGTAGCGCTCATTGGAGCGCGCCACTCCAGTGGCGCTCAAGCTGCCTTTATCGACAAGGCATGAGCGCAACTGGAGTTGCGCGCTCCGTTGATAGGCTTCGACTCGGTCCTACGCCGCCACGTCCAGTTCGCACCAGACCGGGACGTGGTCCGACGGCTCCGTCTTGCCGCGTTCGGCCTTGTCGATGCCGACGGCGGTGAGGCGGTCGGCGGCCTGCGGTGACAGCAGCAGGTGATCGATCCGCAGGCCATGGCCCTTGGGCCAGGCGCCGGCCTGGTAGTCCCAGAAAGTGTACTGCTCGCCGTCGGGATGGAAGGCACGCACCGCGTCGGTCAGGCCGAGATTGAGCAGCTTGCGGAAGGCCGCCCGCGACTCCGGCTGGCAAAGCGCGTCGTTGGCGAAGGCCTTGGGATCGTAGACGTCCATCTCGGTCGGACAGACATTGTAGTCGCCGCAGAGCACGAACATCTCCTCGCGCGCCAGCAGCGTGCGGGCATGACCGAGCAGCCGCTCCATCCAGGCGAGCTTGTAGGTGAACTTCTCGGTGGCGATGGGATTGCCGTTGGGCAAATAGAGCCCGCCCACCGTCAGCGGCCCGCGCGGTGTGTGGACACGGCCTTCGACATAGCGAGCAGGCTCGTCCTCGACGTGGCCGGGCAGGGCGCGTGCCGTCACGTCGAACGCATGGCGAGAGAGGAACGCGACGCCGTTGAAGCCTTTCTGGCCGACGATGGCGCATTTGTAGCCGGCCGCCTCCACCTCGAGTGTGGGGAACGTCGCCTCCTGCGCCTTGATCTCCTGCAGCACCACGATGTCCGGCTGCGCCTCGCCGAGCCACGAGACCAGATTGCCGGTGCGCTTGCGCACGGAGTTCACGTTCCAGGTCGCGATCTTCATCGACGCAAATTCTCTATTGTTTGCAGTTGGTTGGTGAAGTCTCACCATTCCTGTGTTGGAATCAACTTTTACCGCCGTGCGTGGCCACATCACGCTATATTGCGGCGTTCATCGTTCGCGGGGAGAGATCCAGTGGCATCGCCGTCGTCCGTCGCCGTCATGAGCGGTCTCGCCCTCGAGGTCGCCGTCAGTCGCTGGCTGAAGCCGGCCTTCGAGGCCGCATCGCCCTATCGACTGGAGATCGACTGGCGCCCGACCACGGCCCTCATGAAGTCGATCGCCGAAGGGCAGCGTGCCGACGTCATCATCGCCATCGACGGCTCCATGGACAAGCTCTGTGCCGACGGCATCGTGCGTCCCGAGACCCGTGTCTGTCTCGCCGACTCGATCCTGGGTGTCGGCGTCCGCGAGGGCGCGCCGAAACCCGATGTCTCGACGGTCGAGGCTTTCAAGAAGGCGCTGGTGGCTGCGCGGGCGGTGGCCTATTCGCGGGCGGGCGCCAGCGGCATCTACTTCACCGGGCTGATCGAGCGGCTGGGTATCGCCGCGGAGGTCAACGCGCGCGCCGTCGCGATCCCGATGGGCTTCACCGGCGAGAAGGTCGCGAGCGGCGAGGCCGACATCGCGATCCAGCAGGTGAGCGAACTGATGTCGGTTCCCGGCGTCGCCGTCGCCGGTCCGTTTCCGGCGGAAGTCCAGACCGTCTCGACCTTCGATGCCGCCATCTTTGCCGATGCCAAGAACGCCGAAGGCGCCGCCGCGTGGATGGCGATGCTCGCCTCGCCCGCCGCGACGAAGGCCTATGGCGATGGCGGCCTCGTCTCCCGCCTGAAGCACTCCTGAAATCACTCTCCTTTCGAAAGACCGATCGCATGTCGAAGAAGTCCCGCGTCGTCCTCCTGCATGGCACACCCGTCGCCGTCGAACCCATCCAGCGGGCGTTCGCCACGCGCTGGCCCGAGGCCGAGACCGTCGACCTGCTCGACGCTTCGCTGTCGATCGATCGCGCCAAGGATCATGATCTGACACCGCGTATGTTCGAGCGCTTCGTCGAGCTTGGCAGCTACGCGCATCGCATCGGGGCCGAAGCGATCCTCGTCACCTGCTCGGCGTTCGGGCCGGCGATCGAGCGCATGGCAAAGGAGCTGCCGGTGCCGGTGCTGAAGCCCAACGAAGCGATGTTCCGGGAAGCGATCGGCCGCGGTCAGCGGATCGGCATGCTCGCGACTTTCGCGCCGTCGGTCCTGACCATGACGGAGGAGTTCGAGCAGTTCGTAGGGGAGGCGGGTGCCAAGGCGACGCTCGAGACGATCGTCGTCGAGGGAGCCATGGACGCGTTGCGCAAGGGCGACGCCGACCGGCACAACGCGCTGATCGCCGCGCGGGCGCCCGAACTCGCGCACTGCGATGCCATCATGCTCGCCCACTTTTCGACGTCGCGGGCGCTGGCGGCCGTCACCGAAGTGGTCAAGACACCGGTGCTCACCGCGCCCGACGCCGCGGTCGACCGCATCAGGGCCGCCATCGGCGGCTGACCTGCGGTCGATCAGTAAGCGGCTTCCAGCAGCTGCTGGGCCGCGGCAATGCGCTCGCTGTCGGACCGCACGCCTGCGTTGGCATTGAAGTTCTTCACAGTCTGTCCTGCGATGAGGGGCAGCGCCGATCGCGGAATGTCCAGTTCGCGGAGACGGATCGGCATTCCCACGCCGCGGTACAGTCGTTCCAACTCGTCGGCGATGGCCAGTCTGGTCGGCTTGGAGCCAGGATCGAGGCCGAGCGCTTCGGCAACGACTTGCGCCGCGGCCGCATCGTCATCCTGCGACAGTCGGATCTTGCTGGCGTGGACGGTCGAGATCGACTCGCCCTGACCGACATGCGGGAACTCGACGTGCAAGGCGGTAGAGACGGCGTAATCTCCGCCAAAGGAAGAACTGGCCCCCATGCGGGCCCCATCGTCCTCGGCACGGTTCTGCAAGAATGCGGCGATGCAGAGATCGGCACGCGAGGCTGCATCGTCGCGATTTTGGGCAAGGGCCGAATAGGCGCGAAAGGCGAGGCGGAAAGCCTGAAGGCGATCGCCTTCGACCAGGGGATTGGATTCGGCAGCGGCGATCGCCCCGACGGCACTGGAGAAGACCGTGGTGGCGGTCGACCGGTGGGAGGAAGAGGGTGTCGTCATCAGGACCTCGTAATCCAGCAGGATTGCCTGCGGCCGGGTCTTGGGATCGAAGAACTCCATGCGATGATCCAGATCGGCATTCTTCAGTCCCGTTCCGGCGCGGTTCATGGCGCTGGTGGGAGTGGTCGGAATGTTGACGATGGGGATCTTCGGCGCAGCGAGGCGCGGGCTATAGGCCGGCTTGCCGGCCGGGTACTGCGTCATGATCTCGAAAGGATTGCGATCTTCTCCGAGGAAGATGGCGACCGCCCGCGTGGCGACCAGCACGCTTCCGCCACCCACGGCGACAAGCAGATCGGCATTGGCATCGCGCGCCGCATCCCTGGCCGCGCAGACGTTGGGATAGGGGCAATCCTTCTCGATTTGGTCGAAGACTCCGGCAAGAACCGGCCCCAACGCCTTTTCGATGCGGCGAACGGTGTCGGTTCGCTTGTTAATGGATGGTGAGCAGATAACGAATGCGCGCTTGGCGCCGGCCCGAGCAATGACCTCCATGAGGTGCTTCTCGAGGACGTTCGATCCGCAATACAGGCGCCAGCTATGGCCCGAGGCACGAAAACTCACTCTGTCTTCTCCGCTATTTCCGCTTGAGATAATCGATCGCGAGGTAGCTGAGCGCGCGCACGCCATACTTGAGCGCGGGCTCGTGGACGCGGAAGAGCGGCGAATGGTTGGCTGGCGCCTGCATGGGGTCGACATCCGGCGGTACGATGCCCAGGAAGAAGAACATGCCCGGCACCACCTGGGCGAGATAGGAAAAATCCTCGGCGCCCATCACCGGGCGCACCTCTGTGACGCGCTGGGTGTCGAGACCGTTCTTCAGGCTGTTGGTGCCCCAGTCGGTGAGCGGCGGATCGTTGTAGGTCACCGGCACGCCGTCGAAGACCGTGACGGTGGCCTTGGCGCCGGCGGCCTCGGCGATGGCGCCGGCGGTCTTGTCGATGCGCTTACGGATCTCGGCGCGCACGCCCTCGTCGTGGGTGCGGATGGTGCCTTCCATGGCGACCGAATCGGGCAGGATGTTGTTGCGCACGCCGCCATGGATGGTCGAGACGGAGATGACCGCCGGCGAGAGGGTGGGGTCGAGCTGCCGGCTGACGATGGTCTGCAGCGCCAGGATGATCTGCGCCGAGGTGACGACCGGATCGATGCCGCGCCACGGCTGCGAGCCGTGCGTCTGGCGGCCCTCGACATCGATCTTGAGGCGGTCCGCACTCGCCATCAGACCGCCGGGACGGAGTGCGATCACGCCCGAGCGGATGCCCGACGTGACATGCAGGCCGAATACCGCGGACGGCGCCGGGTTCTGCATGCAGCCGTCGGCGATCATCGCTTCGGCGCCGCTCGGGCGGCCGTCGTTGGAGCCTTCCTCGTTGGGCTGGAAGATCAGCTTCACCGTGCCCGGGATCTCGTCCTTCATGCCGGCCAGGATCTCGGCGACGCCCATCAGGATGGCGACGTGGCAATCGTGGCCGCAGGCATGCATCACCGGCACGGTCTGTCCGAGATACTGCGCCTTGGCCTTGGAGGCGAAGGGCAGGTCGACCCGCTCCTCGACGGGCAGCGCATCCATGTCGGCCCGCAGCGCCACGACGCCACCCGGCTTGCCGCCCTTCAGCACGCCCACGACGCCGGTGATCCCGACGCCTGTCTTCACCTCGTAGCCGAGCTTCTCCAGGTGCTCGGCGGCGAGCGCGGCGGTGCGCGTCTCCTGGTAGGAGAGCTCCGGATTCTCGTGAATGTCCCGCCGCCAGGCGATGACCTTGTCCTCGATCTCGAGGGCCGCGGCGGAAATGCGCTCGGAGAGTTCGTTGCGTGTGATCACGTCATTCATGCCGCGAGTGTCCTAGACGACGTGGCAAGTGTGCAAGGACTTATCGATTGCGAAAGGAGAACTCCTCCTGCGACAGTACAGAATACGTGCTGGCTTGAGTTTGAAGGAGGAAATCATGGCAAAGCGGATCGTCGAGAGCCCACAGGCGATGAAGGCGCTGGTCGGTCAGGAGCTGGGAGTCAGCGACTGGCTTGTCATGACGCAGGAGCGCATCAACACATTCGCCGAAGCCAGTGGCGACCATCAATGGATCCATGTCGATGTCGAGCGCTGCAAGACGGACATGCCGGATGGGAAGACCATCGCGCACGGCAATCTTACCTTCTCCGTGATCTCCACCTTCGCCCGCGACGTGCTGAAGATCGAGAACATGCGGAACGGCATCAACTACGGTTCGAACAAGGTGCGCTACACCAGCCCCGTGCAGGTCGGTGCGCGCATCCGCGGCCGACAGAAGCTGCTCGCCGCCGACGACATGCCGAACGGCGGCATTCGCATGACATACCAGTGGACCGTCGAGATCGAAGGCAAGGACCGTCCGGCTTGTGTTGCCGAGACCATGAGCATCGCCTACGCCAAGGCATAGGCGGCGCGCTCAGACATTGCTACGCTGGGCGGCTTGCCGCTCAGCAGCCGAGCTGCGCTCGGCTCACACGCTGAACGAGTTGCCGCAGCCGCAGGAGGAGGTGGCGTTCGGGTTCTTCACCTGGAACGCGGCGCCGACCATTTCCTCGACATAGTCGAGCTGGCTGCCCTTCAGGAACTCCAGCGAGGTGGCGTCGACCAGCACGGCGGCGCCGTCGCGCTCGATGACGAGGTCGTCCTCGTTGCGCGCTTCCTCGAAGGAGAAATTGTACTGGAAGCCCGAGCAGCCGCCGCCCAGGACCGCCACCCGCATCATGACGGGCTTGGGCTCCCGGGAAGCCAGGAAGGCGATCCGCTTGGCCGCGCTGGGGGTGACAGAGAAGGTCGTGGCGTCGGTGGTCATGACCACAAGATGTGGTTGGCGGGGCGATTCGTCAATCCCGACAAAAACCCTAGGGAATTAGGGATTTCTTTCGCTCCCGCGCCCTGACCTGCTCGCGGTGGAGGATGTAGAGGCCCGATCCCATGACCAGCGGCAGGCCGTACCAGACCGTCCAGGAGGGTTCCTCCTTGAACCAGAGGTATCCGAAGGCCATCGCCAGGACGATCGACGCGTAGTCGAAAGGCGCCAGGATGGCGGCCGGGGCCAGCCGCCAGGCGCGGGTGATCAGGATCTGGGCGAAACCACCCAGCAGACCGAGGGTCAGCAGCCAGACCCAGTCCATCGCCGGCGGCCAGATCCATTCCGGAACGGCGCAGGCCAGCGAGATGACGGTGCCCACGATGGCGAACCAGAACAGCGTCACCACGTCGGGATCGTGCCGGCTGAGCAGGCGGACCATCACCGTCGAGAGCGAGTAGCAGAACGTTGCCGCCAGGATGATCAGCGACACGGCGTGGAACTCGATGCCCCAGGGATCGAGCATGATCAGCACGCCGGCAAAGCCGACGCCGACCGCGGTCCAGCGCCGCCAGCCGACCGGTTCCTTGAGGATCAGTACCGACAGCGCCACCATGAAGAGCGGCGCCGAGAAGGAGATGGCGTAGGCGTCGACCAGCGGCATGCGCGGGAAGGCATAGAAGAAGCCGAACATGCTGCCGAAGCCGATGGTCACTCGGAGCGACTGCAGCCAGGGCCGGTTGCTGCGCACCACGCGGATGCCGCCGGCGTGCCAGATCAGGACCGCGACCGGCACCAGAGCGACGCCGCTGCGGAAGACCATGAGCTGAAAGGAGCCATAGGTGCCGCCCAGCCCCTTCACCATCGCGTCCATCGTGCAGAACAGCACGAGGGCGCTCAGCTTGAAGTAGATGCCGTGAAGGGCGGTCTGGCGAGGGGCGTCCAACAAGCTGCGCTATTTGGCTTGGCCGTCATCCTCTGTAAAGTGAAGTTCGTGGGGGAGCAGAGGGTCACGGGCGCATGAGCTGGTTGCTGCGCTGCATCAATGCGCCGCGTGCGCCGGTCTTCGTCGCCTTTCTGGTGTTGCTGGGCGCGCTGGCGCTGCGCATTGCCGATCCGGCCGCGGTCACCCGTCTGCGCGACTTCGCCTTCGACAGCTATCAGAGAATCCAGCCGCGAATTTACAATCCCGAGACGCCGGTGCGCATCGTCGACATCGACGAGGCGGCGCTGCAGGAATTCGGCCAGTGGCCGTGGCCGCGCACGATCGTGGCGCGGCTGGTCGACAAGCTCACGGAGAAGGGCGCCGTCGTCGTGGCCTTCGACGCGGTGTTCGCCGAGCCGGACCGGTCCTCGATCAGCCGCATGGTGCGCGACCTCGTGGCGTTCACCGATCCCGAGACGGTGCAGAAGCTGGCCGCCGCCGTTCAGGACAACGACAAGGTGCTGGCCGACGCCATGGCCCAGTCGCGCGTCGTCACGGGCTTCGGCTTCGACGTGAAGGGCACCGGCAAGCCGCCGCGCACCTTCCACGGCGTCGCCTTCGCCGGCGACCAGCCCAGCCAGTTCCTGCCGCAGCAGGGCGGCACGGTGAAGTCCATCGACATCCTGGAGGCAGCGGCCAAGGGCAACGGCAGCGTCAACACCGACGTCGACAGCATCGTGATCCGCCGCGTGCCGATGATGTTCCGGGTCGCGGGCTACGATGGCCTGTTTCCCGCGCTGTCGATCGAGGCGTTGCGCGTCGCGCAGGAAGCATCGACCTATCTGATCAAATCCTCGGGCGCGAGCGGGGAGATGTCGTTCGGCGAGAAGACCGGCATCGTGGCGATCAGGACCGGCAATCTCGAAGTCCCGACCGACGCGCGCGGCCGCCTCATCGTCTACGACACCGGCCACAAGGAGCAGCGGTTCATTTCCGCCCGCGCCGTGTTGAACGACGAGGTGCCGCCGGAAAAGATCGAGGGCAACGTCTTCTTCGTCGGTACCAGCGCCATCGGCCTGAAAGACCTGCGCAATACACCGGTGCAGGACGCCGTGCCGGGCGTCGAACTGCATGCCCAGCTCGCCGAGCAGATGCTGGAGCAGAAGTTCCTGGCCCGGCCCGACTATGCCGACGGCGCGGAGTTCCTCTACCTCGCGAT
>LSKJ01000807.1 GCA_001557035.1 Rhodospirillaceae bacterium CCH5-H10 | reverse complement strand
GATCTACACCGGCGCACCGCCGCCGGGCGCCCTCGAAGCGGCGCTCGAGATCGACGAGACCGCGGGCAAGGACCCGTTCCGCAATCTGGTGGTCTTCCATTCGCTGTCGAAGCGTTCCAACGCCGCCGGCCTGCGCTCGGGCTTCATGGCCGGCGATCCCAAGCTCGTGGCGATGGTGTTGCGCTGGCGCAGCTACGGCGGCCCGCAGATTCCGTTCGCCGTCCAGAAGGCGTCGGCCGCGCTGTGGCGCGAGGAGACGCATCCGGTCCAGACGCGCGAATGGTACGCGAAGAACTTCCGCGTCGCCGAACAGATCCTCCACAACCGCTTTTCCTACTACACGCCCGGCGGCGGCTTCTTCCTCTGGCTCGACGTCGGCAACGGCGAGGAAGCGACGCGAAAGCTGTGGGGCGAGGCCCACGTCAAGGTCCTGCCGGGCGCCTATGCCTGCCGCGAGACCAACGGCATCAATACTTCCCATCGCTACATCCGCGTGGCGCTGGTGCATGACGAGAAGACCACACGCGAGGGGCTCCAGCGCCTCGCGGCTGTCCTTTAGGGAGCGTTTGCGCGCATGGCCATGCTGAGCCTTTCGTCAGCGTTGCAGCCCCGGACTTCCATCCTGCCGGAGGGCGGGCGCGATTTCCTGCGCCGCCGCATGATGGAGATCGTGGGTGTCGCGACGGCAGGCTTCGGCCTGATGCTGATGATGGCGCTGTTCACCTACAGCCCCGGCGATCCCTCGCTCAATCACGCCACGGCGCGCGCGCCGAACAACCTGCTCGGCCTGCCGGGCGCCTACATCTCGGACCTGCTGCTGCAGACCTTCGGCCTGGCCATCATCCTCGCGCCGGTCGCCTTCATCACCTGGGGCGTCCGCATGGTGCGCACCCACCATCTCGGCTTCTTCGGTCTGCGCCTGTCGCTGCTGCTTCTGGCGCTGCTGATGATGAGCGTGGCCTGCGTCGGTCTGGGCGACGTCGGCGGCGCGGCGACCCATGCCGGGCCGGGCGGCCTGGTCGGTCTCGCCCTGGTCGGCCGCTTCCGCGAGCTGGTGCTCACCCATTCGAGCGGCGGGGCGCTCACCCTGATCGAGCCGGTATGCGCCGCCCTCGCCTTCATCGCGATGGCGCCGGCGCTCGGCATGAACCGCACCGACCTGCCGTTGATCTTCCGCATCCTGCGGGCGCCCTTCCTGTGGACCGTGCTGGGCGTCCGGGCTGCCATCGGCCTGTGGCGCGGCAAGCCGCAGAACCTCGAGGAAGAGAACGAGCCGCCGGCGCCGCATATCGGCTACGCCGAAATTCCGGGCGAGATCGACGCCAGCCAGTACGATCCGGCGCGCTTCGAGAACCGCTACGAGCAGATCCCCGAGGAAGGCACCTCGATGCCGGCCCGCGATTCGCTGTTGGTCGACGCGCCCTATGCGCCGATCGAGCGGCCGGCCGACGACATCCCGGCGCCGCCCGAGGGCTTGAGGATGCATTCACCGGTTCTGGACGAAGCCGCGCCGGCGCGTGCCCAGGAACGTACCTTCCTCAGCCGACTCACCGGGGGGCTGCGTATCGAGCCCTTCATGCGCCGCTCGGCGG
>LSKJ01000806.1 GCA_001557035.1 Rhodospirillaceae bacterium CCH5-H10 | reverse complement strand
CGGCGGTGTCCTAGAGCTTGAAGCCTGGCGGCAGCGGCAGGCCGCCGGTGATGTCCCGCATCTGCGCCTGGACTGTTTCCTCGACCTTGGCGCGGGCATCGTTGGCGGCCGCAACGATCAGATCCTCGACCACGCCCTTGTCCTCGGGCTTGAACAACGAGGCGTCGATCTCGATTTTTCGGGTCTCGTTCTTGCCGTTGACCGTCACCTTGACGAGGCCCGCGCCGGAGGAGCCCACGATCTCCAGGCGCTCGAGCGCCACCTGAAGGTCCTGCATCTTCTGCTGCATCTGCTGGGCCTGCTGCATCAGGCCGCCAAGGTCCTTGAGCTTGTCGAACATCAGTACTCGCTTTCCGGGATATCGTCGTCGGCCGGGTATTCTTCGGCAGGAGGCGGCTCGTCAGCCGTGAAATCGCCCAGGCCGGAGACCAGGGAAGTCTCCTCGCCCTTGCGTCGCACGGCATCGAGTTTGGCGCCGGGGAACGTCTTCAATATGGCCATGACCAGTTCATTGTTCTCGGCGGAACTGCGAAGTCCGTCGGCTTTGCTGGCCTTCTGCTCGGTGAGCGTCGGCTTGCCCTCGGCACTGGAGACCGAGGCGATCCATCGGCGGCCGGTCCACTGGCTGAGCAGCTCGCTGAGGCGCGGGGCGAGATCGGCCGGTGCCCGCGGTTCGGGACGGAATTCGATCAGTCCGGGCTCGCAGCGCACCTCGTGGACATGGTGCATCAGGCTGTGCACCAGCCGCGCCTCGCGCTTCGTCTCGAACAGCGCCACGACCTCGGTGAAGTTGCGCGGCGCCGGCATCGCCGGTTGGGTGGCAACGGCGCTCACGGGCTGGGTCGCAAGGCGCGCGGCGGCTCCGCCACCGCCGCCATTGGCCCGGGGCGCCATCGGCGCGGTCGCGCCGGCGGGAGCGCCGCCG
>LSKJ01000805.1 GCA_001557035.1 Rhodospirillaceae bacterium CCH5-H10 | reverse complement strand
AAGTACACGTTCGACAACCGCCGCAAGATCGCGGCGACCGAGCGCGGCTGGCTGCCGGAAAACTGGGCGCAGTTCGCCGAACTGGGCTGGCTCGGCATGGCCTTCTCCGAGGAAGACGGCGGCTACGGCGGCGGCCCGATCGAGACCATGATCGTCATGGAGCAGTTCGGTAAGGGCCTGGTCCTCGAGCCGTTCCTGCCGACGGTCGTCCTGGGCGGCGGCATGATCGCCCGCGCCGGGTCGGCCGACCAGAAGGCGGCGCTGCTGGCGCCGATGATCGAGGGCAAGAAGCAGTTCGCCTTCGCCTGGCTGGAGCGCCAGAGCCGCTACAATCTCGCCGACGTGTCGCTCAAGGCGACCAAGGAAGGCAACGGCTGGTCGCTGTCGGGCCACAAGGGCGTCGTCTACAACGCCGCCTCCGCCGACAACATCATCGTGCTGGCCCGCACCGCCGGTTCGGCGCGCGAGCCCAAGGGCCTGACGCTGTTCATCGTCGACGCCAAGGCCAAGGGCATCACTCGCCGCGACTACCCGACGCAGGACGCGCTGCGCGCCTCCGAACTCACCTTCGACAAGGTCTCGGTCGGCGCCGACGCCGTCCTGGGCAAGGTCGACGAGGCCTTCCCGACCGTCGAGGAAGCGGTCGACCGCGCCATCGTCGCGCTCTGCGCCGAGGCCACCGGCTGCATGGACGCGATCAACGCCGCGACCCTCGAGTACATCAAGACCCGCAAGCAGTTCGGCGTGGCGATCGGCAAGTTCCAGGTGCTGCAGCACCGGATGGTCGACTGCTTCACCAACGCGCAGGAAGCGCGCTCGATGACGCTGATGGCCTCGCTCAAGATCGACGACAAGGATCCGACGGTGCGCGCCAAGGCGGCCTCGGGCGCCAAGGTCCAGATCGGCAAGTCGGGCAAGTTCTGCGGCCAGAGCGCGGTGCAGATGCACGGCGGCATGGGCGTCACGGACGAGCTGTCGGTCAGCCATTACTTCAAGCGGTTGACGATGATCGACCTGATGTTCGGCAACCAGCAGCATCACCTGACGCGCTACAGCAACCTCGCGATGGCGGCTTAAGGCGCATTCACATGCGCCGGCGGGCGGCAGCGCCTTCGCGCGTTTTCGCCGAAGTCGGCGAAAACGCTGGGGCG
>LSKJ01000804.1 GCA_001557035.1 Rhodospirillaceae bacterium CCH5-H10 | reverse complement strand
CCTTCATGGTGTTCACCGACTATTGCCGCCCGTCGATCCGCCTCTCCGCGCTGATGGGCGTGCGCGTCGTCTACGTGATGACGCACGATTCAATCGGCCTCGGCGAGGACGGCCCGACCCACCAGCCGGTCGAGCATCTCCCGGCCCTGCGCGCCATTCCCAACCTGCAGGTGCTGCGTCCCGCCGACGCCATCGAGACGGCGGAATGCTGGCAGATCGCGCTCGAAGCGAAGCATACGCCCAGCGTCCTCGCGCTCACCCGCCAGAACCTGCCGACCGTGCGCGGCGCCGGCGACGAGAACCTGTGCGCCAGGGGCGCCTACATCCTGGCCGGCGACGAATCGGCGCCGATCCGCCTGATCGCCTCGGGCTCGGAAGTGCAGCTCGCCCTCGCGGCGCGCGATCTTCTCGCCCAGGAAGGCAAGGCGGCCGCCGTGGTCTCGATGCCGTCGTGGGAACTGTTCGCGGCGCAGGACGACAGCTACCGCAGCAAGGTCATGGGCGGCGACGGCACGATCCGCGTCGCCTGCGAAGCGGCGACCGGCTTCGGCTGGGAGCGCTGGCTCGGCGCCAAGGGCGCCTTCGTCGGCATGAAGGGCTTTGGCGCTTCCGCCAAGGCCTCGGATCTCTACAAGCATTTCGGCATCACGGCCGAAGCGATCGCGGAAGCGGCGCGCCGGCTGGCGCAATAACGGAGGGAAAGAACATGGCTGTTCGTGTTGCAATCAACGGCTTCGGCCGTATCGGCCGCAATGTGCTGCGCGCCATCATCGAGTCCGGCCGCAAGGACATCGAGGTCGTGGCGATCAACGATCTCGGCCCGGTCGAGACCAACGCCCACCTCTTCCGCTTCGACTCGGTGCACGGCCGCTTCAACGGCGAAGTGAAGGTCGACGGCGACATGATCGACGTGGGCCGCGGCAAGATCAAGGTCACGGCCGAGCGCGATCCCGCCAAGCTGCCGCACAAGGCGATGGGCGTCGACATCGCCCTCGAATGCACCGGAATCTTCACCTCGAAGGACAAGGCCTCGGCCCATCTGACCGCCGGCGCCCGGCGCGTGCTGGTCTCCGCCCCGGCCGACAACGCCGACCTCACGGTCGTCTACGGCGTGAACCACGACAAGCTCACCAAGGACCACATCGTCGTCTCGAACGCCTCGTGCACGACGAATTGCCTGGCCCCGGTCGCCAAGGTCCTGAACGACGCGGTCGGCATCGACCACGGCTTCATGACGACCATCCACGCCTACACCGGCGACCAGCCGACGCTCGACACGATGCACAAGGACATGTACCGCGGCCGCGCCGCGGCGCTGTCGATGATCCCGACCTCGACCGGCGCCGCCAAGGCCGTCGGCCTCGTGCTGCCGGAACTGAACGGCAAGCTCGACGGCGTCTCGATCCGCGTGCCGACGCCGAACGTCTCGTGCATCGACTTCAAGTTCGTCGCCAAGCGCAAGACTGACAAGGAAGAGATCAACAAGGCCGTGAAGCTGGCCGCCGCCAACCAGCTCAAGGGCATCCTGGGCTGGACCGATCAGCCGAACGTCTCGATCGACTTCAACCACGACAGCCACTCGTCGACCTTCCACATGGACCAGACCAAGGTCATGGAAGGCACGCTGGTCCGCGTGATGAGCTGGTACGACAACGAGTGGGGCTTCTCCAACCGCATGGCCGACACCGCCGTCGCGATGGGCAAGCTCTAAGGCCCGCCGAAAGCCTCTCAGATCGAACGGGCGCCCTACGGGGCGCCCGTTTTCGTCTGGCGTGCCTTGATTCCACGGAAGGCCTCTTCGAGGTCGGTGGACTTCCGTTCGGGTGCGCGAGAGGCCTGCAGCGTCACGAGCCCTGCGAGATGGCCGAGCATCAGCTTCGCGGCCCTGTCCGCCTTGCCGCCCAGGATCGCCTCGGCGATGTCGCCATGGTCGTGAGGGCCGGCGCAGTTGGTGAGTTGCCGCGGCGCGGCGATCGAGAAGTGCATGGTCGAGCGCGTGAGCAGGCCGCGCAGCAGCCGCGTCAGCTCGTCGTTGCCGCAGAGTTCGGCGAGCAGGACGTGGAACTCGCCCGAAAGTTCGAACAGCCGGCCGCGATCGTCGCGGCGCGTCGCCGCCTTCTCCTCGGTGACATGTGCCTTGAGGCGCTTTGCAGCCGCCGCAGTGTGACCCTCGCTGAGACGGCGCACGATCGCCGCCTCCAGCATCGAGCGCACGTCGTAGATCTCCCGCATCTCCTCCACCGTGAGCGAAGGCACGAAGGTGCCGCGGTTGGGAATCGCGGTGAGCCAGCCCTCGTGCACCAACCGGTGCAGCGCCTTGCGCACCCGCTCGCGGCTGACGCCCAGCACCCTCGCCAGCGCCGGCTCCTGCAGCTTCGTACCCGGCGCCAGGCGGCCCATGTGCATCGCCCGCCGGATCGCGCCATACACCGCCTCGTCGGCGGCGACGTCGCCCTTCATCGGCTTACGCGGCATCGATCTCCTCCACCGCGGCGACCAGCAGACGAAGGCCCTGCCCGAAGTCGGCGAGGTCCATTGCCTCGTCGGGATTGTGGCTGCCGTTATCGTTGCGGATGAAGATCATCGCGGTAGGCACGCCCATGATGCCGAACACCGCCGCGTCGTGTCCCGCCCCGCTCGCCATCGGCAGCGCATCGATGCCGAGTTCGGTCGCCAGCCGCTCGAGGCGCGCGCGATGGGTCCGGTCGATCGGGCCCGGCTTCGCGTTGGTGAAGGCGCCGAGATCGATCGTCACGCCCCGTCGCGCGCCGATCTCCCCGGCGATCTCGCGCAGACGCCGGTCGACAGCGAGCAGCACCTCGTTGTCCTCGCTGCGGATGTCCATCGAGAACCAGACCTCGCCCGGGATCTTGGTCATGGTGTGAACGGCGGTATCGGTGTGGAACTGCCCGACCGTGCAAACCAGATCCTTTCCGGCCGCCTCGTGTTCCAGCCAGAGTGCCTCCAGGCGTGACACGAATTCGACTCCGGCCATCACTGCATCGTTGCGCGAAAGCCTCGGCTCGGCGCCGGCATGGCCGTACCGGCCGACGATGTGCGGATTGCGGTATCGCAGGTTGCCGCGAATGCCGGTGACGATTCCCACCGGCAGGCCGCGATCCACGAGAACCGGCCCCTGCTCGATATGGAGTTCGAGGAAGCAGGCGATGCGCGCGGGGTCGAGTTGCCGCTCGCGGACGCGGATGCGCTCGGGCGCGAAGCCCAACTCGCTCATGTGCTCGGCCAGCGTCCGGCCGGTATCGGGACGCCGGCAGGCATCGAGCGCCTCCGGCTCCAGCAGGCCGAAGGCGGCGCGGCTGCCGATGTAGGGCGCGGGAAACCAGGAAAGCTCTTCCGCGCGCACGCCCATCACCGTGATGTCGCGCTTCGGCCGGCGACCGGCGCGATGCCAGCGCGCCAGCATCGCCATGCCGGCGACCACGCCCGCGGCACCGTCGTAGTTGCCGCCCTCCGGCACCGAGTCGAGATGCGAGCCCGTCATGATGGCGGGCCGCGAGCGGTCCTGCCC
>LSKJ01000803.1 GCA_001557035.1 Rhodospirillaceae bacterium CCH5-H10 | reverse complement strand
CAGGCGGGTTGGCAATGGTGCCGTAGCCGACCTTGGGCTGGAATTCCTGTGCGCTGATGTCTTTCGAAAGGGCCAACGCGCCGGCGTCGACCAGCATCTGGTTGCGGTGCGGATAGTGGCCGATCACCGAAGCCAGCACCGAGAGCGCGATATCTCCCGCGCCGCACGAGCCGATATACTCCTGATCGAGATCGTTGAAGACATAGACGCCCGGCCGCATCTCGGTGATGCCGGTGAAGTCACGGGAATGCATCGCCGTCGGCGTCGAGCCGCCCGAGACGATGGGGCAGGGAATGCCGGCTGCGCGCAGCTTTTCCGCCGCGGTCACAATGGCGAGGCGTTCCTGCTCGGCGACGCCCGCGATCCCGTCGGGCGTGCTCTGGTGATAGGAGTGGCCGGCATGGGTCATGACGCCGGCGAGTTCGACGCCCGGCGCCTCGTGCAGCACGCGCGCGATGTCGAGCAGGCTGGGCAGGGCGGGATAGGGAAGGCCGGCGCGGCCGCCGCCGCTGTCGATTTCGATGAACACCGAAAACGTGTCGCCGTCTTTCGCCGCGGCGGCGATGGCCTTCGCGACTGCGAGATTGTCGGTGACGACTCGCAGGTTCACGCCTCGCCGGCGCAGCTCGGTCACGGCCGCGAGCTTCGCGGGGATGATGCCGACGCCGTAGAGAATGTCCTTGAAGCCGCCATCGGCGAAGTACCGCGCCTCTGCCAGGGTCGAGACGGTGATGCGCCCGTCATGGCCCTCGACGGCCATGCGGCCGATCTCGACGGACTTCGCCGTCTTGAGATGGGGGCGCAGCATCACGCCGGCCTTTTGGAGGCGCTCGCTCATGCGCTTGAGGTTGCGGCGCAGGATCGCCCGGTCGAGAATGAGGGCGGGAGTCGGCAGGTCGTCGATTGTCTGTGTAGCCATGGTGGCGATTCTAGCATGCCGATCGAGAACGAACGCAAATTTGTCCTGAACGAACAGGCGACGGAGCTGGAGGCGGAGCTGGGCCGGCGGCCGGGCGTCGCGCGCCATCTGCTGCGGCAGGCCTATCTCGATGCGCCGGGCCTGCGCATCCGCTCCCTGGAAGGCGACGGTGAGACCAAGCATATCTTCACCTACAAGCGCACCATCGAGGGGCAGGTCGTCGAGATCGAGACCGGCCTCAGCGCCATCGACTTCGCGCGCCTGTGGACGCAGCGCAGGGAGACGCTGGTCAAGGTCCGCTACTCATGGAGCGAAGGCCGCTATCACTGGGACGTCGACTTCTTCAAGCGCGACGACGGCTCGACTTATTTCGCCATGGCCGAGGTCGAGATGCCGGAAGAGCAGAACGAGCCACCGCCGTTGCCGGATTTCCTGGCAGCGCATCTGCTGATGACGGCGCCGGCACTGGACCCGCGCTTCACATCGAAGCGCATTGCCGACCAGGCGCATGCCACGCAGCTGCTCGCGGACATTCGGGCGAACGGCAGCCTTAGTAAGTATCCGTCTTCCTGAGCAAATACCGGTCGTCCTGAGCGCAGCGAAGGACCTTGCGGAGCGACCAGCGGACTCCCTGGCGAGCGCAAGATCCTTCGCTGCGCTCAGGATGACATGGTTATCGACGCGGCCGGTTCCGGGGCAGCGTCACGAGGGACCAGGGATCGGGGAACTGGCCGACCGGGCAGTCGATCAGGAGCGGCGCGCCCTTGGCGATGCCGCGCGAGATCGCCGTACCCAGTTCGTCGGGCGATCCGACACGCACCGCATCGATGCCGAAGCTGTCGGCCATCTTCACGAAGTCCGGATTGCGCAGGTCGGTGGCGATGGTGCGGTTGTTGAACGACTGTTGCTGGATGCGCTTCACGTTGCCGAAGGCGCCGTCGCTGAACACCACGGCCACCACGCCGATCCCGTGCTGGGCGGCCGTCGCCATTTCCATTGCGGTGAACATGAATCCGCCGTCGCCGCTGATCGACAGGACGGCGCTGTCGGGCTTGGCGATCTTGGCGCCGAGCGAGGTGGCGTAACCCCAGCCCAGCGTGCCCTGGTAGCCGGGCGACAGGAAGGTGCGCGGCCTGTAGGTCGGCCAGGCGAAGCGGGCCGCGTAGCCCATCTGCGTCAGCTCATCGACCAGGATACCGTCCTCGGGCAGTGCCTTGCGCATGGCTTCGAGGTAGGCGATCTGCGGCGCCAGCAGGTCGCGGACCTTCTTCGTGGACGCCGCCTTGATCTCGGCAACCTGCTCGGCCCGGCCGTTGCGCTTCGTGTTGTGCCTGGCCAGACGATCGGCCAGGACCCTCAGCGTCGCCGTGGCGTCGCCCACGATTCCGATCTCCGGCTTGCGCTGGCGGTCGAGTTCCTCGCTGTCGGCGTCGATGCGGATGATCTTCAGCGTGTCGTCGATGCCCCAGTTCTGCTGCTGCGGTTGCAGGCGCGTGCCGACGGCCAGCACGACGTCGGCCTCGCCCCAAAACTGGTAGCCGGCCGGCGAAGTGATCGAGAGGCGATGGCGGCCGTCGATCACGCCCTGGCCCATGCGGCCGGTCATCACCGGCGCGTCGAGCATCTCGGCGATGCGCTGGACGTATTCGCCGGCGCCCTGGGCGCCGCCGCCGACCACGATCATTGGACGCTGGGCGCCGCCCAGCAGTTTGGCGGCGCGCTCGACCGCGTCCTCGTCGACCGGGCAGGGATCGGCCAGCGCGGCCGTGCCGATCAGCTCGACTGGCGCGCGGCGCGCCCATGTGTCCATGGCGCATTCGAGCGCCACGGGGCGCTGGCGTCCCGAGAGCAGGCGGCGGAAGGCTTCGTTCACGAGCCCCGGCGCGGCATTGGGCGAGGAGATGCGGTCGGCCCACTTGGTCAGGCCGCGCATGATCGCCAACTGGTCGGGCAGCTCGTGCAGGAGGCCGACGTTGCGGCCGATCATCGACTGCTGGATCTGGCCCGTGAGCGCCAGCACCGGCGCATTGACGGCATAGGCGGTCGACAGCGCGGCCGTGGTGTTGAGGAAGCCCGGCCCGGGCACGACCACGTAGGCCGAGGGCTTGCCGGCGGCCATTGCATAGCCCAGCGCCATGTAGGCGCAGGCCTGCTCGTGGCGCGCGTGGATCGGCCGGATCGCATTGGTGCGATCGTAGAGGGCGTCGAAGAACGGGTCGTTCTGGACGCCGGGAAGGCAGAAGAGGGTGTCGATGCCGTTCACTTCCAGCATCGACACGACGGTTTGGGCGGTGGTGAGGGTTTGCATGCTCCCAGTCTACACGCGCCAGCCCGGGTCCGCGCTACTCCACGCGCGCGCCCGATGCCTTGATGATCGGCGCGAGACGGGCTTCCTCGGAATCGCGGTAGGCCAGTGTGTCGGCCGGGCTGCGCCAGATCGCGATCGCGGCCTGGTCGAAGAACTTGGCCTTGAGGTCCTCGCTCTCCAGCGCCTTCTTCGACAACTCCGACAGTCGGGTGACGATCTCGGGCGGCAGCTTCGCTGGGCCCGTGAGCGTGGTCCACGAGTTGATGTCGAAGCCCGGCAGGGTCTCGGCGATGGCGGGCACGTCCGGCACGACCGGGCTGCTCTTGGCGGAGGTGACGCCCAGCGCCCGTACCTTGCCGGGGCGCGCCTGGGCCAGCGCGCCTGGGATGTTGTCGAAGATCATGTGGATCTGGCCGGCCAGCAGGTCCTGCATCGCGGGGCCGCCACCGCGATAGGGAACATGGATGATGTCTACCTTGGCCATGAGCTTGAACAGCTCGCCGGACAGATGCAGCGTCGTGCCCGACCCGGCCGAGCCGTAGGAATACTTGCCGGGGTTCTTGCGCAGGAGCTCGATCAACTCGGGCACGGTCTTGGCCGGCACATCGAGATTGACCACCAGCATGTTGGGCAACTGCCACATCGTCGAAATGAACGTGAAGTCGGTCCTGGCGTTGAACGGCAGCTTCGCATAGAGCGTCGGCGAGATGGCATGGCTGGCGATGCCGCCGAGGCCCAGCGTGTAGCCGTCGGGCGGTGACTGGGCGAGGGCGTCCATGCCGACATTGCCGCCGGAGCCACCCTTGTTCTCGACGATCCACTGCTGGCCGCTCAACTCGCTCATCTTGGCGCAGAACATGCGCGACAGCGTGTCGGTGGCCCCACCGGCCGGGAACGGATTGATGTAGCGGATGGTCTTGTTCGGATAGGTACCCTGGCCCTTCACGATGGCCGGAGTGGCGAGGGTTGCCGCGGCGATTCCGCCCACGACGGTGCGGCGCCCGATCAGACGCCTGTCGATTGTCATTTCTTGTTTCCTCCCTTTGACGGCAGGGAGCGTGCCAAAAACCGGACCTGTCGTCGATGGGGGAGCCCCGAATGCCTTGATAAAGTCCCTGGATTGTGTCCGGTTTTGGGCGCAGCCGGCCTTGCCACTGCCTTCCAAATATCTGAAAAGTCGCCCCATTGGGTACATTCGCCGATCAGGTGCAAAATGGCTTTGGGGGCCATCGCGCACCGGCAAGAGGAATGGTCATGTGGGGTTTTGAGCGTTGGGTCGCGGTGCGCCGGGTCGCCCGCGGCGCTGCCTTGGGAGTGCTGTGTTCCATGGCCGCGACGCCGCTCGCGGCGCAGCAGCAACGGCCCGCAAGTCAGTCTGCACCGCCAGGCCAGGCGCATCCCGCGCCCGCGCAAGCCGCGCCCGCCAAGCCGCAGGGTCAGGCCGCCCAGCCGACGCAGCAGGCCGCGACGAGGCAGGCCAGGAAGCCGGGCGAGCCCTCGGAAGTCGATGTCTGCTACGGCATGACCGGCGCCAGCGCGGAGGGCAAGATCGAGGCCTGCACCGACGTGATCGACAATGGTCTGGCTTCGGGCGGGGCGCTCGCGCTCGCCTATCTCCATCGCGGCATGTCGTGGAAGGGGCCGGACAGCGACAAGCGCTCCAAGTCCGACTTCCGCACGGCCGTGCGCATGTACAACGACGCCGTCATGGCGCAGCCGCTCAACCCGCATCTCTATATCCAGCGCGGTGTGGTGCATCAGACGATCGGCGAGGCCGACCGCGCGATCATCGACTACAGCGATGCGATCCGGCTCGCGCCGCGCGATACGCTTCCGCTGATCAACCGCGGCGTCGTGCTCTACACGCGCAAGGACAACAACGAGGGCGCGATCGCGGACTTCAACGCGGCGCTCAAGATCAACAACAAGGAAATCAGCGCCTGGACCAACCGCGGCATCGTCTATCGCAAGAAGGGCGACGTTAACCAGGCCATCGCCGACTTCACCACGGCCATCAAGATCCTGCCGGAGAAGATCCAGCCGGTATCGCTGACGATCGTGCCCGACTCGGTCACCAGCCAGCTCGCCAAGTCGCCGCAGCAGGAGGCCAACCGCATCGCGCTGCAGGCCGCCTTCGTCCATTTTCAGCGCGGCCTCGCCTGGTACGACAAGAACGACTACGACAAGGCCATCGCCGACTTCTCCGAGTCGATCCGCCTCAACCCGCGCGACGGCTCGCCCTGGGTCGGCCGCGGCGCGGCGTACATGTACAAGAACGACCTGAAGCAGGCGATCGCCGACTTCACGGAAAGCATCAAGCTGGCGCCCGGCCAGGCCTTCGCGCACATGCAGCGCGGCATTGCCTATCATCGCATCGGCGATTCCGAGAACGCGCTGGCCGACTACACGGCGGCCCACGAACTCACGCCCAAGGATCCGAGCCCGCTCGTCAACCGCGGGATCGTCTACTACACGAAGAAGGGCAAGTTCGAGGAGGCGGTCGCCGACTTCGATTTGGCCCTGAAGCTCAATCCGAAGGAAGTGAACGCCCTGATCAACCGCGGCGTCACGTGGCGGCAGCGCAACGATCCGGACCGTGCCATCAGCGATTTCACGGAGGCCGTCCGTCTCGGACTGCAGACGTCCGATATCCTGAAGCTCACGCAGAAGGACAAGGACGGGAAGAAGGATCCGGCGGCCGCGCAGACCGCCGACCAGGTCGCCAATGCCTACTACCAGCGCGGCATGGCGATGGTGGACAAGCAGGAATACGAGGCGGCCGTCAAGGATTTCGAGGCTGCTCTCGAGATCAACGACAAGGAGCCGCGCGCCTATCTCGGCCGTGGCGCCACCTACCTCAAGATGGACAAGACCGAACAGGCGGTGGCGGACCTCAACCGCGCCATCGAGCTCGCGCCGGGCATGGCCTTCGCATACTTCGAGCGTGGCGCCGCCTATCACCGTATCGACAACTACGACAATGCGATCGCGGACTACACCGCGTCGATCGAGATCGATCCGAAGGAGCCGCTGGCCTACATCAACCGCGGCATGGCGAAGATCTTCAAGGACAAGGTCGACGAGGCGATCGTCGACTTCGACGCCGCCCTGAAAATCAGCCCCGACGACATCAACGCTCTGATCCAGCGCGGCTTCGCCTATGGCCTCAAGAAGGACTATCCGCGGGCGCTCGCCGACATCGACGATGCGCTGCGCCTGTCACCGGGCAACCCGACGGCGCTGTACTACCGCGCGCAGGTCATGGCGTTCCGCGGCGATGCCGGCCGCGCCATCGAGGACTACACGCAGGCCGTCAACACCGACAAGAAGAACCCGCGCATCTATGCCAGCCGTGCCAACCTCTACAGCAACCTGGGCGAATACGAGAACGCGATCGAGGATCTCGACCAGGCGATCCGGCTGCGCCCGCGCGATGCCAACCTGTTCCTCAACCGCGGCATCGCCTATTTCAACAAGAGCGATTACGCCAAAGCCGTCGCGGACTATGACGAGGCCCTGAAGCTCGATCCGAAGATGTCGCCGGCGCTGAACAACCGTTGCCTCACCCGGGCCGTGATGGGCGCCAATCTCGAGGCGGCGCTGGCCGACTGCAACGAGGTTCTGAAACTTGTGCCCAATGATCCCTACGCGCACGACAATATCGGGCTGATCAATCTGAAGATGAAGCAGTACGACAAGGCGATCGCGCAGTACAATCTGTCGCTCAGGACCGATCCCGACCGCGCCCGCGCCCTCTACGGCCGTGGACTCGCCCGGACGCGCAATGGCCAGGGACCGGCTGGCATTTCGGACATGTCGACCGCGTCGGGCATCCAGCCGAACATCGCCGAAGAGTTCAAGCGCTACGGCGTGAACTGAAGCCGTACGTTGTGCGCGGTCCGGCTTCCCCATTATGAAGGAAGCCGGAGCGGCGCGAGTGTTGGCGTCCTCCCAACCCAGAAGGGGGATACGACATGTTCTTCAATGGCTACATTGCCTCCACCGACCTCATCGCCATCGCCCTCGTGGTGATATTCGGCCTGCTTGCCCTCGTGCGGCGCCAGCGCACGTGGCTGGTCGCCGCGACGATCGTGGTCGTGATCTGGGCCGTGATCCGCTTCATACGCCCGTTCTGACGGTCGTCGGCTGATCTAGTCGGCGACGGCGCCGGAGTCCTTCACCGCCTTGCCCCACTTGGGCACGTCGCGCTGCAGCACCTCGGTCAGGCCTTGCGGCGACGAGGCCACGACTTCGAGGCCGATCTTCGCCAGGCGTTCGCGCGTCTCTGGCTCGCGCAACGTCGCGGAGATCTCCTGGTTCAGCTTGGCCACGATGTCGGCCGGGATGCCGGGCGGCCCCATCAGCGCGAGCCAGCTGTCGCCCTCGAAGGCAATGCCGCCTTCCGCGAAGGTCGGCACGTCGGGCAGGGCGGGCGAACGCTTCGAGGAGGCCACGCCCAGCGCGCGAACCTTGCCGGACTGGATGTGCGGCAGAGCGGTGTTGACGCTGACCGCCGTCATCTGCACTTCACCCGACAGCAGCGCCTGCACCGCCGGCGCACCGCCCTTGTAGGGCACGTGCACCATGTCGAGCCCGCCCGCGGCCGTGCGGAACAGCTCGATCGTCAGGTGCGAGCCGTTGCCCGTTCCCGCCGAGGAGTAGGTGAGCTTGCCGGGCTGGCTCTTCACCAGCGCCACGAACTCCTTCGGCGTCTGCGCCGGCACCGAAGGGTGAATCATGATCACCGTGGGGAAGGTGGCCGCCAGCATGACAGGCGTGAAGTCCTTGAAGACGTCGTAGGAGAGTTTGCTGCCGTAGAGCGTCGGCGCGATGGCGTGCGTGCCGTTGTCCGCCACGACCAGCGTGTAGCCGTCGGGCGCGCTCTTGGAGACCAGCGCGCTGCCCACCGTGCCGCCGGCGCCGGTGCGGTTCTCGACCACGACCTGCTGACCGATCCGCTCGCCGAGCTTCTGAGCGAGGATGCGCGCAAACGTGTCGGAGTTGCCGCCGGGCGCATGCGGCGCCACCAGCCGGATGGTCCTCGACGGGAAGGGCGTGCCCTGCGCGACGGCAGGCCATGCGCCCGCGGTAGCCGCCACGCTGATAAGTCCCAGCGTCCGGCGGCGAGTCGTCCTGATCATTCCTGTTTCCTCCCGTCCTTCTTATGCAGGGAGGCTAACACGACTGCCGGGTCGACTCACGGTCGCGCTCCGTTGCACGAAGCCGTGAAGGTCAGTAAGGGAGGGCGCGAGCTGGATGGGTGGCCGAGCGGTTTAAGGCACCGGTCTTGAAAACCGGCGTGGGTTCACGCCCACCGTGGGTTCGAATCCCACCCCCTCCGCCACGGCACCGACCAGCCACTTCGGTTCGGAAATTCCGGATAGGCAGCCGCCTGCGACGGACGCGCATGCCGGGGCATCACCTTGCAAAAGGGCCGGATGCTCTGTAGAAGGTAATGCGAATCGTTCGCAATTCGAGGTGAAGTCTTTTGGCGCACGCTGAGTCGCCGCTCGCGATCTACATGGCACATCGAAGCGAGTTGCTGCGCTATGCCCACCACCTGCTGCGAGACCGGGCGAGTGCAGAGGATCTGGTGCAGGAAGCCTGGCTGCGCTTTTCGTCGAAGGCGGGCGAATCGGGCGATCTCGCTCAGCCGTCGAAGTATCTCTTCGCGATCGTCCGCAATCTTGCGTTGGATTGGTTGCGGCGCAGCTCCGCGCATCTGCCGCAGGCGATCACTGCGGAGACGATCGAGAGCGTTCCGAGCGACGCGCCCTCAGCCGAGCGGATACTTCATTTCCGCGACGAGTTGCGCATCCTGGAGAGGTGTTTGGCCGGTCTGCCAGAGCGTACCCAGGTCGCCTTCGTCATGTATCGCGTTGAACGCCGGACTCTCCAGGAGATCGCAGTCCATCTCGGCGTTTCCGTTCCGCGAGTTCATCGGATGGTCAAGGACGCCCTGATCGAGTGCACACTGAACATGCCCGGCGCCGACGGACTGATCTTCGACTAGATGGAACGGAATCGTTAAAATTTCAGATGGCCATTCGTCTACCGGGAGGGGCAGTCCCGTCGCCCGGTTTTGAGGAGCTGTAGACTGTGAACCCGGTGCCCGCCAAGGGAGACTCCCTTCAAGGCCAGGTAATCGAATGGCTCATGCGGCTGGAAGGTGCGCCTGGCGATACCGCCTTGCGCACCGAGTTCGAAGACTGGCTTTCCGGCTGCGAGACGCGCCGTCGCGCCTATTCCGCCGTCGAACGGGTCTGGACAGCCTCAGCCCGCCTTCCGCCTCTCACGACGGCGCGCCGCGAGCGCGCGCGCGCTGGGCGGCCGTGGTATCGCAGGCCCGCAGCGATGATGAGCGGCGCGGCCCTTGCCGCCTGCCTTGCCTTGCTTGCCGTGCCGGCTGTGCAGCTTCACCTGACGGCCGACCATATCACCCAGATCGGCGAGTTGCGTGACCTGGTACTCGAGGATGGAAGCCGTATCGCGCTGGATGCCAGCAGCGCGGTCGCGATCGAGTATGCGCCCGGCCTGCGGTCCGTTCGTCTCCTGTCCGGCCAGGCCTTCTTCGATGTCGTGCCGTCACCGGAGCGGCCCTTCGTCGTCAACGTGGGGCAGGTGGAGGTAAGCGTGACCGGGACGGCCTTCGACGTCGCGAGGGCGGGGACCGGTGTCGCGGTCTCGGTTCAAAGCGGCAGCGTGAAGGTGACCCGAAGCGGCAGCGGGAGCATTGCCCCCCTGACGGCCGGGCAGCGGGTCCAGATCGCCAACGACGGGCGGGTCAGCCGGGAAACCGTATCGCCCGGGGATGTCGATGCCTGGAGGGACCGCCGGCTTGTTGCCTACGACGCGGTTCTCCGCGATGCCGTCGAGCAGGTCGGCCGGCACATGCAAGGAATGATCGTCTTCGCGGATTCCGCGATCGCCGACAGTCTGGTGTCTGGTGTCATCGACCTCAGTCGTCCCGACGATGCCCTTCGTGCTCTCGTCGATCTTCGGCAGGGCCGGATCACCAGGATCTCCCCATACCTGACCGTCATTTCCTCCCGCTGACGCGTTGCCGTCTTTTGTGGCGCGACGGACGTTAAGTTTTCGACGTCCCGTTCGTTTCCCATGGAGAGGCCCGAGCGAGCGTGCGGAGGGCGTGACCCGTGAACCCGCCGGCACACGGAACCAGGGGGAATCGTGTTGCCTGCGAATGTGGAATCGGCTCGGCTTCCGGGCGTCATTTCGGTGGCCTGCGGCTGTGCAATCTTTGTCGCCGCGACTTCCGCGATCGGCCTGGGCATGAGCGCACCGGCCCACGGCCAGCCGCAAACCCAGGCTCCACGCACTGCGGCATTCAATATTCCGGCCCAGCCCCTTGCGGCGGCGCTCACCGCTTTCAGCCGCCAGGCGGGGCTGCAGGTCGTGTTCGATGCCGGTTCCGTCGCCGGCAAATCGACAGCGGGTGTCAGCGGTACGATGTCGGTCGAACAGGCGCTGCAGCAGATCCTCTCGGGAAGTGGCGCGACATTTCGCTATTCATCGCCCACGTCCGTGACGATCACGCTCGTGGGATCGTCCGCCATGGTTCTCGATCCCGTGCAGGTACAGGGGGTCACGGTGCCGTCCCAGGCGATGATCGACAATATCCCGCCGGCCTACGCGGGCGGGCAGGTGGCGACCGGCAGCCAGCTCGGGCTGCTGGGAAACCGTGACTTCATGGAAACGCCGTTCAATCAGACGAGCTACACCGCGAAGAAGGCACAGGACCAACAGGCCCAGACGATCCGCGACGTACTGATCGACGATCCCTCGGTGCGCATCGTCCGCCCGACAGGCAACAACGGCGCGCAGAACATGATGATCCGCGGCTTTACCGTCGAGAGCTCCGACATCGCCTACGGCGGGCTTTATGGCCTGCTGCCGACGTATGCGATCGGTGTCGAGTTGGCCGAACGCATCGAGGTGCTGAAGGGGCCGAGCGCGATGCTGAACGGCATGCCGCCCACCGGTGCGATCGGCGGCACGATCAACGTGGTGCCCAAGCGCGCTCACGACGAGCCGATGAATCGCGTAACCGCAGCCTACAGTTCGGCCGCGCAGTTCGGCGGCGCCGTCGATGTGGGCCGCCGCTTCGGTCCCGAAAAGGAAGTGGGCATCCGCGTCAACGGCGCCTACCGGGCCGGGCAGACGGCCGTGATGTGGAACGCCGAGGAGTTGGGCCTGGGCACGATCGGCATCGACTATCGCGGTAACGGCTTCCGCCTCTCCCTGGACGGTGGTTACCAGTCGCAATACATCAGCGGCGGCGTCGGCTATGTCAGCGTGGCGGCGGGCGCGCCGGTGCCTGGCGTGCCGGATCTCAACAACAACTTCATCCTGCCCTGGACCTTCACGACCGCCCAGGATCTGTTCGGCGCGCTGCGCGGCGAGGTCGACGTCTGGCCCGGGGTGACGCTCTACGGCGCAATCGGCGCCCACGACAATCGCTGGGCGTCACTATGGTCGGGCGATCCCATCGTCACGGGCCTCAATGGCAACAGCACGCAGACGCCGCTGTACAACACCTCCTACGAAACCAAGTGGACGAGCGAGATCGGACTGCGCGGCGAGGCCCAGACCGGTCCGGTCGGACACACGTTCGCCGTGAGCGCCATGCGCTACCAGCAGGTATTCGGCTTCGGCCGGGGAATCGGTACAGCCTACGCTTCGAATATCTACAACCCGAACGTAGTCGCGCGACCCAACATCACGACCATGTCGCCGAACAAGTCGAGCACGCTTCAGCTCACCAGCCTCGCGATCGCCGATACGCTCTCGTTTGCCGAGAAGCGTGTGCAGCTGACGCTCGGTGCCCGCTATCAGCAGATCGCCGGCCAGAACTTCGACATCGTCACCGGCAACCGGACGTCGGGCTACACCCAGGACGCGCTCAGCCCCTCTGTCGCACTGGTCGTGCGGCCATGGAAGGAAGTGTCGTTCTACGGCAACTTGATCCAGGGCCTGCAGCCGGGCACGGTCGTCGGGCCGACCTTCGCCAATGCCGGTCAGGTCTTTGCCCCCTACCAGTCGACGCAGTTTGAGGTTGGAACCAAGGTCGACTGGGGCAAGTTCACCACGACGCTCAGCGCCTTCCAGATCAGTCAGCCCAGCGCCGTCGCCAACGCTGCGACCAACACGCTCACGCAGAACGGCCTTCAGCGCAATCGTGGCCTCGAGATCAACATGTTCGGCACGCCGGCCGAGGGCGTGCGGCTGCTGGGCGGCGCGATGTTCCAGGAGTCTATCCTGGTCAGCACGGCGAACGGCGTGAACGACGGCTGGCAGGCAGCCGGTGCGCCCAACGTACAGGTCAATCTGTCCGGTGAATGGGACACGCCCTTCGCGCCCGGCCTGACGCTCGACGGCCGGGTCATCTACACCGGCACGCAGTTCGTCGGACTCACCGCGTCACGACTGAGCATTCCGGACTGGGTGCGATTTGACGTCGGTGCGCGCTACCTGCTGGCCGACGCGAAGAGCCCAACGGGCAAGCCGGTGACCCTCCGTTTCAATGTCGAGAACGTGCTCGACACCAACTACTGGTCGATGGTGTCCTTCAACACGCGCCTCAACGTCGGCACTCCCCGCACGTTCCGGCTGGCCTTGACGGCGGACTTCTAGCGCCGGCTCCGGTGGCCCGGGATGATGACGGGCTTTCGCGCCTCGATGGACTGGCTTCACACCTGGGCGGGTGTGGCGCTGGGGGGATTGCTGTTCGCCATTTTCTGGATGGGAACGCTTTCGGTGTTCGATCGCGAGATCGATCGCTGGATGGCGCCCATGACTCGGCTGGCGGTGACGGACGAGCCATTCTCGGTCGACGCATTGCGTGCATCCTACGAAGC
>LSKJ01000802.1 GCA_001557035.1 Rhodospirillaceae bacterium CCH5-H10 | reverse complement strand
TAAATCAAACGCCGACAGGCGGCATCAACGTGCGGGGAAATTAGCGCTTACGAAGTTCGCAGCCAGAAGGGGCGGCTCCATCTCTTCGTGGCCATCGACCGGACTTCAAAGTTCGCCTTCACAGAGCTGCACAAGAAGCCACAACGGCCGTCTCGAGAGGCGCAACCGGCTGAATGCTCCCCCATGGTGTCACCGCTTGCTCTGATGGCCATCGCTGCGGGGCTGCATGAAGCGCAAACTGTGCCAGGGAGGTTTTCGGCAATGAAGGCCGCCACACCGCCGGTCGGAACACAAGTGCCCGTGATCCTCGCTCCAGAGCATGCGTCTTCGTGGATGAGGATAATCGATCCCAGCGGTCAGCTGTGAGGCTGGCCTGGCGAGCTTGCAGGTTGTCCGAACATCGAGTGACAGCAGTGTGGAACGGTCTCAATGACAAGTCGCATGCACAACGCGCGTCGATTGCAGGAATGTGAACTGCGTGCAATCGGCAGGAAATCCTTGACCCGATATGAAAGACCTCGCCACTCTTGGCAGCAGCCCTGCAACCGGCAGGCCGGAACATGAACCTGAATCTAAGTTCTTTGCGGAGCGTGATTGCGGCCGCCGAGCACGGCAGTTTCCGGCAAGCCGCGACAGCCCTTAACATCAAGCAGTCTGCACTCAGCCGCCGCATACGACATCTCGAAGAGCAGCTTGGCGCCTCATTATTCGAGCGATCCAGTGGAGGCGTGCGCCTCACCGCGGCCGGTGCAAGCCTGGCACAAGCAGGCCGCCGTCTGTTCGAGGAAATTGACGACATGATTAAGGCTTCGCAGCTGGCCGATCGTGGGGAGGCTGGTTTACTCAAAGCAGGCTTCGGAACGGCCGTATCGACCAGCAAGGTACGCACTATCGTAGCAGATCAAATCAAGTCATTTCCTGAAGTCGCCATACAGGTTACCGAACGACCCCCGCCACAGCTGATATCTGCACTCGGGGCGGGAGATGTGGACATTGCCATCATTGCAGGCGAGGCACGGCAACATAGCGGACCTTCAATGTCCTTGTGGTCGGAACGCATTGTTGTAGCGCTTTCCTCGAGGCATCCTCTTTCGAACAGTGAAGTCGTCGATTGGAGCGACCTCAAAGATGAGACATTCCTTCTCAGCCAGTGGGATCCGGGTTCGGATCTGCGCAACCTGATCCTCAAGAGGCTCGCAGCGCCAGGTGCTAGCCCGAAGATTGAGACCTGGGACGCCAGCAATGAGAAGGTCCTCGGGATGGTCGAGGCAGGACTTCATGTCAGCATTCATTTCGAGTCATGGACCAGTCTTGCCTATACCGGCGTCCGCTTTCGCGAGCTTCGCGATGCATCAGGCCCCAGCCATATCACCTTCGCGGCATGCTGGGAGGAGCACAACCGCAACCCGGCTCTTGCCCGATTCCTGGAAACGCTGCGGCAAACACACCATCCAACCTCCATCACTTAGCGTCCACTTTCTGCGCGGAGGCTCTTGCCGAACGCCGCGCTTTGGCAAAGACTCGATCGGCAGACATGAACCGGCTCAACATCGGTCCCACGAGCTTGGCCGGCTCGATTGTTTGCCCCGTTTCACGGCCGAGCGTCTCAGCGTAGACAATGAGATCCCGGTGGATGGCTGCCGGCAAGTCCACCGTCAGCTTCACAGGTTTCTCGTCCAGTATGGCCCCGAGCTTGAGCTTGGACATCGGGTTTCTCCTATCCGCGGTAAGGCTGAAGAACGAGGTCGCGGGTCACGATGACTCGGACCGGATGACCAGGGCGGATCGTGAGGGTGGGCTGGATGTTGAGATTGCGCCGCACCACTTGCTGCCCAGCCTGGTTCAGCGTGTCGCCCGCACCACGGCGCAGGGCACGGACGATATCGCTATCGTTCTGATCCGAGCCGAGTTCCGTCCCCACTGCGAGGATGGTCGAGAGAAGTGCGGCCTTGAACAGCGAGCCCCAATGATGATCGACACCGTCTTCCAGACCGGCCTGGCCGCTGGCATCCGCCCCGGGTTGTCGCTCGAGCACGATCGAATAGCCGTTCGGCAGAAGCAGCCGCGTCCAGACCAGAAGAA
>LSKJ01000801.1 GCA_001557035.1 Rhodospirillaceae bacterium CCH5-H10 | reverse complement strand
GCCGACATCGCCAAGGCCATGCCCGCGGCACCGCCACCGCCTAAGCCGATCAAGCTCGCCGCAACCGCGCCGCCTCCGCCGCCGCCCACGTCGGCCGACATAATCAAGACGACGCCTCCGGATCCAAACGCATGGCCGGCGACGGCGGTCGAGCAGACGAAGAGCGTGCAGGCGCTGTTGCGCGAGTTCCGCTTCTACAAGAGCGCACCGGATGGCCGCATGGGCCAGGCGACACGCGCGGCCATCCGCGAATACCAGGGCATCGCCGGCCTGCCGGTCACCGGTCAGCCCGACAAGGCGCTGTTCGACTCGCTGAAGGAAATGCAGGAACTCACGAAGCCGAAGGCGGGCTCAAACTAGCAGGCCCGCGTGGCGCCACCAGGCGTCGGGAAGATGCGACGCGGCACGGTGCGCGTCGTCGGTCGATGCAAAGAGGCCAAAGCAGGTCGCACCGCTGCCGCTCATCGCAGCATGCGCAATGCCGTCACTGCGCCGCAGACGGTCGAGCACGTCGGCCACGGCCGGCTGCAGGGAGATCGCCGCCGCCGTCAGGTCGTTGCCGCGGCGCGCGAGATCGGCGCCGAACGCCGCGAGGTCGGGCCAGCCTGAACCAACGGGAAGGCCCGCAGAAAAATCTCCCTTGCGCGCACGGAAAACGGCGGGCGTCGGCAACGCAAAACCTGGAT
>LSKJ01000800.1 GCA_001557035.1 Rhodospirillaceae bacterium CCH5-H10 | reverse complement strand
GGGGAAGAAAGCCGCAGGACCGCCGTTGCGGGACCGGGCGGCCTGCCGTCCGATCGCCCCTCTAGAAGGCCGGGGCGCGCTCTCCTCCGATCCGAGGGCAACAGAGCGGCCGGCCAGGAAGCGATTCGCTGTGCCCGTGCTCATCCCGTCGCGGCCGTCTCCAAGGCCAGGAAGCGAACCACGTCCTGCGGGGCGAGCTGCCGACGCACGGATGCTCGGAGTCTTTCCGCTCCCAGGCGGCGGAGATCCTCGTTGAAGTCGTCGAAGCAGGGCAACAGGCTCCCCACCTCGATTCCGGCGGCCTCGGCGCGGTGGCACAAGCTGGCCATCGCAGCATCACCGGCCGGATCGGCGTCGCGTGCGATGTAGAGACGGCGCAAGGTCGGTGGAAGCAGCAGCGCCGCGAGGTGGTTGGCCGAGAGCGCGGCGACCATCGGCAGGGTCGGCAGTACGCAGCGCAGCGACAGCATGGTCTCGATCCCCTCGCCGGCGGCCATCACGTCGCGGGCGACGCCGAAGCGGACACCATGCCCGAGGAGATGACCCATGGCCCGTCGCGGCGAGTCGATCGGGGCCTTGTCACGGCCTGAAGGATCGAGCCAAGTGCGATGCGCTCCGGTGATCCTGCCGCCAAGGTCGGTAACGGCCGCGATCAGGGCCGGCCAGGTCTCGGTTGGGCTGTCCTCGTCGGGGCGGTAGTAGCAGCGCGGATGGAAGCGTAGCGGATCTCCATCGGCCACGGTTACGATGCCCCGGCTGTACAGGTACCTTTGCACCAGCGTGCCTGCGATCGGTATGGACATGGCGTAGAGACGTCGTGCGGACTGAGGCGAACCGCGCGGCGCGGGAAGACGATCCTGCCGTGGAGCGAGCTGGTCTGGCGGCAAGGCGAGGAACGCGCGTGCCTCGTCCAGTGTGTCGCGCAGGCGATCAAGACCGCGATTGAGGGCAATGAGGTCTAAAAGATCGCCATGCTCGCCCGTTGCAGCGTCGGTCTTATGTGCAGTTGAACATAAGACCGATTATGTTGCGTCGAGAGTTATGTTGCGTAGCCGCGATTGGGCGCTGTCC
>LSKJ01000799.1 GCA_001557035.1 Rhodospirillaceae bacterium CCH5-H10 | reverse complement strand
GGTTGACCTCGTGCAGCAGCAGCTCGGCGCGGTCGCGTTCCTCGCGGATCGTGCGCTGGGCTTCCTCGGCCTCGGCCTTCAAGCGCTGCTGCTGCAGCGCGGACCGGATCGCCGCGCCCAGCAGCTCGCGGAAATGGCCCTGCACGTCCTTCCAGACATAGTCGGCGGCGCCGGCCTTGAGTGCCGCCACGGCGACGCGGGCATCCTCCGAGCCGGTGACATAGACGACCGGCAGGTCGACGGTGACGCGCTGGATCCTCGACAGGACGTCGAGGCCGGTCTCGTTGGTCAGGTTGTGGTCGAGCGCGATCGCGTCGAATTTTTCGGTCTCGAGAAGCGTCAGGCCTTCCTCGCCGGATCCGACGTGCCGGATGGAAATCCCATGCGGCGCGAGCGCGCGCTCCACCAGCCGGCCGATACCCGCATCGTCGTCGATGTAGAGGACCCGGACCTGCTGCATCGTCACTCGGTTGCCGGAACCTGCATCACGGAAAGGAACAGGCCGAGCTGCTGGATCGCGTTGGCGAAGCTTTCGTAGTTCACCGGCTTGGTGATGTAGACGTTGGCGCCGAGGTCGTAGCAGCGCTTGATCTCGCGCTGGTCGTCGGTGGTCGTGAGGACGATCACGGGCGAGCGCTTGAGATGCGGGTTCGACTTCACCTTGGCGAGGATGTCGACGCCCGTCATGTCGGGCAGGTTGAGGTCGAGCAGGATAAGCAGCGAGCGCGCGCTGCTCTCCTCGCCGCTGCCGTCGGCGCCCAGCAGGTAGGCGAGGGCGGACGTGCCGTCCTTGAAGGCGACGATCTCGTTGTTGACCCCGGCGCGACGGATGTTGCGCTCTATCAGCCGGGCATGGCCTTCGTCGTCTTCGACCATGACGATGGATACGGGCTTCGCGTTCATTCGCCGCCTCTACTTTGTCTTCGAGTTGTCGTTGAGCCTCAGTCGCCGAGGCAAATCTATCCGAAACGTCGTGCCGCGACCAAGTTCGGACTGAACGGTAATGTCGCCGCCCAGCCGTCGCACGAGAGCCCGGACATGCGCAAGCCCGATGCCCTCGCCGGGGCGGTCCTGTGCGCCGGCCCGCCGGAACAGTTCGAAAATGCGCTCATGATCCTGTTGGGCGATGCCGCGGCCGTTGTCGGCGATGTCTATGTGCACGCGACGCGCCGTTTCACCCGCGGTAATGACGATCCGCCCGGGCCGGTCGCGCGCCAGGTATTTCACGGCGTTGTCGACGACGTTGCCGATGACCTGCTCAAGGGCCAACCGGTCGCTCATCAGCGCCGGGGCAGTCGTAGGTACGGAAATCTCGGCGCCGACCTCGTCGGTCTGATGCTTGACGCTGGCGGCAGCATTCTCGAACAGGCTGACCAGGTTTATGGATTCGGCCCTGAGTTCACGCCGGCCTTCGCGGGAAAGCTTGAGGATGGCATTGATCAGCCCGTCCATCTTGCCGGTCGAGGCCCGGATGAAGCGGAGCGCCTCGGGAATGTCCTCCTCGGTCGCGAGCTTTGCCTTGGCTGCCAGGGTTTCGTCGCCGGCCACGTAGGGTCCGACGGTCTTCATGGCAGCCTCCAGTTCGCTGGTGAAGCCCATGATGTTCACCAGCGGCGAGCGCAGGTCGTGACTGACGATATAGGCGAAGCGCTGGATTTCCTCGTTGGCGCGGGTCAGGGCCTCGGTGCGCTCGACCACACGTTCCTCGAGGCTGGCGTTCATTCCCTGAAGCTCGACGCGGGCCGCCATCAGCTCGCGCGTGTACTGCACGACCGTCCAGGACGCCCCGGCGGCGAACAGCACGATCAGGAGACTGCCTGCGGCCGTCACCCAGGCGAGCAGTTCCGCGCCGTCGTTGACCTCCTGCAGCCGCAGCGTCACGCGCCCCTCGGCATTGGCATTGAGTATGCCCAGCTGCACCCGCGCACGTTCCATGAGCAGGCGGCCGCGATCGGATTGCACGACCTGCAGGGCGGCGTCGCGGCGCCCCGTGCGGGCCATTTCGATGGTCTCGCTCAACTCCGCCATTTTCTGGTCGAGGACACCCGAAATGTCGTTCAGCACCGCAGTTTGACGGGCATCGTCGGCGAGCAGGACGCGCAGCGCCGCGAGGTCGCTGCGTATGCGCGGCTGTGCGCGCTCGAAGGGGCCGAGATAGCGCGGCTCTTCGGTCAGAAGGAAGCCGCGCTGCCCGGTCTCCGCATCGAGTGTCGCCGCCAGCAGGCTCGTCGCAAGCGAGCGGATCTGGCGCTCGGCGACAGCTGTTTCGGCATGCTGCGCCGTACGGACGGAGAGCCATGCGGAAGCGGCCACGATCGCCAGCAGGGCGAGGACGCCCGCAGCGAGGAAGGCGATCGTGCGGCGTGCAAATGCTGAACTGAACAGGGGCATGGACTGAACGAAACTCGCAGGGACAGTGTGGACGCCCGCGGGCGCTCAGGTGGCGCTGCAATAATACGAAAAGGGTGGTTTCCGTCCATCTGCATCGTTCGTCGCGGTCGGTTAGCGCGGGTCGATGTCACCGCTGCTCAACAATCCCGCCCGCAGAGCGGCTTCGAGCGCAGCATCCAGATGGAAGACGCGCTGTGTGGCGAAACCGGGGAAGCCGTCCGCCGGTTCGGTTGGCGCAAGGGCGGCGAAGGCAGCGGCGTCGGCTTCTGTCTCGAAGGCGCAGAGGATCTCCGGGAAACCGGCGGCGCGCGACACCGTGAGCGCGAAGGCGCCGGTCAATGCCAGGCCGCGGATGACCCGGTGCAACAGGTCGCGCAGGCCGCGCAGGCGCCGGCTGCCGATTTCGTCGGCGCCGACGTCGACCGCCACGGCAACCACGAGGTGTCCGTTGGGGAAGTTCTTGAGAAAGGCCGGCCAGGACAGGCTGCTCATGGCGGTCGCAACGCAGGCGATGCGCAATCGCTGCCTCACAGGCGCGTGTGTGTGCGAATTCGATGATATGGTCTGCCGCCTGTACGAGAGACAATTGGGAGAAGCGGGATGGCGCGTATCGCGGTCGGTGGTTTTCAGCACGAGACGAACACTTTTGCGCCGCAGCAGGCGACTTGGGAGGAGTTCGTTCGAGCCGACGCGTGGCCGCCGCTGCTGCGCGGCGCGGAGATGATCCCCGGCGTGGAAGGGTTCAACATTCCCATCGCCGGCGCGGTGAAGAAGCTGGCCGAACTCGGTCACGAGATCGTGCCACTGGCGTGGGCGGCCGCGGCGCCGGCCTCATACGTGACCGAGGATGCCTTCGAGAAGATGTGGGCGCTGTTCGACGAGGATTTGCGCAAGCTCGGGCCGTTCGATGCGGTCTATCTCGACCTGCACGGCGCGATGGTCGCCGAGAACACCGAGGACGGCGAGGGCGAACTTCTGAAGCGCATCCGCGGCATCGTGGGCGACGAACTGCCGATCGTGGCGAGCCTCGACTATCACGCCAACCTGACGCCCGACATGGCGAAGCTCGCCACGGCGCTGGTCGGGTACCGTACCTATCCGCACATCGACATGGCGGTGACCGGCAGGCGCGCCATCGAGCTACTGGACAAGCTGCTGCGCGAGAAGCGGCCGGTCTATCGCGCCTACCGCCAGCTCGATTTCCTGATCCCACTGGTCTGGCAGTGCACCTTCATCGAGCCGGCCAAGGGCATCTTCGATCTCGTGGGCGAACTGGAGGCCGGCGAGAAGAGCCACAACCAGGGCATCGTGAGCGTCACGCACACGCCGGGCTTCCCGCCGGCCGACATCGCCCAGTGCGGCCCCGCACTGGTCGTCTACGGCCACGACAAGGAAGCGGTCGAGGCCGCGGCCGACAAGCTCGCCGCGACGGTGAAGGCGCAGGAAAAGGCGTTCGATGGCGAACTGCTCGATCCCGACCAGGCCGCGCTGCGCGCCATCGAACTGTCGAAGAGGGCGAGCAAGCCGATCGTGCTTGCCGACGTGCAGGACAATCCCGGCGCCGGCGGCACCTCCGACACGATCGGTCTGCTGGCAGCCCTGATGCGCCACAAGGCCAAGGGCGCCGTCATCGGCATGATCGTCGACGAAGCTGCGGCGAAAGCCGCGGTCGAGGCCGGTGAGGGCAACATCATGCGCCGTGGTATCGGCGCGGTGGTGGGCTACGGCGGCGAGAAGCCGGTCGAAGCGGACTGGCGCGTGGTGAAGCTCGGCAGCGGCGTCTTCACCGGCACTGGCCCGTTCTATGGCGGCGCCAAATTCCAGATCGGACCGATGGCCCTTCTGACCGACGAGGCCTCGGGCGTGTCGGCGGTTGTCGCGTGCAAGCGGGTCCAGGCCGCCGATCAGGAGATGTTCCGCGCCGTCGGCGTCGAGCCGTCGAAGGTGCCGATCCTCGCCCTGAAGTCGACGGTGCATTTCCGCGCCGACTTCCAGCCGATCGCCGAGACGATCCTGGTCGTGCGCTCGACCGGCGCGCACATCACCGATCCGGTCGACATGCCCTACAAGCACCTGCGCAAGGGCATACGCCTCAAGCCGATGGGACCGGTCTGGCAGGGCGTGTAGATTTCGGCCTTCAGTCGTCCGCGAAGGCCGGGCGCAGCGCCCACACCATCGGCACCGTGGTGAGGGCGACGCAGGCAACGGCGACGAGGGCGGTGGTGAGACCGACGACGTCCCCGAACAGACCGAACAACAGGGGGCCCGTCGCACCCGCGACGGAGCCGCCCGTATAGAAGACCGCGAAGGCCTTGGTGCGCCGTTCCGGGCTCACGAACTCCGGGATCGTGCCGTAGAGCACCGACGAGGTGCCGTTCAGCATCAGTCCGACGACAGGCAGCAGGAGCAGCACGAAGTCGAGCGACAGCGGCAGGGCCGCCAGGATGAGCAGGGTCGTCGCGATCTCGGTCAGCAGGACCGAGGGCACGACGCCGAGCTTCTGGCCAACCCAGCCCATCACCAGCTTGCCCGCCGCGCCACCGGCGAACAGCAGCGACAGGCCGAGGCCGATGGTCGGCAGATCGGCACCCTTGTTGCGCAACAGGAACGGCAAGAAGATCAGGAAGCCGGTGCGCACGAGATCGTCGGCAATGTGGATCGAGAAGAGCAGCCAGTAGGCCCACGGCCGATCCTGGCCCGCGACCGCCTTCGACGGTTCGGCCTTGCCGTGCATCACGATCGGCTTCAGCGAGGCGAGGATGATACCCGCGCCCACGACGGCGAGCGCCGACATCACGACCAGCGCCTGTTGCCAGCCGAGCGAGGCCGCGATCAATGCAAACAGGGCCGGCAACAGCACCTTGCCGACGTCGCCCGAGAAATTGTAGGTCCCGAGCGCCGTGCGCGACCGTGGACCGTGATAGGCAGCAGCAACGAGGCTGGAGGCAATGGGATGCTGCGTGCTGCCGCCGAGCCCGGCGAGAATGAGGCCGGCAATCACGCCGTAGAGCGATCCGCTGAGGCCCGCCAACGTATAGCCACCGGCGATCAGCAGCGTGCCGAGGGCGAGGATGCGCACGCTGCCGAAGCGCTCGGCCAGCAGGCCCGATGGGATCTGGCCCGTGGCCATGGCCCCGGAGTAGCAGGTCTTGAGCGCACCGATGGCGCCGTAGCTCAGGCCAAACTGCGATTGCAGCAACGGGTAGAGCACGTTCAGCAGGTCGGTGAAGCCGTCGTGCAGGGCATGGGCGCCGCCGCAGACGGTCAGGGTGCGGCGGGCAGGGGAGGGAGGCGAGACGGTGATTGTCATCCCGCCGTCACAATACTACCGGCCCGGGATGCGGGCGAACCAAAAGGTGATCTGCTGCTGGAAATCGCGTTCGGCGAATGCAGTGTCTGTGATGATCGACGGCTTGCCGTTCCGGGCATAGCGCACGCTCTGCAAACGCTTGAAGGCCGTGTCGGCCGAATGAAGAACCAGCACCTCGCCCTGGCGGCGCTGGAAGACGAATTCGTGGATCTTGCGGATGTTCACCAGGTTGACGACGTAGCGGCCGTCCGGACCGTCGTCGGCGAGCTGGCGCACCGGGATGTCGCGGCCCTCGTTGGTGATGCCCATCAGCGCGAAGGCCTCGGGCGCGGTCATGTTGTCCTTGCCGGTCCTCTGGATCAGGGCAACCAGGCGGTCGCCGCGCAGCGAGAGCGTGTGACGGGGCGCCGAGGGAGGAGGGGCGCAGGCTGCGAGCGGCAGGAGAGACGCCGAGAGCAGGAAGCCCCGGCGCGTCGATGAGAACTGGCTCAAACCTTTTCCTTCTCCATGTCGATCTCGATGGGAGCGATCTCCGCCAGCGCGCCGTTGCGGATCGCGCGGAAGAAGCAATTGTGGCGGCCCGTGTGGCAGGCGACTCCGGTCTGGTCGACCAGCGCCAGCAGCGTGTCGCCATCGCAATCGATCCGAAGTTCGACCAGCGTCTGGATGTGGCCCGACGTGTCGCCCTTGCGCCAGGGCGCCTTGCGCGAGCGCGACCAGTAGCATGCACGACCCGTGCGCATCGTCTCCGCGACGGCATCGCGATCCATCCAGGCCATCATCAGGATTTCGCCCGTGTCGTGCTGCTGGGCGATGGCGGGCACCAGCCCCTGCGCGTCGAACTTGATGACGGCGAGAGCGGCGTCGATTTCGGGCTGGTGGTAGGTCGTCGGGGTCGTCATTGGAGCACCGCTGCAGAATGGGGGCGAGCCTTGGCCTGCGGAAGGAACGGCGCGTATAATCGGCGGGTACTCGGTTGGCAAATCGGAGCCCCGTGAAGAAACAGGCCAATGCGGCGCCCGCCGGGCACGCCCACGATCACGAGCATTGCGTCGAGGACGCCATCGCCGCGGCCGAGAAACTCTGCGCGGCCAAGGACCTGCGCTTCACGCCGCTGCGCCGCCGCGTGCTGGAACTCGTCTGGTCGAGCCACAAGCCGGTCGGCGCCTACGCGCTGCTCGACAGCCTGCGCAACGAGGATCTGGGGTCAGCACCGCCGACCGTCTATCGCGCGCTCGACTTCCTGATCGAGAACGGCCTGATCCACCGCATCGAGCGCATGAACGCCTTCGTCGGCTGCAGCCATCCGGGCGAGGCCCATCGCGGCTTCTTCCTGATCTGCGCCGAGTGCGGCAATGCCGAGGAGATGGAGGGCGATGGCCTCTCCGACGCCATTACTGCCAGCGCCACCCGCCGCGGTTTCAACGCCCGTGACATGACGCTGGAAGTGACCGGCATTTGCGGCGACTGCCAGAAGGCCTGACGGAATCTCCTCCGTTACTCCGGAACGGGGAGGGCTGTGCCCCTTACGCGCTCAGCCGTCCAAAGCGCGGCGCAGGATGTGCGCGAGATCGGCCTTCCGGAACGGCTTCGTCAAGAGCAGCACGCCGGGATCGATTCGCCCGTCATGGACGATCGCGTCTTCCGAATAGCCGGACATGAACACGACCCGGGTGCTTGGCCAACGTCTGATGACATCATCGGCGAGTTGGCGTCCGTTGAGTCTGCCGGGCATGATCACGTCGGTCAGGAGGATGTCGAAGGGATGCGTTGCTTCGGCACACCGAGCCAGTCCCGTCTCGCCATCGGCCGCCTCGGCGACGTCGTAGCCAAGGCTCTTCAGTTGGGCGCGGACGCTGGCGCGGACGTCGACGTCGTCCTCGACCATCAGAATGCGCTCACTTCCTCGCGGCAGGCCAGTCGGCCGGGGCACGGGCACGCTTTCGGCCTCGCCATCGCCGCGCGGCAGGTAGAGGTTCACGGTTGTGCCCCGACCGACCTGGCTCAGAATCTCGATCTGACCGTTCGACTGCTTGATGAAGCCATAGACCATGCTGAGCCCCAAACCTGTTCCCTTGCCTTCCTCCTTGGTCGTGAAAAAGGGTTCGAAGACCTTGTCGAGTACGTCGGGTGCGATCCCGGTACCCGTATCGGTTACCGAAAGCAGCACGTAGTCGCCTGCCATGGAACTGGCGTTCCGGGAGACATACTCGGCATCGAGTACGACGTTACGGGTTTCGATCCGGAGCCGTCCGCCGTTCGGCATCGCATCCCGCGAATTGACGCAAAGGTTGACAAGGGCTGATTCAAGCTGGGCGCGGTCGACATTGACCGTCCAGAGGTCGTCGGCGAGGGCGGAATCGATGTCGATCTGCTCGCCGAGTGCACGACGCAGTAGCTTGCCGGTGCTCGCCACCAGCTCGGTGACGCTCATGTTCTGGGGCCGCAGCGGCTGCTTGCGCGAAAATGCAAGCAGCTGGCGAATGAGGTCGGTGGCACGATCGACGGAGCGACCGATCCGCGCAACGCGTTCCGATGCCGCCGGCGCCAGCTCTTCCTCTTCCTCGAGTGCCTCCACGTTGGCGAGAATGACATTCAGGATGTTGTTGAAATCGTGCGCGATACCGCCGGTCAGCTGTCCAACGACCTCCAGCCGCTGCGACTGACGCAACTGCTCCTGCGTCTCCTTGAGGTCATGAATGTCGGTACATGTGCCAAACCACTGGACGATCTTGCCGTTGCCGTCCTGAAAAGGGGCGCTGCGGACGAGCCACCATCGATAGACGCCATCAGCGCGCTTCAGGCGGCATTCGAGCGAATAGATCTGGCCGCTCTCTCTGACGAGTTGCCATGCGCGGCGCACGGCTTCGGCGTCCGCCGGATGAAACGCCTTGAACCATCCATGACCCGTGCTCTCGTCTTGGGAGAGACCGGTGTAGTCCGTCCAATGCCGATTGAAATACACGTTGGCACCGTCGGGCAACGCCACCCAGACGATCTGCGGCACGGCTTCGGCCAGCGTCCTGAAGTGCGCCTCGCTCTCCCGGAGCGCGGTCTCGACGATTCTGCGACTGGCGATGTCGCGCTCGAGCGCTCGATTTGCCTCTTCCAGTTGGAGTGTCTTTTCTTCCAGTTTCCGAATCAGTGTCTCGCTATAGTTCCTGAGCAGATCGCTGTCGTTCGCTGCATGTGCCTTCGGCTCCGCCGGCGAAGAAGACGCGACGCGGGCCTGCACTTCGCGCAGGCGATTCAAGAAATCCTCTGGCTCGGCAGGCTTGAGGATGAAGGCGTCGGCGCCGAGACTGAGGGCCAGGCGTTCGTCTTCCGGTTCGGTGTATGTCGCCGTGTAAACGATGAACGGCTTGCTTTTCAGACGGGCGTCGGCCTTCCAGTGGCGAAGCAGGGTGTAACCGTCCATGACGGGCATCAGAAGATCGGAGATCACGATATCGGGCGGGTTTTGGCGCGCCATCGTCAGCGCTTCTGCGCCATGGCGTGCGCTTTCGACGACGAAGGAATGGCCGGTGAGAAGGGCCTCCAGGTAGTAGCGATTCTCTTCCTTGTCGTCGACGACGAGAATCCGGCTCATGGCGTTCCTCGCGGCCCGACGAAGCGCTCGATTTCGGCGACGAAGGTCTCGGGGTTTATGGGCTTCTCGATGTAGCCATTGCAGCCGGCGGCCAGGCACTTCTCGCGATCGCCGACCATGGCATAGGAGGTGACGGCGACGATTGGCGTATCGCGCAGGTTTTCGAGCGCCCGCAGCGCGCGGGCGACATCATACCCGTGCATGATGGGTAGCTGGATATCGAGGAGGACGAGATCGGGTGTTCGTTTGGCAGCGAGTTCGAGACCATGCGGACCGTCGTTGGCCGAGACGACGTCGAAGCCTCGCTGTTCGAGCAGGAATGTCACGAGATAGCGGTTCTGCTCGTTGTCCTCGATCAGCAGAACTGTCGGGCTCATGGCGTCGACAACTCCCTGGTCAAGGGGATCGTCACCGTGAAGGTGCTGCCCTCGTTCCATTTGCTGGTGGCCGAGATTTCGCCGCCCATCAGCACGGCAAGCCGGCGACAGATCGCCAGGCCGAGGCCAGTACCCTCATGCTGCCGCGCCAGGCCGCTGTCGATCTGGCGAAACGGATTGAAGAGAGTCGCCAGGTCCTCGGGCCTGATACCGATGCCTGTGTCGGCAACACTCAGCTGAACGGCCGGCCGCGATGGTGCTTCGGGAAGGCTTCTGAAGTCCCGCAGGGGTTCCACAGTCAGTGTCACGCCACCGCGGTCGGTGAACTTGATCGCATTGTTCAGCAGGTTGATCAGGATCTGCTGAAGCCGCCGCTGGTCTCCGACGACCTCCAGTGGTCCCGTCGCCGCCGCTACCGTGAGGGTCAGCCCCTTCTTGTCGGCGAGCGGCTTGACCAGCGTGACCACCCGCTCGATGAGGTCGGGCAAATCAAACGGCGCAGCGTGGATTTTCAGCTGGCCGGCCTCGATCTTGGAAATATCGAGAATGTCATTGATGAGATCGAGCAGATGGCGGGCGCTCGAACGCACCATGCCGAGTTGCTTGGTCTGCTCCGGGTTGAGTGGGCCGGCCAGGCCCTGCAGGACGATGCCGGTGAAGCCAATGATGGAGTTGAGCGGTGTCCGCAGCTCGTGCGACATGGTCGCCAGAAACGCGGATTTTATCTGATCGGCCCTCTCGGCATGCGCCACGGCGCCTTCTAGATCGGCAGTACGCTCCGCGACCTTGAGTTCGAGCGTCTGATTGATGTCGCGTAGCGCCCGTTCGGCTTCCTTTCGTTCCGTAACGTCCCGTATCATCCCCATCAGATTGCCGTCGGGCATCAAGGTCGCGATCACTTCGGCCGGAAACACCGAGCCGTCCTTGCGCTTGAACTGCCATTCGCGATGGTGGTCGGCTCCCGCAACGTTGATCTCGATGAGCGTTTCGCCGATATGCCGTTTCTCCCCGGGAGCAACGATGTCTGAAGCGTGCCGACCGACGATTTCATCGCGTGAGTAACCCAGCATCCGGCAGATGCTTTCATTGGCATCCAGGTAGCGCGACTGGCGATCGGCAATGAGAATGCCGTCGGGTGCATATTCGAAGAGCGTTCGATAGCGCCCCTCGGTCGCCTGTCGTTCCGACTCCGCGCGTGCGCGCTCGGATACGTCGATGCCCATGCCCACCAGGCAGGTCCGGCCCTCGAAGACTATGCGGCGGCCGGTGAAGAAATAGCGTGTCGCCGTGCCATCCTTGGCGACGAACGGCGCCTCCACGAACGCGGCGCCGGTTTCGAACACCTCCGCGATGCGCTCGCTGAGAATCTGCTTGTCGTCACCCCGGAAGAATTCAAGTGGGCTCATGCGCTCGATTTCCGCGGCGGAGTATCCCGAGACGATCTCAAAATTCTTGTTCCAGCGCAGGAAACGGCCGTTCTCATCGTAGAAGTAGAGGACCCCCGGCATGCTGTCGATCATGGCGTCGGAGAAGATCTTCTCGTTCCTTACAGCTTCCTCCGCGCGTTTCCGCTCTTCATCGCGCGCCAGATTGTCGAGGGCGAAAGAAATATCGCCAGCCGCTTCCTGGAGAAGGGCCACTTCTCTGTCCTGGAAATAGTCGGCCTGGGTGGCATAAACCGTCAGGACACCGCAGGTTCGGCCATCCGTCTGCACGGGAAAGGCAGCGGAGGCCCTGAACGCGAGCTTCCTGACTTCCGCTCGCCATCTCGATGTTGCCGGGTCATCGAACATGTCGTTGCAGACGTGAGCCTTGCCCGAGCGGAATGCCAGTGCGGTAGGGCTGTGCCCTTGCGGCCGATCATCGGAATAGATTTCGATGCTTTTGACGTAGTCGGCTTCAGAGCCGGCATGCGCGACCGGCACGATCTGGCATGTCGTCGGGTCGTGCAAACCGATCCAGGCCACACGGAACCCGCCAGAATCGACGAGATGACGGCAGATCTCGTGGAACAGCCGATTCCGGTCCGGCAGCCGCATGATGGACTGGTTGATCTGGCTCAGTGCCGCGTATAGCCGGGACAGCCGCAGGATCTCGCGTTCCTGTTTCTTCAGCTGGCTCAGGTCGCGCAGAAGCTTCGAAGCGCCGATCGCCACGCCAGCTTCGTCGCATACGGGCGACACGGTCAGCGAGACTTCGATCAGCCGTCCATCTTTCGTCTGTCGTACGGTCTCGAAGCGAGGCACGGCTTCGCCGCGCCGTATCGCCACCAGGATTTCGATTTCCTCAGCCTCCTTCGCAGGAGGGATCAGCTTCATGATGGAGGAGCCGATCATCTCTTCGGCGGTGTAGCCGAATATCCTTTCGGCGGCGGGATTCCAGCAAGTGATGATGCCGTCGAGGTCTTTGCCGACGATGGCGTCTTCGGAAGACGTGGCGATTGCCGCAAGATGGGCAGCAGCCGCGCGCTCCCCGAAGCCGCTACCAACCGGCCCCGTCGTTCGAGCTTTTCCAAAGGTCGGCGGCATCGCGGCCCCAAGAAAGAAATCTCAAGCTACGCTCGCTATACCCTCGGACAAGGTACGTGCTTCGATACCGAATTACCAGCATGAGGTCAGGACAGGCTGCGGGCTGCGGTGCGACACCCGCAACTGCAGGTTTGCTCAAACTCAGGCGTTGTGCGCCCGGTTGAGCCGCTCGAAGCCTTCGGCCAGATCCGTCTTCAGATCCTCGACGTCTTCCAGGCCGATATGCACGCGCAGAAGCTGCTTGCCCTCGGGCCACGGCACGGCGGTGCGGTACTGGTCGGGATGGGCCGGGATCATGAGGCTCTCATAGCCGCCCCAGCTCGCGCCCATGCCGAAGATGTCCATGCCGTCGAGCATGGCGGCGACCGCCGGGCGCTTGATGCCGTCGCGCAGCGTGAACGAGAACAGACCCGACGAACCCTTGAACTGCTTCTTCCAGTTCTCGTGGCCGGGGCAATCGGGGAGGGCCGGGTGCAGCACCTTGTCGACTTCGGGCCGGGTCTTCAGCCAATTGGCGATCTCGAGGCCGCTCTTCTCGTGGTGGCGCAGGCGCACGCCCATGGTGCGCAGGCCGCGGAGCGCGAGGTAGCAATCGTCGGGCGCGGCATGGAAGCCGAACGACTGGCAGGCCGTCTTCGCCGTCTCGAACATCTCGCGCGTGGCGCAGGAGATGATGCCCATCATCGCGTCCGAGTGACCGACGATGTACTTGGTCCCGGCGTGGATGGAGATGTCGCAGCCATGGTCGAATGGCCTGAAGTAGAGCGGCGTTGCCCAGGTATTGTCGATCATGACGGTCGCGCCGGCCTTCTTCGCGACGGCGGCCATGCCGTCCACATCCTGCACTTCGAAGGTCTGCGAGCCCGGCGCCTCGAGATACACGACCTTCGTGTTGGGCCGCATCAGCTTGGCGAGACCCTCGCCGCCGATCATCGGATCGAAGTAGGTGGTCTCGACGCCGAAGCCCTTCAGCGTGGTGTTGGCGAAGCGGCGCGCCGGGCCGTAGGCATTGTCGGTCACCAGCATATGGTCGCCGGTCTTCAGGAAGCCCACGATGGCGCCGGTGACGGCGGCCAGTCCCGACTGCACGGCGATGGAGCGGTGCGCGCCCTCGATGGCGGCGACGGCGTCTTCCAGCGCTTTCTGCGTCGGCGTGCCGTTGCGTCCGTAGCCGTAGCCCTCGAACGGGATGCGGTTCTCGAACTTGTCCATCGTCGGCGAGAGGATCGTCGACGCGTGATAGACGGGCGGATTGACGATGCCGAAGTTGTTGTCGGGATCGCGGCCCGAGACGGCCAAAACAGTGTCGGGTCGGGTATAAGTTTTCTTGGAGGTCATGAATCAACTATGGCACAGGCTTCGAGCCGGCGGCCAGCGATAGACCTCAGGGACCCGTCACGATCGGCGTGTCGGCGCGTCCGCCCCATTCGGTCCACGAGCCGTCATAGACCGCGGCCTCGGGTGCTCCGGTGAGATAGAGGCCGAGCGCGATCACACACGCGGTGACGCCGGAGCCGCAGCTCGCCGTGACCTTCTTCGTGGGATCGATGCCGGATGCCGCGATGCGAGCCGCCAGCTTGTCGGCCGGCAGCACCGTGCCGGTCGCCGGATCGAGCAGCTCGTTGTAGGGGAGGTTGAACGCGCCCGGCATGTGCCCGCCGCGCAGGCCGGCGCGCGGTTCCGGCGCTTCGCCGCGGAAGCGGGCGGCGGCGCGCGCATCGACGATCTGCTCGCGCTTGCTCTCGATCAGGCCCAGCACATCGTCGACCGAGCGGACCAGAGAGTTGTTGAGTCGCGCGGTGAAGTGCCGCTCGCGCGGCGGCGTCGGATCGTCGGTGACGGGCCGGCCCTCGCTCATCCACTTGGGCAGGCCGCCGTTCAGGACCGACACGTCCTTGTAGCCCATGGCACGAAACATCCACCACACGCGGCAGGCGCCGGTCATCGGCGTGGTGTCGTAGATCACGATCTTGTTGCCGTCGCCCAGGCCAAGCCTGCGGACGCGGGAGGAGAACTTGTCGGGCGGCGGCAGCATGTGCGGCAGCGGGCTCGTCGTGTCGGCGATCTCGTCGATGTCGAAGAACACGGCGCCCGGAATGTGCTGCTGCGCGAATTCGGCCTTCGGATCGCGCTTCTGCGCCGGCAGGTAGAACGAGCCGTCGACGACGCGCACGTCCGGCGCATCGAGTCGCGCGGCGAGCCATTCGGTGCTGACGAGGGCGTCGGGCCTTGCGTATTCCATCGGGGTGTTCCTCTTCGTCTCTTGTCGGCGTCGCTCAAGGGTCCCTCGCTTCGCTCGGGATGACACCGATGTCGTGTCATCCTGAGCGAAGCGAAGGATCCTTGTTCTTTCGATCAGGCCAGCGCGATGATGAAGCGCCGGTTCATCTTTCCCTTGTTCTCGATCTTGGTGCACTCGATGCGGCCGATCTCGCCGGTGCGGGCGACATGGGTGCCGCCGCAGGCCTGCAGGTCGACGCCTTCGATCGCGAGAAGGCGGACGCGGCCCGCGCCCATCGGCGGTCGCACGCTCATCGTCTTCACCAGCTCGGGGCGTGCCGTCAGCTCCTCGTCGGTGATCCATTGCGGCGTCACCGGCCGGTCGAGCGCGATCAGCTTGTTGACCTCCTCGGTGACCCATTCCTTGGTCGGCACCTCGCCGTCGAGGTTGAAGTCTAGGCGGCTCTTGTCGGCGCCGACCTGGCCGCCGGTGACGCTGCCCTTGATGACCGATGACATCACATGCATCGCCGTGTGCATGCGCATGTGGAGATGCCGGCGCTCCCAGTCGAGCGCGGTATGGACTTTCGTTCCGACAGCAGGGCGAGGCGCATCGGGCGCGAGCACGTGCAGCACGTCACCGCCATCGGCCTTCACCGTGTCGACGATCTTCGCCTCGCCGCCGTCCCAGCGCAGGATGCCGGTATCGCCGGGCTGTCCTCCGCCGGTGGGATAGAAAATCGAGCGATCGAGCCGCACGCCGCGCTCCTCGGCTGCGGTCACGATGGCATCGGCTTCGCGAATGTAGGCATCCTGCCTGAAGAGTTCTTCGACCATGACGGGGATTTAGGCTTTCGCCAGCCGTGCCGCAACTTCGCGGTCGGTCGGCATGGCGGGCGCCGCGCCCAGCTTCTCGACCGAGCAGGAG
>LSKJ01000798.1 GCA_001557035.1 Rhodospirillaceae bacterium CCH5-H10 | reverse complement strand
GCGCCCCGCCGGTCGGCAGACCGGGCGGCAGCGCCGGCCGGTCGCGCAGCGGACCGCCGGCGCCCTGCGGCTTGCCGGCGTGGCGCGGCGGCGGCTGGTCGAACGGATCGGCGCGCAGGCCGAAGCCCGAGGAGATCGACACGGTATCGAGGGGGAGGCGGAACGACGGCAGGGTCGCGGACTGGCCGCTCGCCATCCAGAAGCGTTCGTTGTTGTCGCGCGTGCGGAAGCGATGGATCGCCATCACGCCGCGCGGCGTGCGCAGTTCCATCCAGAGCACGCGACCGACATCGAGAGGCGCGCCCCCCTGCGTGAAGGTCCGCTCGTAACGGACGTAGAACCGGTCGCCGTCGCGCATTTCCTTCGCGAGGTCGACCGAGGTCTCGAGCGCCTGCAGGGCCTCGAGCATGGCCGGCGCCGGGACACCCGCCGCCACGGCCGACGCCGTCAGCGATCCGCCAGTGATCGTGCCGGAAACGCCGATCCGGCGCTCGAAAGGCAGGTAGGCCTGAAGCCGCTCGTCATCGAGCCCGTCGCCCAGCAGCCTGTCGGCGGCCGCGTTTCCCTGTGCCAGGACCGCCTCCGGCACGGGCCCGGTCGAGACCGGCGGCGGAAGATTGTCGGCGACCGCGATGAGCGGCTGGGGGAGCGTGATCTCGATCGCCAGGCTGCGTTCGAGCAGTCCGTCGATCGAGGCGATCTCCACGAAATTCAAGTGATCCCGCAGGCCCGCGAGCACGGATGGCTGGTCGTGGACCGGCAGCGCTTCCTGGCCGAGAAGACGCAGTTCGGCCGCGCGGCCCTCGCCCCACGGCCGATCGCCGGCAATGCCCTGGGACATCCCGCCAAAAAGCAATGAAGCGGCAAAAGCCGCGGCGACCGAGGGTCGAGTCATCAGGTCCTTCTTGTAGGGCCTACGTCGGGGCATCGCTCGTGACCGCCGCGTGGCCGGCGGACCTTACCTCACTTGGGAGAGGGCTTCCACGCCCTCACGCGCCTTTCCGCCTCGGCGATTTGCGCAGGGTTCATGCGCGCCGCCAGCGTCGCGAGGTCCTTCCGGGCCTGATCGAGACGGTCCTGGTTCTTCGCCGTGTAACGATCGATCGACAGCTTGATCCACTTGTAGGCCTCGATGTCGTCGCGCGGAGGGATCCCCTCGCCGAAGCCCAGCATGAAGCCGATATTGTTCTGGGCGCGTGCATATCCCTGCCGGGCGGCAGCGAGATAGAGGCGCGCCGCCTCGTTGAGATTGCGCGGTACGCCTTCGCCGCTCCAGTACATGGCCCCCAGCAGCGTCTGTGCCTCGGCCTCGCCCTTGGCGGCCCAGACCTTCCAGATGCGAACCGCGGTCGCCATGTCCTTGCGCTCGTACGCGCCCGCCGCCTGTCGCATCTGCTCTACGTAGGATTGCGCCGATGCGGGTGTGGCCAACGCCGCGAGGAGGAGGACCAGCAGGGCAGAGAAAGCGGATTTCATGCCCTCTGGTATGGCGAGGCAAACTTCGTTCGACAAGTCCGCGGACGCTCCGGTTGACCGGCGCCGCGCCGTCCGTTCCGCGCGCAACGCCCGGCCGGCCGGAGCGTTCGGCGAACAGGCTCGGACACAAACAGGATCCATCATGGCAACCTCCGTCGACACCCCACCCGAAACGTCGGCCCAGGAACTCCGCGATCATCGCGAGACGTACGAAGGCTTCAGCCGGCTGGTGCTGTTCGCCGTGCTGCACATTACTCTCGTGCTCGTCTGCATGGCGCTGGCGTTCCTTGGCCACATCCCGGTGCTGGCAGTCCTGCTGGGACTGGGCGGCACCCTGGCCCTGCTGGTCGCCTTCGCCGTCACCGGCTAGAGCCCGGGACGAGCCTCCGGATCGCGACAGCGCGCGCCATAGACCTGGGTCCAGGCGCGCGTGAACTCCGCGCCCAGCAGAAAGATCAGCGTGGAATAGAATATCCACAGCAGCAGCACGATGAGTGCGCCGGCCGCGCCGAAACTCGTCGCCACGTCGGTCTGACCGATATACAGCGCGATCAGGTACTTGCCGCCCTCGAACAGACCGGTCGCCATCAACGCGCCCACCGCCACGTCGCGCCAGCGGATCGGCGTATCGGGCAGGACCTTGTACATCACGGCGAACAGGCCGGAGATCAGCACGATCGAGATGGCGAGATCGGCCGCCTGCACGGCGAACTCGGCGACGGGAAACCTGTACTTCAGGAAGCGGGCCACGGCCGTCAGCGCCGCACTCAACGCCAACGATACCATCAGGACGAAGCCCAGCGTGATCACCAGCCCGAAGCTGGCCATCCGCGCACGCACCAGGCGCGACAGGGTCGAGCGGGTCGATTGGGCCTTCCAGATCGCGTTCAGCGCCGACTGGACCTCACCGAACACGCCGCTGGCCGCCAGGAAGATCGTGACCAGCCCGATCAGGGTCGCCACCACGCCGGTCATGCGGTCTCCGGCGCTGCGGATCATCGCCTGCAGCGCTTCCGCCGTGTCGCGCCCCATCAGGCCGCTCAACTGGTCGACCACCGCGCCCTGGGCGGCATCCGGGCCGAACACCAGCCCGGCGATCGCGATGACGAGCAGAAGCGTCGGCGCCAGGGAGAACAGCGTGAAATAGGCGATCGAAGCGCCGCGGCTGAAAGCGTCGTCGTCGATGAAGCCTTCGACGGTTTCGACCAGTAACCGCCTGACGCGGACGAAGGGGGCGGGGTCGTTCACCCGCTCAAAACGCAGCGCCTGCGAAATCGCTCCCCTAACCCGACTTCGTTATGACATGTTTCAGCAGCAGTTTTCGCCCGCCATGTCAGGAATGAAGTCCATGCTCTCCAGCCGCCGCTTGGTGCTCGCCTCCGCCCTGGCCCTGCTGTCCCCGCTGCCTGCCTTCGCGCAGCCTGCGCCGGATTCGCTGCAGAAGGTCGAAATCCTGCTCGACTGGAAGGCGTTGCCGACCTTCGCCGGCTTCTATCTTGCGCGGGAGATGGGTGCCTTCGAACGGCGCGGCCTGGAAGTGACCTTCGCGGAAACCCAGGGCGCGATCTCCTCGGCGGAGATGATCGGCTCCGGCAAGCCGTACTGGATCGGCTCTTCGAGCGGCATCGCCACCGCCATCGGGCGTTCCAAGGGCGTGCCGGTCAAGAGCCTGGCCGTCTACTACGCAAAGACGCCGACCGTGATCTACACGCGCGGCGAGGACCGCATCGCCCATCCGCGCGACCTCTACGGCAAGACGCTGGGCCTCGTGCCCGGCAGCATCACCAACGAGGAATTCCGCGCCCTGCTCGCTGCCAACAAGCTCGACCGCAGCAGGATCAAGGAGACGACGGTCACCTGGAACGCCTACGACCTGGTCGAGAAGAAGGTGGATGCGCTGATCGACTATGACGAGATGGCGCCCTCCGAGCTTATCGCCGAGGGCCGCCGCATCACCATGATCCGGCTGAGCGACTTCGGCGTGAAGGCCTACAGCCTGAACCTGATCGTCAATGACGCGGCCTGGGCCGATCCGGCGAAGCGCGAGATCGCGCGGAAGGTCGAAGAGGCGGTACAGGAGGGCTACAACATGGTGCGCGAGCGGCCCGGCGACGCCGCCCTGCACTTCTCCCGCCTCTTTCCGCGACTCGCCCCCCGCTACGTCGACCGCAGCACGGCGACCGTCTCCCAACAGCTCTCCGGCCCGCCCACCGGGCAGCAGACGCGCGCCGGCTGGGAAGCGACGATTACCACGCTGGAGACACTCGGCCTGCTCGCCAAGCCGATCACCGTGGACGAAGTGGCCATCTTCGACTGACGCCCGGACCGGGCTCGCCTACCATCCCCACAGCAGTTTCTTCGAGATCCAGCCGCGCAGTCCCTCGCGCTGGACCTTCACCCAGCCGCCCCGGCGTTCGAGCGTCTTCAGCGTATCGCCATAGGCGAATTTGCCGACGACGCGGCTGGTTGTCGTCGGCTGGCTGCGCATGTTGGCGATCTTGACCTTCACGATGTGATACGCCGTGCTGCTGGTGAGCTTGCGAAGAACCCAACCCTTGTCGTTCTCGAAATCGCGCACTTCCAGCCAGTCGCCGCGTCGTCCGACGATCTTCAGCGGAAAGCCCCTCCCCAGCACCCATTCCGCCGGATAACGCGTCCCCGGACCGCTGCGGAAATTCACCTCCTCCGCCGCGATGCTCACCATCTGCTGGGCGTAGGCACGCGACGTGCCCAGCGCGAAGATGGCGACGAGGAGAACGATCAAGCCATGACGACATGACAGCATGCGTGAGGGTTCCTTCCCGTGATCTGTGAACATCGACTCCGTACGCGATCACGATAGAGGTGATGGCCACCATTGTCAGGCTCAGTACCGAGAGGACCTTCGTCTCCGAGGTGAACAGGATCGCCGCGGCCGACAGTTCGCGAATCGTGGCGACGAGGATGAAGCACCGGGTCGCGATCACCGCCGAGCGCAGCAGCGCATAGCTCTGGAAGATCATCGACATCTTGCGCCTTCCGGCGGCACGGTGCGCGCCGGCGAGGACAGCACCTTGCCGCCCACTTCGATTTCGCCTGCCGAGGGTTCGATGAATCCCGCGATCAGCCGCAGGGTGGTGATCTTTCCGCAGCCCAACGGGCCCAGCAGGCAGACGAACTGGCTATGCTCCACTGCAGCGAGACGTCGTCGACCGGGACGGCAGTACCGTAGTGCCTGGAAAGGCCCTTCAGTTCGACTGAGGCCACGATTCTTCCCAAGTGCGTCGCACCTTATTCAAATCGGCCGACGCAGGCTATATTCGCCGCCTCATTGGAAGGAATGCCGGCATGCAGGAACAGAAAATCATCGGCCGCCGCGAAGGCGCCGTGGGCCACGTCGTCTTCAACAACCCGGCCAAGCTCAACGCCGTCTCGCTCGACATGTGGGACGGCTTCGTCAGCATCCTGAAGGACTTCGCGAAGGATCCGGAAATCCGCTGCCTCGTCGTCAGCGGCACCGGCGGCAAGGCCTTCGTGTCCGGCGCCGACATCTCGAAGTTCGAAAGCGAACGCGCGAATGCCGAGGCACAGGTGCGCTACGACGCCATTTCCAAGGAAGGCTACGAGGCGCTCTACGATTTCCCCAAGCCGACCATCGCCAAGATCACCGGCTACTGCATCGGCGGCGGCATGAACCTCGCAGCCTGCTGCGACCTGCGCTACTGCAACGAAGGCGCGCGCTTCGGCGTCCCGGCCGCCAAGCTCGGCCTCGGCTACGGCTTCCTGCGCATCGAGCGCTTCTCGCGCATCGTCGGCCTCCCGCGCGCCATGGAGTTCCTGTTCACCGCCAAACAGTATTCCTCGAAAGAAGCCTACGACATGGGCCTGGTCCACGGCGTCGCCGCCGACGCCGAACTCGACGCCATGGTCGACGGCATCACCGGCGCCATCGCGCAGAACGCCCCGCTCACCATCGCGCTCGCCAAGGCCGCGGCGCGCGAGATCGCCAAGCCCGAATCGAAGCAGGACCATGCGAAGCTCGACAGGATGGCCGAGGCCTGTTTCGACAGCGAGGACTTCAAGGAAGGCCGCCGGGCGTTCATGGAGAAGCGCAAGCCGGTGTTCAAGGGCCGCTAGAGAGCGAGAGGAAACACCATGACCGCCCTGCCCCTCTCCCACCTCACCGTCCTGGACCTCACCGCGCACCGCGCCGGCCCCACGGCCGTGCGCCAGCTCGCAGACTGGGGCGCGCACGTCATCAAGATCGAGCCGCCGCCACCGCCGTCCGAAGGTGGCAAGAACAACGACTCGATGGGCGGCGCGCGGCACGGCTTCGACTTTCAGAACCTGCACCGCAACAAGAAGTCGATGACGCTCAACCTCAAGAGCGCCGAGGGCCATGCGATCTTCATGAAGCTCGCCGCCAAAGCCGACGTCATCGTCGAGAACTACCGCTCCGACGTGAAGCATCGCCTCAAGGTCGACTACGACACGGTGGCGAAGGTCAACCCGCGCATCATCTACGGCTCGATCGCGGGCTTCGGCCAGAGCGGCCCCGACGCGGCGCGTCCCGGCGTCGACCAGATCGCCCAGGGCATGGGCGGCCTGATGTCGATTACGGGCGAGCCCGGCCGCGGCCCGATGCGCGTCGGCATTCCCATCGCCGACCTCACCTCGGGCCTCCTGCTCGCCCAGGCGATCATGCTGGCGCTCTATACGCGCGAGCGCACCGGCAAGGGCCAGTGGGTCCATACCTCGCTGATCGAGGCGCAGATCTTCATGCTCGACTTCCAGGCTTCGCGCTGGCTGATGAAGGGCGAAGTGCCGAAGCAGGCCGGCAACGATCATCCGACCAGCATCCCGACCGGCGTGTTCCCGACCCGCGACGGCTACATCAACATCGCCGCTGCCGGCGACAAGATGTGGAAGCGCGCCGCGCTGGCGCTGGGCGCCCAGGCGCTGATCGACCATCCCGAGCACGCGACGCCCGCGCTGCGCTCGCAGAACCGCAAGGCGCTGAACGAGCGGCTGGCCGAAGTGACAAAGACCAACACCAGCGCGCACTGGATCGAATCGCTGAACAAGGCAGGCGTTCCCTGCGGCCCGATCAACACGATCGACAAGACCTTCGCCGAACCGCAGGTCCAGCACCTCGGCATCGCCCGCCCGGTCCAACACCCCGCGCTGGGCGAGATCAAGGTCGTCGGCCAGCCGATCAACCTCTCAGACTACCCGCAGCCAAAGACGCTCAACCCGACGCCGGACCTCGGCCAGCATACCGATGAAGTTCTGACCGGGCTGGGCTACGATGAGAAGGCGATCGCGGGCTTCAAGTCGGGTGGGGCGGTCTAGGGCCGTTCCGAGGACGATCGAATCACCAACACCAACCTCATGCTGAGGAGGCCGCGCAGCGGCCGTCTCGAAGCATGGCCACGAGTACTACGTCCGTTGCCCATCCTTCGAGACGCCGCGCTCCGCGCGGCTCCTCAGGATGAGGTCGTGGTGGATGAACTCGAAGCGGAAAGGCTCTAGTCCACGCGTTGCTCAGAAGCGCGAAGCGCCTTCTTCCGCTCGCAGCGCCTGATCCTCGATCTGGATGGTGCTGTGAGACAAGCCGTACGTGTCGCGCATCGCCACTTGCGCCGCGGCGAGCGTTTCCCGCGAGCGGGCCATGTCGTCGATCACGAGATGGCAGCTCATGGAATCGACGCCGGAGGTGATGGTCCAGACATGGAGATCATGGACCGCCGTCACGCCGGGAATGCCCAGCAGCGTCTTTTCCAGCAACGTGAGATCGACATGGGGTGGCGTGCCTTCCATCAGGATATGGACTGCCTCGCGCAGGAGCATCCAGGTGCGCGGGACAATGAAGAGGCCGATGCCGGCACCGATCAGCGGATCGGCGAGCGTCCATCCGGTGAGCAGGATCACGACGGCGGCGATCAGCACGCCGAGCGAGCCCAGCATGTCGCTCATCACCTCGAAATAGGCACCCTTGACGTTCAGGCTCTCCGACGAACCCGCCGACAGCAGTTTCATGCTGACGAGATTGACGATCAGCCCGGCGACGGCGACCGCCAGCATGGGCCCGCCGAGAACCTGAGGCGGGTTCAGGAAGCGATCGTAAGCCTCGTAGAGAACGAACGCCGTCACGCCCAGCAGGACGACCGCGTTGGCCAGCGCCGACAGCACCTCAATGCGGACATAGCCGAAGGTCTTCTGCGGTGTCGCCGGCCGCTCGCCGAACCTGATGGCGATGAGGGCCAGGGCGAGGCCGCCGGCATCCGTCAGCATGTGGGCTGCATCGGCAATGAGCGCCAGGCTGCCGGTCACGAGGCCGCCGATCACCTCGACCACCATGAAGGAGGCCGTCAGAAAGAACGCCCATTTCAGGCGCGTCTTGTGCTGGGCAGCGGCGGAGCCGGTCGCCTGCGAGCGGCCCTGCGAACCGTGGGAATGCCCTGCTGCCATGATCGTCTCCTCCGACTCCCTATACTGTCGGCACCGACAGCCTAGCGCTTCAGGAAACCACGCAGCGCCCGCAGAAATTCCTCCGGCCGCTCGACCTGCGGCAAGTGACCCGCTTCGGGAATCGTGACAAGCCGCGACTCCTCCAGCGTCAGCCGCATCTTGCGCGCGCCGTTCTTGTCGAGGACGGGCGAGCGATCGGCTTCGCCCCAGATCAGCAGCACCGAGCCCTTGGGCGGCGGCGCCGCTTCCTCGCCCGACAGGAGCCGGTCGAGGACGCGGTCGACGTCGGCCGCGGTGAAGCCATCGAGCCTTCGGGCGATCTCGGCCGGCACCTTGCTGCGATCGTGGAAGGCGAGCGGGATGACCTCGGGACCGTAATGCAGGCGCTGCAGGTTGCCGCGCGCCAGGGCGCGGATGGGCGTCTTGCCGGCGAGCCAGCGCAGCATCTTCGAATAGACCGGCGGCTGGTAGCCGTTGACCAGCACGAGGCGAGCGCAGCGTTCGGGGTACCGGCCGGCGAAGCACCAGCCGACGGTGGCGCCCAGCGAGTTGCCGACCAGCGTCGCGCGGTCGATGCCGAGCGCAGTCAGCAGTTCGGCGAGCCACTCGGCGTAGGCGCCGAAGCTCGGCAGGCCGTCGGCCGAATGGATCGGCGGCAGCTCGGGCGCCACGACGAGATGCGTGCGTTCCAGATCATCGGTCACGGTCGACCAGTAGGCTTCCGCCCCCGCCCAACCGCCGTGCAGCAGCACGATTGCCTCGCCGGTGCCGCCGGTCCAGACTCGCGCGGAGCGTTGGCCGAGCGAGATTGTCTTGAGCTCCACGTCGCGCCCTCTGAACCTATGAAGCGGGAGATATAGAAGATGGCCACGACACGGAGAACAGCTTTGGTGACCGGCGCAGGCCGAAACATCGGCCGGGCCTGTGTGCTGGAGCTCGCCCGGATGGGCTACGACGTCGTGATCAACGGCTCGTCGGACCGCAAGGCCTGCGAGTCTGTGGCGAAGGAAGCCGCCGCGCTCGGCGTCGAGGCGCTGGTCGTCATGGCCGATGTCGGCAGTCCCGACGAATGCCGCCGCATGGCCCGGGAGGCGATCGCGAAATTCGGCTCGGTCGACGTGCTGGTGAACAATGCAGCACTTCGGCCGGCCAAGCCGTTCCTGGAGATGAGCGAGGCCGACTGGCGCCGCGTCATCTCGGTCGATCTCGACGCCGCCGTCTGGCTGTCGCAGGCCTGCCTGCCGGGCATGGTGAAGAAAGGCTGGGGCCGCATCGTCAACTTCACCGGCATGAACGCGATGCACGGCTATGCCGGCCGTGCGCCGGTCTCCGTTGCCAAGCACGGCGTGTGGGGTCTCACCAAGGCGCTGGGCAAGGAATTCGGCCCCAAGGGCATCACGGTGAACGCGATCTCGCCCGGTCCGATCTCGGCCGACGTCGAGGACGACGCCGAGTCGAACCATCACCGGCTCGAGACCATGGCCAAGGTCCCGCTCGGCCGCATGGGCACGCCCGCCGAGATCGGCTCGGTGCTCGGCCTCCTGGTCTCCGACGGCGGCGCCTACGTGAACTGCCAGATGATCCAGGTGAACGGCGGCGGGCAGACCTGAGCCCAAATCAGGCTCCTCTCCCCCAATCGGGGCAGAGGAACATAAGTCTCACTCCATCGGCAGGCCGGTGGTGCGCGCGATGGCGCTCCAGCGGTCGACCTCGGCCTTCACGAAGTCGCCGAAGGCTTGGCGGCTTTCGAGGTCGATGCGGGCGCCCTGCTCCGCCCAGACGCGCTTGATGTCGGGCTCGGCGAGCGCTGCCTGGACGGCGGCATGGATTGCGTCGAGCGCCATCGCGGGCGTCGCCTTGGGTGCGAACAGGCCGTACCAGGTGCTGACCTCGAAATCCTTCACGCCGGCCTCGGCGAAGGTCGGCACGTCGGGCAGCACGTTCTCGCGCTTCGCGGTCGCGACGGCGAGCGCGCGCAGCTTTCCCGACTGGACGTAGGACGCCACGGTACTCAGCGGCTGGAATGTCGCGTCGAGCTGGCCCGCCAGCAGGTCCTGCAACGCCGGACCGCCGCCGCGATAGGGCACGTGTGTCAGCTTGATGCCGGTGCGCCGCTGCAGCAGTTCGATGGCAAGATGCGGCATCGTGCCGAGGCCCGAGGAGCCGATGTTGATCGAGTCCGGCGCCTTGCGCGCGGCCGCGAGGAAGCCAGCGAGATCCCTGACGTCGAGTCGCGCCGGATTGACCACGAGGCCGACCGGCACCCGGGCGATGTTGCTCACCGCTGCGAAGTCGCGCAGCAGGCCGAAGCCCGAATCGGGATAGACCACCGTGGCGAAGGATTGCGCGCTGTTGGCGACGAGGAGCGTACAGCCGTCGGGACGCGCCCGCGCCACGACCATGCCGCCCAGCGTACCGCCGGCGCCGCTGCGGTTTTCGACCACCACCGGCTGGCCGAGAGTCCGGCTGACATGAACGGCCACGGGACGTGCGAACGTGTCGTTCGAGCCGCCCGGCGGGAACGGCACGATCCAGTTCATGGCCCGCGGCGGCCGCCATTGCTGTGCGTTCGCGGGAGCGATGCCTGTTGCGGTCAGCAGGCCGCCCAGCGTGGCACGACGCGAAAGCACCATGGGTTCACTCCATCTGGACGTTGGCGGCCTTGGCGATGCGGCTCCATCGCTCGGTTTCGCGGCCGATGAAGTTCGCGAAATCAGCCCGGCTCTCGAGTTCGACCCTTGCCCCGTGCTCGATCCAGATGCGCTTCACCTGCTCCGATCCCAGCGCCTGCTGTACGGCGGCGTGGATGCGGTCGAGGATCGCATCGGGCGTGCGTGCCGGTGCGAACAGGCCGAACCAGGTGGTGATGCGGAAGTCCGGCACTCCCGCCTCATGCGCCGTCGGCACGTCGGGCAGGAGCGCATCGCGGCGGCGGTTGACCACCGCCAGCGCCTTCAGCTTGCCCGAGCGGACGTAACCCGCGACCGCGCTCACCAGCACGAAGGCAGCGCCGATCTGGCCGGCCAGGAGGTCCTGCAACATGGGCGCTCCGCCGCGATAGGGTACGTGCGTCAGCTTCACTCCGGCACGGCCCTCGAACAGGCCGATGGCGAGATGCGTCACGGTACCGAGACCGGCCGAGCCGATGTCGATGCCGCCCGGCGCCTGCTTCGCCTTCTCGATGAAGGCTTCGAGGTTGGCCACGTCCAGGCGGGCCGGATTGATCACCAGCGCATAGGGCACGCGGCCGAAGGCGGCGATGGGTGCGAAGTCGCGCAGAAAGTCGAAGCCGGCGCGTGGATAGACGGTCGGCGCGTAGGTGAGCCCGGTGTCGCCCACCAGCAGGGTATAGCCGTCGGGCGCCGCGCGGGCCGCGACCGCAGTGCCGACCGTGCCGCCGGCGCCGCTGCGATTGTCGATCACCACCGATTCGCCGATCGCCTCGGCCACGCGCGCCGCGATCGGCCGTGCGAACATGTCCGAGCCGCCACCGGCCGGAAACGGCACGATCCACGAGACGGTGCGCGTGGGCCAGTCGGTGGCGCGTGCCGGAGCTGCCGCCCCGACACCGGTCGCCATCAATCCCCCCAGCAAGCTTCGCCGTGCAATCCCGCTCATTCGGGCGGGAGCTTAGCGGCCGGCCGGCCCGGCGCAATACCGCGCGTTACTGCGGCTCGATCTTCGCCAGCTTGATGTACTTGGTCCAATCCTCGCGCTCCTTCGCCACGAAGGCATCGCATTGCGCGATGGTCCAGTCACGCGGCGGCGGGATGAAGCCGAGCTGCTTCACGCGCTCCAGCACCGCCGGCTCGTAGATGGCGTCCATGATGAGCCGGTTCAGTTTCTGTTTGATTTCGTCCGGCGTCTCCTTGCGGACCGAGAAGCAGGAGAAAGCGATGATCACGTAGCCGGGGTAGGTCTCGGCGATGGCTGGAACATCGGGGAAAAGCGGCGACCGCTCCTTGGACGTAACGGCGAGCGCGCGCACATAGCCCGAGCGCACGTAGCTCTCGCCCACCACCTGGTCGGGGAAAACGCAGTCGACGCGGCCGGCATTCAGATCCTGGATCGAGGCGACGGCATCGCGGTAGGCAACCTCCTCGAACTTCACACCGGTCGTGACTTCGAACAGGGCAGCCGGGACGCGCGAGGAGGCGTTGCCGTAGCCCGAGAAGAGCGGCTTCGGCTGCTTCTTGGCGTAGTCCACGAACTCCTTCACCGTCTTGTACGGCGCGTCCTGCTTCACCAGCATGAAGTTGCCCGTCGCCCCGTTGACGGCGACCGTCGTGAAATCCGAGGGATCATAGGTCATCTGCTTGTAGAGGCTGGGATTGGCAGCCAGCGTGCTGGTCGAGCCGAGCAGCAGCGTGTAGCCGTCGGCCGGCGCGTTCTTGACCTGGGTCGTGCCGATCATGCCGGTGGCACCCGGCTTGTTCTCGATGACGAACGCCTTGCCGGTCATGGTCTCGAGCTGCTTGCCGATTAGGCGCGAGATGATGTCGGTCGATCCGCCCGGACCGAACGGCACCAGGATCTTCACGAGGCGCGCGGGATAGGCATCCTGAGCCTGCGCACCCGATCCCAGCGCGGCAGCCACCGGAAGGCCGCCCAGGGCGGCCAGAACATTCCTACGCTTCATGTCAACGCTCCTCGATTCAGACGCGACCCGTATAGATCGGCGCGGCCAAAAGGCGAGCCTTGTCGCTTCAACGTTTCGGACAGCGACGCCTTCCACGAAAAAGCCCTCCTCCGAGGGATCGGAGGAGGGCCAATTTCGCACGCTGCGGCGGCAGTTCTACATGCCGAGCTGGCTGATGAACTTCGTGTTCAGGTAGGCCTCGAGCGCCTCGATGCCGCCCTCCGAGCCGTAGCCCGAATCCTTCATGCCGCCGAACGGCACTTCCGGCAAAGCGAGGCCGTGATGGTTGATCGAGACCATGCCGCTTTCGAAGGCGGCGCCGACCTGGGCCATGGTCTTCGAGTTGGTGGTGTAGGCGTAGGCCGCGAGACCCCACGGCAGGCGGTTGGCTTCCTTCATCACGCCGTCGAAATCCTTGAACGGCGAGATCGGCGCCAGCGGGCCGAACGGCTCCTCGTTCATGATCCGGGCGTCGAGCGGCACGTCGGTGAGGACGGTCGGCTCGTAGAAGTAGCCCTTGTTGCCCTTGCGCTGGCCGCCGGTCTGGACCTTCGCTCCCTTGCCGATGGCATCGCTCACGAAGCCGTCGATCGCATGCAGGCGGCGCTCGGCGACGAGCGGGCCCATGCGGGTGTCGGCCTCGAGGCCGTTACCGACCTTGATGTTCTTGGCGTAGGCCGTGAACTTCTCGACGAACTCCGGATAGACCTTCTCGTGAACGAGGAAGCGGGTCGGCGCGACGCAGACCTGGCCGGCGTTGCGGAACTTGTTGGCGCCCAGGATGTTCACCGCCTGGTCGACGTCGGCGTCCTCGAACACGATGGCCGGCGAATGGCCGCCCAGCTCCATGGTGACGCGCTTCATGTGCGCGCCGGCGAGGGCGGCGAGCTGCTTGCCGACCGGCGTCGAGCCGGTGAACGTCACCTTCTTGATGATCGGATGCGGGATCAGATACTCGCTGATCTCCGACGGCACGCCATAGACGAGCTGGATCACGCCCTTCGGCACGCCAGCGTCGACGAAGGCCTTGATGAGCTGCGCGCACGAGCCGGGCGTGTCTTCCGGACCCTTGACGATGATCGAGCAGCCGGTGGCCAGCGCGGCCGAGGCCTTGCGCACCACCTGGTTGATCGGGAAGTTCCACGGCGTGAAGGCGGCGACCGGTCCGACCGGCTCCTTCATGACGAGCTGGTGCACGTTCGGCAGGCGGGCCGGCACGATGCGGCCGTAGGTGCGGCGGCCTTCCTCAGCCATCCACTCGATGATGTCGGCGGCGAGCAGCGTCTCGCCCTTGGCCTCGATCACCGGCTTGCCCTGCTCCAGGGTCATGATCGGCGCGATCTCGTCGACCCGCTGGCGGATCAGCTCGGCGGCCTTGCGCATGATCTTGTAGCGGTCGAACGGCGAGACCTTGCGCCACTCCTGGAAGCCCCTCTCCGCCGCTTCGAGGGCGCGGTCGAGGTCGGCCTTCTCGGCATGGGCCACCTGGCCGATCACTTCTTCCGTTGCCGGATTGATGACCGGGATCGTCCGGCCGTTGGCGCCCTTGGTCCAGGCGCCATCGATCATCAGGGATACGTCGCTGTAGCTCGTCATTGGTTCTCCTCCGTTGTCTCTTAACTTCCGCGATAGGTCGAATAGCTCCACGGCGTGCAGAGCAGCGGCACGTGATAATGCCCCTCCGGCTCGGCAATGGAAAAGCGTAAAGGCACGATGTCGAGAAATGGCGGATCGCCCTGCTCGATGCCCCTGCTACGAAAGTGGTCACCGACGGCAAACCGCAATTCGTAGCGCCCGATCGGCAGCGGCCGTCCGCCGATCAGCGGCGCATCGGTGCGACCGTCGGCGTTCGTCACCGCCGTGGCGATGCGATGCGCCCGTTCACCGGTGAATTCGTAGAGTTCGATGGCGACACCGATCGCCGGACGGCCGGCATGGGTATCGAGCACGTGGGTGCTGAGGCGTCCATTGACCTGGGGCATCCCCTCGCCCGTCACCTTGGCGGCAATGCGCAGCCGGGTGATGAAGGCGATCTCCTGCAGGGCCGTGGCGAACTCGGTCGCGGCGTCGTGGCGCAGCCGGCGCTCGAACTGGTTCAGGATCGAATCGCGTGTGTGGCGACGCACGCAGACGATGAAGGGGAAGCCGAACTTCGCCTTGTAGGCATCGTTCAGGCGATGGAAGCGCGCGAACTCTTCCTCCGACAGCGTGTCGAGGCCGACGCTCGCCTGCTCGTGCCGCGACTCCGCGGTCAGCGCACCGGCGCGCGCCGCCTTGCCGGCGAGATCGGGATGGCCGCACACGAATTCGAGCTGACGTTCCCGCGGTGCCGCCCGGACCGCGCCCATCATCGCCTCGTGCAGTGCCGTGACGGTGGCAAAGGGCCGCTGGCCGACGACGGCTTCGGCGACCCACGGCGCCAGCTCGAAGGTGTCGCCGACGGCGGCATGGAAGTCCGCAGGGGCCGCGCGATTGAGGTCGACGAGGGCGTGGAGCATGGTGGCCCACCTAGCATGCCCCCGGGACCGCCTCTATAGTCCGCTCCAGCAAAATCCATTGGGAGGAGCCGCAATGACCGGCCGCAACTTCACCCGCCGTCGCCTGGGACAAACCGCGCTCGCGGGCGCCACCCTTCTCGGCGCCCCGCTGCCCCTGCGCGAGGCCTTCGCCCAGGGCGGCCCCGCCAACCTCAAGGTCGGCCTGCTGCTGCCGACCTCCGGCCTGCAGGCGCAGATCGGCCAGGCCTGCAAGCGTGGGGCCGACGTGGCGAACGAGGTGTTCGCCGACATGAAGCTGCCGGTGAAGCTCGACATCGTGAACTACGATACCGAGACCAAGCCGGACGTGGCCCGCACCCAGGCCGAGAAGGCGATCGACGCGGGCTGCCACATCCTGGTCGGCGCCTTCGATTCCGGCCAGACCATCGCCATCGCGCAGGTCTGCGAGCAGCGTGGCGTGCCGCTGGTGGTCAACATCGCGGCCGCGCCGCAGATCACCGAGCAGGGCTACAAGTTCGTCGTGCGCAACTTCCCGACGGCGCCGATGCTCATCACCGGCGCGCTGGCCCTGCACAAGGAGATATTCAAGGTCTCCGGCAAGACCCCGAAGACCGCCGTCCTGATGAGCGTGAACGACACGTTCGGCACGGCCATGATCAACGGCATCAAGGCGCTCTTTCCCAAGCTCGACATGCCCTACGAGCTGGTCGACACGATCAGCTACGACGTCGCGGCCAAGGATCTCTCCGTCGAGGTCGCCAAGGCCAAGGCCACCAAGGCCGAGCTGCTGCTGCCGGTCAGCCGCCTGAACGACGCCAAGCTGCTGGTCCAGGAAATGGTGAAGCAGCGCTGGGAGCCGATGGGCGTCCTGAACCCAGGCGCCCCCGGCCTCTACGAGCAGGACTTCCTCAAGACGATGGGCAAGTATGGCGAGTTCATGATCTCGAACGTGCCGTGGCTCGACCCGAAGTCGGCGATGACCGCGTCGCTCGAGAAGCGTCATGCCGCGAAGTATCCCAACGACCAACTCGACCTCAACGGCGGCTTCACCTTCGAGGGCATCCTGATCGCCGCCCAGGCCTGGCTCGCGGCCAAGTCAACCAAGCCCGGCGATCTCATGGAGGCGCTGCGCAAGATCAAGATCGACCAGCACGTGATGGTGGGCGGTCCGATCCAGTTCGACGCCAAGGGCCAGAACGTCAATATCAAGGCCACGGCGGTCGAGAACCTGAAGCGCAAGCCCACGGTCGTCCTGCCGCTCGAATCGGCCGCCGCGCCGCTCGTCTTCCCGATGCCGCCGTGGAACGACAAGCGCCGCACCTGATCTTGGCATTCTGAAAGAAAACGAAGGATCCCTCGCTGCGCTCGGGATGACACCATCGATGAGGCTACGGTGTCATCCCGAACGAAGTGAGGGATCCTTGAATCACATGGATCGTCCGACCTGCGGCGCAGGCCGATAGCATGAGCAGATGACCGCCGACTTCCTCCTCTCGCTCGCCCAGGCGATCACCAAGGGCCTTTTGACCGGGATGGTCTACGGGCTGATGGCGCTCGGCCTGTCGGTGATCTTCGGTGTCATGCGCGTGGTCAACTTCGCGCACGGCGAGATCATGGTCGTGGGCATGTATCTCGCCTGGATGGGCTTCGAATACCTGCAGCTCTCGCCGATGCTGAGCCTGCCGATGATCGCCGTGCTGTTCTTCGGCGCGGGCTATGCGCTGCAGCGCGCCGTGATCTCGCCCTTCATCGGCCGGCCCGAGCACCAGCAGTTCCTGCTGCTGCTGGCCATCGCCATCCTGCTGGTCAATGCCTGCCTCGTCATCGCCGGCCCCGACGCGCGCGGCGTGCAGATGGAATCGCAGTTCGATTCCTACGAGCTCGGCCCCTTCGTCTTCGATGCGGTGCGCCTGCATGCCGCCCTCACCGCCGTGGTGATCGCCGGCCTGCTCTGGCTCTTCTTCACGCGCACCCGCACCGGCAAGTCGATCCGTGCCGCCGCCGACAACAATCTCGGCGCCCTGGTCGTCGGCCTCGACGTGCGCCGCCTCTATGCCTTCACCTTCGGCGTCGGCGCCGCCTGTGTCGGCGCGGCCGGCGCGTTGATGATCACCATCATTCCGGTGACGCCCTTCCTCGCCGCCGAATACACGCTGCTCGCCTTCGTCATCGTGATCGTGGGCGGACTGGGCAGCATGACCGGTGCGCTGGCCGGCGGTCTGCTGATCGGCGTCAGCGAGGCGGTGGCGGGCCTCCTGCTTCAGCCGTCGCTGAAGAGCATGGTGAGCTTCGGCATCCTGATCCTGGTGCTGCTGCTGCGGCCGCAGGGTCTGTTCGGCAAGAGCGGCCCATGAGGAGCGCATCGTGAGCTTCCTCGCACGCCTCACCGATGGCGTTCCGGCCCGCGCGCTCTGGGGCCTCGGCCTGCTGCTCGTATTCCTGCTGGTGGCCCCGGCCCTGCTCGGCAAGTACGGCCTGTCGGTCCTGATCCTGGTCCTCTACTTCGCCTTCGTGGGCCAGGCCTGGAACATCATGATGGGCTTCGCGGGGCAGCTCTCGCTCGGGCACGCACTCTATGCCGGCGTCGGCGGCTATATCGCCGCCGGCCTCTTCTTCCACTACGGCATCGGCCCGTGGGCCGGCGTCTTCGTCGCAGTCGCGGCCGCCGTCGCCGCCGGGTCCATCGTCGGCTATCTCGGCTTCCGGTTCTCGCTGGCCGGCGTCTACTTCGCGCTGCTGACGATCGCCTTCAGCGAGTTCACGCGCATCGCCTTCGATCACTGGGGCTGGGCGGGCGGCTCGGGCGGCCTCTTCCTCAAGGTCGATGCCAGTTCGGACATCCTGAACCTGCGCGGCGGGCCGCTTCTCTTCTACTACGTGATCCTGGCGCTGGCGGTCGGCGCCTTCATCCTGTGCCGCGCCCTGCTGGAAAGCCGGCTCGGCCGCTACTGGCTGGCCATCCGCGAAGATCCGGAAGCGGCGCAGGCCGTCGGCGTGCCGGTCCTGCGCTGCAAGATGATCGCGATCGTGATCTCGGCGGCGCTGACGGCGCTGGCCGGCGTCTGGAACGCCTTCTACTACAACAACCTCTTTCCAGAGACCGCCTTCGCCATGGGCCGGTCGATCGAGTTCACCCTGGCGCCGATCATCGGCGGGCTGGGCACGCTGTTCGGCCCCATCGTCGGCGCCGTGGTGCTGACGGGCCTCGGCGAGATCTTCACCGACCTGAGCGAAGTCTTCCACGTCTCCGGCCTGAAGCAGATTTTCTACGGACTCGCGCTGCTGGTGATCGTGATGTATCGCCCGGCCGGTGTCTGGCCGTGGATCGCCGAACGCCTCGGCTTCGGGGAGAAGCGGCGGTGAGTGGCGCGCGGCTCGAAGTGGACGGCATCGGCAAGAGCTTCCGCGGGCTCCGTGCCGTGCACGACGTCTCGTTCGACGTGCCGGCCGGCGCCATCAATGCGCTGATCGGCCCGAACGGCGCCGGCAAGACCACCATCTTCAACATGATCGCGGGCGTCTATCGGCCGGACGCCGGGAGCGTGCGCCTCGACGGAAAACTGATCTCGGGGCTGCGCCCGGATCTCGCCTGCGACGCGGGCGTCGGCCGTACCTTCCAGATCGTGAAGCCGTTCAAGGGCCTGAGCGTGCTGGAGAACGTCACGGTGGGCGCATTGCATCGCCGGCACGCCCTGCCCGACGCGCGCGCCTACGCCGCCGACATATTGATGCAGCTTGGCCTGCATGACCGGCGTCACCAGGCGGCGGAGAGCCTCACTCTGCCGGATCGCAAGCGGCTCGAGGTCGCGCGGGCGCTCGCCACCGAGCCCAAGCTGCTCCTGCTGGACGAGGTGATGGCGGGACTGCGGCCCACCGAGATCGACGTGATGGTTTCCTTCCTGCAGGACCTCAACCGCCGTACCGGCCTCACCATCCTGCTGATCGAGCACGTGATGCGCGCCGTGATGGCGCTGGCGTCCAACATCGTGGTGGTGAGCTACGGCGAAAAGATCGCCGAGGGAACGCCACAGGAGATCGCGCAGCACCAGGCGGTGCTCGACGTCTATCTCGGCGAGGCGGAAGACGCATGAGCGCGCCGCTCCTCCAGGTCGAGACCCTCGACCTCTACTACGGCGACGCCCAGGCGCTGGCCGGCGTCTCGCTGCAGATCGCCGAGGGCGAGATCGTGGCCATCGTCGGCGCCAACGGCGCGGGCAAGAGCTCGCTGATCCGCTCGATCCACGGGATCGAGAAACCGGCGCGCGGCCATGTCCGCTTCGACGGCACCGATATCACCGGCTGGCCTTCCTATCGCGTGTGCGAAGCCGGCATCGGCCATGTCGCCGAGGGAAGGCAGGTCTTCCCCAATCTCTCCGTGCTCGAGAATCTGGAGATGGGCGCCACACCGAAACGCGCGCGCGCTCTGGAAAAGCAGACGCTGGACCGCGTCTTCGCCATGTTCCCGCGACTGGCCGAACGGCGTCGCCAGGCGGCCGGCACGCTGTCGGGCGGCGAGCAGCAGATGCTGGCGATCGG
>LSKJ01000080.1 GCA_001557035.1 Rhodospirillaceae bacterium CCH5-H10 | reverse complement strand
CAGGCCAAGCTGCTGAAAGAGCGCGGCTCGCGCCCCGCCAAGGCAGACAAGCCGGCCGACGCGGCCAGCAAGAAGGACCAGCGCAAGGCCGCTGCCGACAACCGCACCAACAAGGCGCCGCTCAAGAAGGCCGTCGACAGCGCAGAGAAGATGCTGGCCCGCCTCACAGACCAGCTGAACGGGGTCCTCGCCAAGCTGGGCGACCCGGCGATCTATGCCGGTCCCGGCACGGTCGTGACCGAGTTGCAGAAGGAAAAGGCCCGCCTCGAACGCGAGGTCGAGAACGCCGAGAAGCGCTGGTTGACCGCCCAGGAAGCGCTGGAAGCCGCCGCCTGACGCCTATTCCGCGACCGCCGGATAGGCCGGCTTCGGCGTGCTGCTGTGCCGGATCAGCATCACCATGCCGGCGTTGAACGTGTAGAGCCCCACGGCGATCCAGAAGATCACGGCCGGCAGGCCGCTGCCCATCAGGAAGCCGAACAGCGGCGGCGCCACGAACGAGCCGATGTCGAGCCCGGAATAGACGAAGCCGAAGACCTTGCCCGAGGCGCCGGGCGGCGTGGCATTGCGCACGATCATGTCGCGCGACGGATTGGTGATGCCGCCGGCGGCGCCCGCCAGCGCCAGCAGGATCGGCAGGAAGGTCGCCGACACGGTCTGGGTGGCGACCGGCACGGTGAGGCAGGCAGCCGCCAGCAGGCCGAACGCCGCGACGAGATCATGCCGACGCACGCGATCGGCGAAATAGCCTCCGACCAGAATGCCAGCCGCCGAGCCCACGATGAACACGATCAGGCAGAAAGCGGCGTAGTTCTCGGTGACGCCGAACATGTTGCTCCAGGCCGGCACCGCGAACTGCTGGATGCCGACCGTATTGGCCGCGATCAGCGCGAAGTACGCGAGGCAGAGCAGCAGCGCCGGCTGCAGGAACAGCGCCAGCCCCGGCTTGGCGCCGGGCTGCGCGGCGGCGGCCCGCACCTTCACGCGATGGTCGACCAGCTCCTCGCGATGGATGAAGACGAGTGCCGAGAGGATGATGCCGGGCAGCGCTCCGATCAGCGCCGCCCCCACCCAGCCGAACAGGCTGTCGAGGAAGTACATGACCGGCGCGGCGGCCCAGCCCAGCGAACCGCCGAGTCCGTGGATGCTGAAGGCGCGGCCGAGACGATTCTGGCTGACCGACGAATTGAGCAGCGCGAAGTCGGCCGGATGGAAGACCGAGTTGCCCAGGCCGGCGATCACGGCGATGCAGGCGAATCCCACGAAGGAATGGGCGAACGATATGCAGGCAAGGCCAAGGCCGACGACGAGCAGGCCGCCGGCGAGGATCGGCCTTGCGCCGAACCGGTCGACCGCGAAGCCGGCGGCCGTCTGCGCGACGCCGGAGACGCCGTAGAAAACACCGGCGAGCAGGCCGACATCGGCGTAGCTCAGCCCTACTTCCTGCCGAACGATCAGGAGCATCGTGGCGAAGGCGAGTTGGTAGTAGTGACTCGCGCCGTGGGCGACGCCGATCAGGCTGATCACCCTGAAGTCATGCTGAAGCGGCGGTGTGGCGGTTGCGGCGGACATGGACACCTCTTCAAGCGATCATAGGCGAGATGACGCGATGCGACAGCCCTTGTAGTGTCCCCGCCGGCAAGAGGGAGAAACGCATCATGAAGCGCTGGAAGCATCGCCCTGAAGGATCGACCTGGGGAGACTGGGGCGACGACGATCAGCTCGGCCGCCTGAACCTGATCACCCCGAAGAAGGTGCTCGAGGGCATCGCCGAGGTGAAGGAAGGTATTTCGTTCTGTCTCAGCCTGCCGCTCGACTTTCCCGGCGGCAACGTGCTGAACCCGCGTCGCCTGCCGCCGGTCCTCTCGCCGACCGGTGACGAGAACGGCTGGCGCTTCAACTTCCTGACCAACAGCCTCAACCCGCTGTTCGCCGACGTGGCGAGCGACGACCGCGTGATCCTCACGCTGCAGTATTCGACGCAGTGGGACACGCTGGCCCATGTCGGCGGGCTGTTCGATGCCGATGGCGACGGCGTGCCCGAGCCCCTATACTACAACGGCTTCAAGCCCGGCTCCGACGTGGTCGGTCCGCAGCCCGACGCCGGCCGCGACGGCTGCGGCCATCTCAGCTACGCCCACAAGCTCGGCGTCGAGAACATGGCGGCCAAGGCGATCCAGGGCCGCGCCGTGCTGGTCGACCTCGAGAAGCATTACGGCCGCGACCACAAGTATGTGAGCTACGACGACTTCAAGCGCGTGCTCGATGCGGACAAGGTGGTGGTGGAGCCCGGCGACATGCTGCTGCTCTACACCGGCTTCACCGACGAGATCATGAAGATGAACAAGAATGTCGACCCGGCGCGCGCGCACGCGATGTGCTGCGTGCTCGACGGGCGCGACAAGCGCCTGCTGCAGTGGATCACCGACAGCCAGATCTCGGCGCTGATCGCCGACAATTACGGCGTCGAGGCGGTGCCCGCGAAGCCCGGTCCGGAGGATGCCGAGCATCCCTCGCTGCCGATCCACAATCACTGCCTGTTCAAACTGGGCCTCAACCTCGGCGAGATCTGGTGGCTGAAGGACCTGGCGCTGTGGCTGCGCGACAGGAAGCGTTCGCGCTTCCTGCTGACGGCGCCGCCGCTGCGCCTGCCCGGCGCCGTGGGCTCGCCCGCGACTCCCGTCGCCACGGTCTGAGTCTGATCGCCGCGATGTCGTTCCTGGCACTCGTCGCCCAAGGGCTGAAGACGGAACGCTTCGCGCTGCTCGACATCGGCTGCTCCGGCGGCCTCGACCCGAAATGGCGCGCCTTCGGCGACAGGCTGAAGGCGCTGGGCATCGACGCCAGCGCCAGCGAGTGCAAGCGCCTCGCCGCGGAGGAGCGAAATCCCGAAGTCTCCTATGTCGCGGCTTTCGTGAGTCCTCGCGCCGACCAGCCGGTCGACCTGTCGGCCGGGCCGGCCGCGCCGCTGATCATGAAGATGCGTGACCGCATGAGCTTCATGCGCACGCGGGAGATCCGAGACGCGCGGCTGCAGACGGCATCGGCCGAGGAACAACTTCGGCACAATGCCTGGGAGCTGACCGGGCTCGCCGATCCGAACAAGCCGGTGGTGGTGCCCGACCTTCTCGCCGAGCGCGGCTGGACCGATCTCGACTACATGAAGATCGATACCGACGGCATAGACTGGCAGATCCTGCAGAGCTTCGAGGGGCGCCTGCCCAAGGACCTGCTGGCCGTGCAGATGGAAGTTAACTTCGTGGGCGATGGCTCACCCGACGAGCACTCCTTCCACAACACCGACCGCTTCATGCGCCGCCACGGCTTCGACCTGTTCCGGCTCGACGTCCGCAACTATTCCTCGCGCGCACTGCCGGCACGCTACATCTGGCCGACCCCGGCCGAGACGCACTCCGGCCGCCCCTTCCAGGGCGAGGCCTACTACGCACTCGATCTGCCAGGCCCGAATGGTGCGACCAGGCTCCACGACCTGAGCGCCGAAAAGGTCGCTAAGCTGGCTGCGATCCTGTCGGCCTGGGATGTCCCGGATGCCGCCGCCGAGATTCTGGTCGGCGCCCGCGGCAAGCTCGAGCCCGTGATGTCCGTCGATCGCGGCCTCGACCAGCTCGCGGCTCAAGCACAGGGCGATCGCGCGCGGCCGCTCGACTATCGAAGCTACATGGCGAGATTCGAATCCGATCCGCCGGACTTCTACCGGCCCGAGGGGCCGATCCCGCTGCGCGAGCGCCTCGCCGCCGCCTGGCGCGCTTACCTGAGGCCGCGCGACAGGCGCTAGCTACGCCTTCTTCTCCCAGCCACCCGTGTCGGTCTGCTGCCAGTAGGCCACCGCATGGCCGGCGGTCTTGTATTCCTTCCAGCGGTCGCGGGCGTCGGCGACGGCCGTGTCGTCGCGGCCGTCGAACAGTTCGAAGCAGCGCTTGTAGTCGCCGACCTTCTCCGACTTCGCGCGATCGGCGACGAACAGGAAAGCCGCGCCGTTGGGGTTCTCGTCGAGATGCGTCAGCCAGATCGGCTGGCGATCGGCTTCGCCGTCGCGTGCGGCGCCGTGCGGCAGGAAGCCGTCGGGATCGTAGGTCCAGAGATGGGTGTTCAGCGCGTCCACCCGCTCGATCGATCCCAGCAGCACGACCGCCCGCTCCCCCGCCTGCAGGGTCTTGGCCAGCAGGCGCGGCAGCGTGTCTTCCAGCGACGATCGGGTCAGGTGATAGAAATTGACCTCGGTCGCCATCGGCGGATCAGCGCTCGTAGTTCTCGGCGATCAGCCGGTCGAGCAGGCGCACGCCATAGGCCGTCGCACCCTTGGGCGTGGTCACGTCGCCCTTGCCCGACCAGGCCACGCCCGCAATGTCGATGTGGGCCCAGGCCACGCCGTCCTGCACGAAACGCTGCAGGAACTGCGCCGCCGTGATCGAGCCGCCGTCGCGGCCGCCGCCGACGTTCTTCATGTCGGCGATCTCGGAGTCGATCAGCTTGTCGTACTTCGGCCCGAGCGGCATGCGCCACAGCTTCTCGCCGATCGCCGCGCCGGCCGCCCGCAGGCGGTTGGAGAGCTGCGTGTTGTTGCAGAACAGGCCGGCGCGTTCATGCCCCAGCGCCACGATGATCGCACCGGTCAGGGTAGAGAGCTCGACCATTGCCTGCGGCTTGAACTTCTCCTGCGCGTACCACATGGCATCGCACAGGATCAGGCGGCCCTCGGCGTCGGTGTTGATGACCTCGACCGTCTGGCCCGACATCGACTTCACGACGTCGCCCGGACGCTGGGCGTTGCCGTCGGGCATGTTCTCCACGAGCGCGCACACGGCCACGACGTTCGCCTTGGCCTTGCGGCCGGCGATCAGCCGCATCGCACCGGTCACGGCGCCAGCGCCGCCCATGTCCCACTTCATGTCCTCCATGCCGCCGGCCGGCTTCAGCGAGATGCCGCCGGTGTCGAAGCATACGCCCTTGCCGATCAGGGCGACCGGCGCCTGGCCCTTGGGCCCGTTCATCCAGGTCATGACGAGAAGCTGCGAATCGCGCGCACTGCCCTGCCCGACCGCGAGCAGCGTCTCCATGCCGAGCTTCTTCATCTCGGCCTCGCCCAGGATCTCGACCTTCACTCCGAGCTTGGTGAGCTCCCTGGCGCGGCGGGCGAACTCGACCGGATAGAGCACGTTCGGCGGCTCGCTCACCAGGTCGCGCGTCAGGAACACGGCGTCGACCACCGGCTCGAGCTGTGCGTAGGCCTTACGCGCGTCGGCGGGACCGGCCAGGACGATGGTGAGATGCTGCAGCGAGAGTTTCTGCTCGGGCTTGTCCTTGGTCTTGTACTTGTCGAAGCGGTAGCAGCGCAGGCGGACGCCGAGCGCGATGTGGGCCGCGATCTGGCCCGGCGTCAGGCGGCTTCCCTTCACCGGGTCGACCACGACGGTGACGGCGGTGTGGCCGGCGGCGTTGGCCTCGGCCGCGATCACGCCGCCCAGCCCCTCGGCCGCGCGGGCATCCAGTTCCTTGCCCTTGCCGACGCCCAGAAGCAGAAGGCGTGCAATGTCACCCGAATGACCGAGAACGGTCAGGGTCTGGCCCTTGGCTCCGGTGAACCGGCCGCCCTCGAAGGCACGCGCGACGGCACCGCCGGACGCCGCATCGACGGACTGGGCGGTGGCCAGGAGCTGCTTGTCGGCTCCCACGAACACCGCGACGTTGCCCCCAAAGGCCTTCGGAAAGGCCGAAAATTCCACTTTCATCCAGTTCCCCTGCCCTAAACGCCTGATCGGCGGCGATTTTTCGCCCCTGCGACGGGTGCGCGCAAGCGGTGTTTGCCCTACAGGACCCTGCAAAATCGGGGTGGCATCCGGCCGCCAGCACAAGTATCAGTACCGGCCCTCAAAACGGACATGGAAATGACCTCAGGAACTCTGCCTCGCGTCTCGGTCGTCGGCCTCGGCAAGCTCGGAGCCCCCCTTGCGGCGGTGCTCGCCAGCCGCGGGTTCACCGTCATCGGCCTGGACGTGAACAAGACGTTCGTCGACGCGATGAATGCGGGCAAGATGCCCATCGTCGAGCCGCAGCTGAATGAGCTGATCGCTGCGAACAAGGAGCGCCTGTCGGCGACCATGGACGCCAACGAGGCGATCCAGAACAGCGACGCCAGCTTCGTGATCGTGCCGACCCCGTCGGACAGCACCGGCTTCTTTTCCAACCGCTTCGTGCTTCAGGCGATGGAGACGCTCGGCAAGGCGCTGCGCAACAAGAAGGGCTATCACATGGTCGTCATCACCTCGACGGTGATGCCGGGTACCATGTCGGCCGAAATCGCGCCGGCCCTCGAGGCCGCCTCGGGCCGCAAGATCGGGCCGGACCTCGGCCTCTGCTACAACCCGGAATTCATCGCGCTGGGCAGCGTCGTGCGCGACATGCTCTACCCCGATTCGATCCTCGTCGGTCAGAGCGATCCCAAGGCCGGCGATATGTTGGCCACCATCTACCTGCAGATGTGCGAGAAGAAGCCGCCGGTGCAGCGGATGAACTGGGTGAGCGCGGAGCTGACCAAGATCTCGGTCAACACCTACGTCACGACCAAGATCTCCTACGCCAACATGCTAGCCGACATCTGCGACCGGCTGCCGGGCGCCGACGTCGACGTCGTCACCAAGGCGCTGGGCGCCGACACCCGCATCGGCTCGAAGTACCTCAAGGGTGCGATGGGTTATGGCGGCCCCTGCTTCCCGCGCGACAACGTTGCGTTCGCAGCACTCGCCCGCAAGCTGGGTGCCCGCGCCGACGTGGCCGAGGCGACCGACCGCATCAACAACTTCCAGATCGAGCGCCTGTCGAACCTGGTCGCGAAGTTCGCCAAGGCCGGCACCCGCATCGCGCTGCTGGGCCTCTCCTACAAGCCGCAGACGCCCGTCGTGGAGGAAAGCCACAGCGTCAAGCTTGCCGCCAATCTCGCCGACGCAGGATATGTGGTCGTCGTTCACGACCCGCTGGCGCAGGACGCGGCGCTTGCCGTTCTGGGCGACAAGGTGGTCGGCGCCTCCTCGCTCGAGGGCGCGGTGCGCGAGTGCGACCTGCTGATCGTCGGCACCGGCTGGCCGGAGTACAAGGACATCGACCCGGCCTGGTGCAAGCGCGACGGCCAGCGCCTCACCGTGCTCGACCTCTGGCGCACGCTGCCAGCCGAGAAGTTCGAGGCGGTTGCGGACATCCTCTATTTAGGCTTGGGCCGCTGAAAGCAGCCTTTCGTCCTTGGACAAACGATGAAGCCCGCGTCACGCGGGCTTTTTCATGTCTACGCACATACACTCGGGTGAGTTGGCAGCGGCACGCGAATCTGGCAGAACAAAGCATGACTACCGCAGCTTTCTCACCGGCGCCGGACAGACCTACGTGGCAATTGTCGGAGAATCGAGAGCCACCCGGTCTAGTATTTGACGCCGTGCTAGTCTGGTTGTTTTCTTTCGCCGGCCTGATGACTCTGATCGCTTGGTACGACAATGCGCAGGGAATAACCGGGAACGGCATCTACAAGGCCATTCAACTAAAGCCCTGGATTAGGACTCCCGGCTCGGCGTCGCTCGATCCGTCCAACTATCTTTACTTTCCAGTCATTGGCCAGCTTTGTGCCCTCCTCGATTTTTTTGGCATTCAACCCGGCGACCCTCGCCGCCAAATGCCAATCATCCACGCCGCAAGCGCAGCCGCCTGCATGTCGATCATCTATGTGCTGATCCGTCAGCTGACGTGCGACCGTGCAATCGCATGGCTGGCCACGCTCTTTCATCTTTCCGGGGCATTCTTTCTCAATCTCGCGATCAGCAACGAGGACATCATGCCGTCCTACACGCTGATGCTCCTAGCCATGTCTCTTGGCGCCGTCTGGTTCACCAAGCCCACCCCAGGGCGTATCATCATCGTGTCGTCGATCTTCACCTTCGCGTGGCTATTCGAATGGCGGCTCTTGTTTCCCGCCTTGCCTGCGATGCTCTTGGCGCTCGCCCTAGCTCCCGGTAAGCTTGCGACGCACTGCGGCCGGATCGCCGTCTTCCTGCTGACTAGCTTTGCCGTCTCGGCGATCGTGTACCTGCTGTGGGGCAATCACCCGGGCAACCCCTACAAATTCACGGACCTCATCTGGACAGCAAAAGGAATCGAAACCGGATGGGCCGGCTTCTCCGTCGCCAAGATCTGGCTATTGTGGGCAGGCATCGGCGAAAGTCTGCTGGGCGGCCGGAATGATGCCGATCCCGGGATGATTCCGGTCTACATCCGTGAGTTGCTGACGGGAACCGCCTTGATTATCGCGTTGGCGGCAGGTGCCCTCCTGCTCTTCTGGCGAAACCGTACCTTTCCCCAAAGCTGGACACTTCTGTCGATTTTCGGCGGTGCCTTCGCAGCGGGCGAGCTGATGAATGTATACTCCCAGCCGCAGGATCCCCAGATGCAAATTAACGTCATGCCGTGGCTGACGATCGCCGCGGCCTTGATAGCGGCGACCTTGGTGCAAGCCCGCCGCCGCCTGGCCCTTGTAGGACTGGGAACGCTGTCTGCCGCCATCCTCATGTACAATGTGTCGGCGCTGACCATCTCGCGCGGCGAAGATACGCGTTGGCAGAAAGCTATCGAACGGATCGAAGCGCATGTACCTCTGGAGAGGAGCTTTCTGCTCGTCCACGGTTTTGGAGTTTTCGTTTCACAGGCCATCTATCATTGGGACGGCGACGCGTCTTTCTTCGAAACGCTCGGTCCGGCACCGACTCCCGGCACAAAGTACAAGGTGCTGAGCCTGACCAACGGCCCGGTCATGCATCCTGGTATGTCGGGCCCCCAGCTGGCAGCAGAGTTGGAAGGACAGATCCGGCGTGCCATGAGCTTAGGGTACGAAGTGATCGCGGTTGATATATGGAGCTGGAGTCGTGCCAAGGTGGGGTCGTCGCTTTCAAGCGTGGCTGACTTTACTAAAGCTGTCGCACTCTACGACATGCTCCATACAAGGTTCACCGGCACCCCCGTCTATGACGATCCGGCGGCAGGCGCCTTCGTCCGGCTAACTCCGGTCGCAGCCCACCGTTAGTACTTCCCGCGCCGGTCACCGCACCAATCGCCTGGCACCCGTACGCAGCCCGTGGCAAAAGCTGGCAATCTTGGCGAAACAGACATTTACGCAAGCCAAACGTCGACCGGGAGCGGCTCCCGCCTGGTGGTCCGACAGGTCAGCTCTGGCCGACCTCGCCATCATCTTTCTCGCATCGCTGTCCGGACTGGTCTGGCTCGTCGGCTGGATGGACAATCCGCAGGCGCTGACCAGCAATGGCGTCTTCAAGGCGATGACAATTCGCGACTGGCTGACCGACAACGTCAAAGTCTATCTCGACCGGTCCAATTTTCACTACTACCCTTTCGTCGCCGTCCTCTGTCACCTGCTCGACCTGGTCGGCATTGAGACCGGCAATCCGCGCCGGCAAATTGCCCTCATCAATTGCCTCTTCGGCGCGATCAGCCTTTGCATCGTCTACCTGCTGGTGCGTGCTGTTGGCCACCGCCGCGACGTGGCCTGGGCCGCTGTCACCTTTCATCTGGGCGGCGCCTTCTTCCTGAATTTGTCCATCAGCAACGAAGACATCATCCCGTCCTATACGTTTCTGCTGGGCTCGCTGGCCCTCGCCGCCGTCTGGTTCGTCAATCCAACTCCCGGCCGCATCGCCATCGTTGCCTTGGTCTTCACCCTGTCATGGCTGTTCGAGTGGCGGCTGATGTTTCCAACGCTTCCGGCACTGCTGGTCGGCGTCACGCTGGCACCCGGCACGCTCTGGAAGAGGCTCCTTCGCGTCGTACTCTTCCTGACCGTCATGGTGGGCACGGCGGAGATCGTGATGCAGCTCTGGGGGCCGCACGAGGGCAACGCCGGCAGCGTGCGGGAACTCCTCTGGACGGGCAAGGCTGTCGAGTCCGGCTGGGGCGGCTTCACCGCTCGCAAGCTGGTCTTTCTTTGGGTCGGAATCACCGAGTACCTGCTGGGCGGCACCAACCTGGGGGATGCCTCTTACCTGAGGAGCATCCGCAACGAAGTCCTAATGGCCACCGTCCTAATCGCCGCAATCGCCGTCGCCTGGCTGGTCCTGATCTGGCGCGATGCGACATCGCTAAACACGCGGGTCCTGGCGGCGATCTTCGGCATGAACTTCCTTGCTGGCGAGATATTCAACTTTTACTCGCAGCCGCAAGACCCACAGATGCAGATCAACGTTATGATTTGCCTGACAGTGGCTTGGGCGGCCGTCGTCGCGGCGGCCACTCACCGCTACGGTCCGGCGATTCCGCGGATCGCCCTTGTGCTGGCGGCAGTCCTTCTGTCCTACAACATCCACCGAATGGTGCCGGCGCGAGGCGCGGACGGGCCGTGGCGCAGCGCCCTGGAGCGCCTTGAGAGGCGAATTGATCCTGCGCGCACCGTGTTTCTGGTACATGGCTTCGAGCAGCTGGTCTCGGAGGCCTTCTACGAGTGGCACGGCGAGTGGAACTCCTTCGGCAAACTGGGCCCCGCCCCCGCTCCCAAACCGAAATTCAAGGCGATCGCCTTGGCGGACGGTCCGATCCATCAGCCAAGCTTAACTGACGAGGAACTCGCCGCCGAACTCAGCCGCAAGATCGGCCACGCGATCGACCTCGGTTACGAGGTCGTCGCAGACTATGTGTGGGAGCTTTCGGAGCCGAGCTTCATCTCGTCCATGGCGACGGTCGCGGATTCGTCGAAGGCCGCGACGATCTACAGGACGATCCACACGAAGTTCACCGGCACCCTGCTTTTTGAGGATCCGCTCGCCGGCACCTTCTTTCGCGTGAAGCGGGCGGATTGAGCCCGCTATAAGGACCGCGCCAGCTCTGCTAGGCTGAGCCGTCTAAACCGTACATAGACTTGGATTGACATGAGCACCGCGTTTGCCGCTTACCTCGCAGGAAGTCTTTCCTCGGAGCGCTTCACCTTCATCGACATCGGCTGTTCCGGCGGCATTGACCCTGCTTGGCGCGTCTTCGGAGATCGATTGCGGTCGCTGGCGTTTGACGCCAGCCTCGAGGAGTGCGAGCGCCTAACTCGGGAGGAGACACATCCAGACATCAAATATATTGGCGGCTTTGTCGGGCTCGGTCCAGACCACCCATTCGCTCAGGCAGCCGCGGGGAAACCTCAGCATGTTCGAAGCCCGTTCCCACGCACGAGCGCAGGGCAAGTATACCTTAGGCAGCAGAAGCAAATGGCTGCAGCAAGCCTGATAGAGAAGCTCCATGTAAACGCATGGAATCTCACTAAGCTCGGCGATCCCAACAAGCCCATTATAGTGCCGGATGTCCTTGCCGATCTCGGATGGAGCGACATCGACCTCCTCAAGATCGACATAGACGGGCCCGACTTCCACGTCCTGCATTCGTTCGGGGAGCATTTTGAAAGACTGAAGGCGCTCGCCCTGCGCCTTGAGGTCAACATGTATGGTGGTACCGGTCCAACCGAGCACACGTTCCACAATACCGATCGGTTCATGCGAGAGCATGGCTTCGAGCTTCTGGCTCTAGATGTGCGAAACTATTCCCTGGCCTCGCTACCTTCGCCTTTCGCCATCACCTCGCCCGCGCAGACCCTGACGGGCCGCCCGTTTCAAGCTGAAGCCTTTTATGCGCGCGATCCCGCTGGCCCCGACTGGCGCCACATCGTCAACTGGATGAGTGCAGAAAAAATAGCCAAGCTTGCAGCGATCTTCTCAGTCTGGGGCCAACCAGACAGCTCAGCGGAACTCCTGCAAGAGTTTCGAACAAAGTTTTCTGGCCTAGTTGACGTCGACCTAGCGCTTGAGATGTTGGCTGGTCAAGCCCAAGTCAATCGAAATAGGGCCGATGACTATTCAAGCTACATGGCTGCCTTCGAGGCTAATGATCCAGCCTTCTATCCGCCTCGGAACTAACTAAACAAAGGCTTCTCCGGGTCTTGAGCCTACTTTGCGCAGTCCTTCACTACATTCTCTGGTAGTATGAGCTTACGCTCTGTCAACTTTCCATCATGGGCAGCTTAAATGCTGAAGCCAATCACTACCCGATTCGCCTCCACTTGCAATAGCTGAGCTTTGCGCAATCGCGAAACCTGAAGAGACTTACCAAGGAGTTTCCATCGCCAAGATAATGGTATGCAACTCCTAGGTTGGGGTGACAATTTGAGGATTCGGCAGTTCTGATTAGATGCTAGTTTTCCGAGATGCTGGCGTAGAAAGCGAAGTATTTAGGGACGGATCAGTGGGCACCACTGGAGCAGCTTGGCGGTCGCAAGGAAGCCGCCAGCGGGCGGCGAAGAAGAGGGGACCGTAAGCCCAAGCTCTCGGGCGCTCGCGCGGGGGCTTCGGCAGCAAGCTCCACGCGGCAGTCGATGCGCTCGGCCTGCGGGTCCGCTTCACGCTCGGACCGGGGCAACAAAACGATATGGCGCCGGAATGCGACTTGATACGGGGCCTCCCGGCCCTTCAGGTCATGCCGACAAAGCCTATAACGCTGCCAGCTTCGACGAACTTGTCCTCGAACAAGGCGGCTAGCCAGTCATCCCTCCCCGCAGACATCGCAAGTACCAGCGTCGCTACGACCGTATCGCCTATACCCAACGCTGCGGCATCGAAGGCTCCTTCGCAAAGCTCGAGAAATGGCGACGAGCGCAACCCGATACGACAAGCTCGCCGCAAACTTCCTAGGCTTCGTAAAGGTCCAAAACATCATGCTATGGCTCAAGTAGAACTTGTCACCACAGCCTAGCTGAATTTCTGCGACTGCTTTTTCAGCAGCGCCGTAAGGGCTTGTTGCACTCTGCGAAATAAATGCTTAGGTGGTTCCTGCGCTTTTACCAGTTCGCCGGAAGGTGCGTCGAAACGTACCGACTTCATATATGGCGAGCATCCATTCCGCGGCTCGGACCACATGACCCACCAATCACACTTGGCACATACTTTTCCAAGGTCGCTGTTCGGATCCTCGTACATATCGCAAAGGCGATCATAGGCCTCCTGCAACGAGGTATCAGCGATATTCGGGAGCCATGATGCGTCACCTTCATGTGCCTGGACCATCATGGCGCAGCACGGAGTGATCTGGCCTGACGGCAAGACATACAACTGGATATGGCAGTCGTTGCGATGCTCCGGTACAAAGAACAAGTTCCGGAACTTCAGAACGTCGTAGTATTCAGCGTGAAAATGCACGGCGTCGACGCGAGTAGACCAGAAATCGGCGAACTCCTGCATGCGATCGCGCGTATCGCCAATCAGAATACAATTGACCTCGACGCTGAGATCGGGAAGTTCGGCTTTCCGCTGACGCAAATAGGCGATTGTAGCCAAGACCAATTTAAGATCCGCTCCGCGCCGAATTTTAGCATATTGCCGCGGTTCGATATGGTCGACACTGAAGCGAAATTCCCGAACGCCCATAGCAAGCATTTCCTCGAGCCGCTCGGGAGGCATCGATTGCCCATGGCTGAGCACATTCACCGGGTGCCCTAGAGCAATGCTTTTGCGCAAATGATCAAGTGCGTTGGGGTCCTGGAAAAAATCACCGGTCGCAGCGAAATGCGCCTTCTTGCCAGGGGGCAATTGCCTCAAGCCCTTTTCGACCAGTTCGGGTGCGAGGGTTCGCGCCTTCTTGATCGCATTGGGGCCGTTGAAATGGCAAAAGACGCAACTTAATTCGCAGGCTTCCGTCGTAGCAAAGCCATTAAAGTCCATCACCGGGAGACGATGAGAATTTGGCTTGAAATCGGAACTTGTCGCGCGTTGCAACGCTGCAGCATCAGAAGCACGCTCGGACATCGGCCTCGATATTTCAGCCACTATACGCCCTCCTTCGCCAAAATTCGCTCACACCGCACGCTTGCCGCGAAAGCGGAGAACCTTACCGCGAAGTGACGGGTCTTCCCGGGGAATACCTGCGAGAACCTGACTACAGAATGGATTGATGTTGGCCCCGACATAGTCGGTAAACAGAGGCCAGTACTTGTTGTAGATCACATTCACGCCGATGAACCGCCGAGGCTGCCGCCTCCCCGCCGGACGCGTCTCGCTTTCAGTCGACGCGGCCAAACGGAAAAAGCGCGAGAGCGTCTTAAGCCGCTTCTCATCCACGGGACCGGCCGGCCGCCCTCGACGAACCGGTTCACCGGGCTGCTGCGTTGCCAGGCCAAACTCGAAGATGAAGAGGTGAGCCTGTTCAAGTTGTTCCTTGAACGGCCCGCGGACTACGCCCGAAAGATCGTTTGGCAAGCCCTCAAACTCATTCGGCACCAATAGCGGCCCCGTGAAACCCATGGCATTCCAGGCAATCGCGAAGCGCTTCAGGAACTCGGCACGCGTCGCACCGATCATCAGAGCCGTGTTTCGCGGATAGGTCAGAACCTGATCGCAAACAAAAGGTATCGTATGGGGTAGATCGTAAGTCAGATCGTTGTAGAGCTGCCACTCAAGGCTGGTCGTCACATATGGGACAGTCGCCGGCGTTATCGCCGCGTCGAGACCGGCGGTAAAGCGCTGATAAGAGGTGTCGCGGTCCAGCCGGACTTCCTCGATCTCAAGGTTGGGCCAGCCCCATGTCTCCGCCTGGGCGGGTATATAAGGCGTTGTCACATCCCAAATGTACTGGTCCTGGTTGTTCATGCGCGTCTGGCGGCCCTTGTTGTTCGCCGCAGCGACACGCGTGTGGTCGCAATGGTAGCCGAATACCTTGTCTATCAGCGTGTCTACTCGACCGCGGTAAAGCGCCAGGCGGGCTGCCAAATTCGAATCGCAATGCCAACCCAGGAGCATCGATTCATCGAATCCGTGGATCGCGAACATGTCCTCACGCAACGCCGCCTGGAAGTCGCCCAGCGCGTCGTATTTCATCGGCATGAAATTATGGACCACCTGGTTGAGGTGAAACCGCATCGACCAATCGCGCAACAGTTTCAGGTTGTTGGCGGGGTCGCGCCGATCGAATGCCGCTTCCCAGAGCATCTCGGGCAGCTCGAAGCGAGGTATCTGATAAAACCCATCGGGTACGGCACCGAGGATATGGCTGAGCGACTCGCCTTCGATCCGGGGCACCAAAAGCATGTCCGTATTGGTGTAGAGGATCCAGCGATTGTTGGGATTGGAGCGGCGCAGCGCGATATTCCGCGACTGACACTCAAGCGCGACCAAGTGAGTTTTCGACTTGAGGTGAGCGTGATGCTCGGGCCGCACGCGCAGAACGCGCATATGCTTCTTGGCTTTATCCGTTAGAGTATCATGGATGGCTTCGGGAAAAGTCGGATGATCGTCGGGAGTATTGTAATCCACGAACAAAATTTCATCGTCAGGATCGGACATGACCTCGGCGATGGCGTTGAAGCTGATTGCCGCCCTCTTATGAAGATTATAACCGTGACTGTCGTTTCGACCGTACAGGATAACGGAAAACATCCTAACTCTCCTCGTTATGCTTCACGGTAAGATTTAGCTCTGCGCTAGTTCGTTTCGGGCAGCCGCGTGCTCGATCAGAGCTACCCCTCCCCGATCAACGACGTTCTGCCAATGGCGTCGCGCAACATCCCGGTCCTTCTGGATGGTGAGCACTCCAAACTGAAACCACGCCTCGGCCCGGCGGTCGTCCGAATCCGCCTGTGCAATCACGGCTTCTTCACTCACTTGCCCAGCCTGGAAGGCGAGAAGAAGTCGAGGCCAATGCTGCCCGTCATCAACTAACTTCTCTTGCAACACGTCCAAGCCAAGGCGGAGACGTGCGGTGCCATGATAAAGGCGCCAATACGCATCCCCCGGCTGGCGCAATATGGCATTGGCGAACTCATCAACAGCCACTTGGTACGCTGCGAGTCGCATGGCGACGCAGCCTCTTGCGGCGGCCTGCCCCGGCGGCAGCAAAGTGAGTTGGCGATTTAGATCTTTGTTGGCGGCAACGAGACGGCCAAGGGCGAGCAGAGCAACCGCCCGTGTACTAAGGGCCTCCAGATTGTCTGGTTGAGCAGAAAGAACGCTGTCGATCGCAGTCAAGGATTGTTCATATTGTGCCAAGCCCAATAAGGCCTCTGCCTTGAGCGCAATTACGTTCAACGAGCCCGGCTTTATCCTCAGCGCATGCTCATAATCGGCCAGCGCCTTGGCTGGCTTGCCGCTAGCCAGATAAGCATTCCCTCTGGCGAGATACGGCAAGATGTTCTTCTGCAGCGACCGCACGACATTGTCGTAAGAAACGACCTCCGACATGAAATTACCGCGCATACGTACGACAAAAGGGCGATCAGGCGGGCCTTGGCGAACAGCCGACCTCAGGCGGCGCGCTTCAGCGTATCCCGCACCGGCCAGCGCTTCTTGACCAGCCATGTCGAGGAGTTCTGCGCGCGCTTCGATTGCCTCCACGAAATCAGGAGCCAGAGCGATGGCATCATCGAAAAGTTTGAGCGCCATCTCGACGCTCCCATTCTGGGCCATGCTGCGAGCTTGGAGATAAAGCAAGTCCGCGCGCTGGCCGGCGGATCGCCCATCATCGCGAAGCTTCGCGGGAGAGGTGCGGCGCTGAAGCAGTTTGACGCGTAACGCCTCCTGTAGTTTCGTCAAAATACCCACGTCACTCACAATTTTGCTCCCGTCGCGCGAAGCCGCACACCATCATCG
>LSKJ01000008.1 GCA_001557035.1 Rhodospirillaceae bacterium CCH5-H10 | reverse complement strand
ATCACCGGCACCGCCGCGCCGACGCGATAGGTGACGATGCCGTCCTCGCCGTCGCCGGCATCGCCGCCACCAACCTCCGCGCCTTGGCCCTCGCGGTCATGACCGGTCAGCGGTTGGGAAAAGGCGACCACCTCGCGCCACGAAGCCTGCGCCGTGAACTTTCCGCACATGACGCCACGCTAGCATCGCACCGGCCGATCGCACCATCCCGCGCGAAGCGCGACGGTGTAGCCCGGAACGGGAGGAGACTTGCCGACGGATGCGCCGCGCCGGCAGCGAGCTCGCGCTGCGGGAGGTCGTGGTCCCGCAGCGCGGCCGCCAGCAGAACCTGATGGCGTTCGGCCTGATGATGCTGTCGCTCGATGCCGCCCGGGATTGCCCAGGCCCTGGAGGCCTATCGCTTGCCGGCGTCCGCCGGACGCTGCACGTCGCGGGTGCCGCTGGTCGGCGACAAGGACCTCGCGCGGAAGCTGAAGTCGATCATGGCGAACGAGTCTTGCGACCGCGACGATCGTTCCCTCGACGGCGCGCGACGGGGTCGCGCCTGCGATGCCGGCGCTCAGGACACGCCGGTGCGCGGCGAGTCGAGCGCATGGCGGATCGTGCGCGCGAGATCGAGCTTGCGGAACGGCTTGCTGAGCAGCAGCGCGCCTTCGTCGAGCCGTTCGTGGCGCACGCTGGAGATCTCGGTGAAGCCCGACATGAAGACGATCTTCACCGCCGGCCAGCGACGCGCGACCTCGGCGGCGAGCAGCTTGCCGCTGAGGGCGCCCGGCATGACGACGTCGCTCAGCAACAAGTCGAACGGTGCAGTGGCCGCCTCGAAGGCGGCGATGCTCGCGCTGCCGTCCGGCGCCTCGGCGACCTCGTAACCCAGGCTGCGCAGCTGGCGGACGACGCTGGCGCGGACCTGCGGCTCGTCCTCCGCGACCAGGATGCGCTCGACGCCGCCGGGCAGCGGGCCCTTGTCGCGACGCATCGGCTCCTCGGCGACCAACCCGCCGCTCAGCGGCAGG
>LSKJ01000797.1 GCA_001557035.1 Rhodospirillaceae bacterium CCH5-H10 | reverse complement strand
ACCATCTGGGGCTTGATCCTGAGGTCGCCGTCGAGCGCGAACAGCGTGTCGTAGACCATGTAGCCGTGGTTGCGCACGATGAAGGCCGAGGTCCAGATCGGATCGAGGATCTTGAGATCCGAATGCATCACGACCCGCAGCGTCTTCGGCTGTTGCGCCGAGGCCCCGTCCGGCAGCATCAGCATCGGCGCTACGGCCGCCGCCAGCCAGCCCATGACCTTGTGCTTCATCATCGCCCCTCCTCTTCACACACGATGAAGATGCTGGGGCCACCGACGGACGCTGTGAAATTCATTCGTCCGGAAGGTTCATTCCTTCAACTCATGAGCGCGCTGCTCTACCTGTCGAGTGTCAGGAAGTATTCCGCGACCCGCTCGTAGGCTTCCGGCGTCGGGTGATATTCGAAGGGCGGGGCGATCAGATAGGCATCGTTATAGTCGGGAATGATCTGGCGGATCGTGTGCACGCGCAGGCCTTGCGCGGTGAGCCGACTGATCACGCCCGCGGTCGTGCCATCCCAGGCGAAGACGTGGAAGCGGATGCCGGGATAGAGCCGCTCGAGCTCGCGCGACGCCTCGGCGATCAGCGCGGCTGCCAGCTCCTCCTCCTCGTCCTCCGTCAAACGATTGAAGCCGATCAGCTCGCGCCAGCTCTTGCCGGCGGTGTTGAAGTTGCCCTCCCGCACCGGCCGCCCCTCGTCATCCACTACGAAGAGCGGACCGAACCTGTCCCATTTCCCGCGCCCGGCGGCGCGGGCGGTATGGGCTGGAATGAACAGATAGACGGCATCGGTCGGCTTGCAGCTTATCGCGCGCTGGAAACGGCCCGATTGGAGTCCGGCGAGGAACTGGTGCGGCCCCCAGCCGCCGATTCCCAGGCTCTTCACCTCGACCTGTCCCGCGCTCTTGGCGACGATCCGGGCGGCCGAGGTTTCATCGTCGTCGACGCCCTCACCGAAGGTGAAGGAATCGCCGAACTGGAGCAGGCAGCGCGGTGCGCCCTCGACCTTCGGAACGACGCGAAAGCGATCGGGGCCGGTCGTGTAGGAGGCGTCGTAGATGACGCGCGAATCCAGCAGCCTGCGGGCGGTGACATGCTTGTTGGGCTGCGCGATGAAGCCGACGTCCTCGATGCCCTGGTCATAGAAGCCGTCGACGAACGTCCCTTCCATGCGGAGCCGGTCGCTCTGGCCGTCCACGAAGTCGCTGTTTTTCCATGCGCCGAACGCAAGCGCGGCCACGACGGCCGCGACGAGGCTGATCGCGCCCGCCAGTAGCCAGCTTTTCATTCTTTCGAGGGATCAGCGACGGCGCCGATCGCCGCGATCGCCCTGCCCCGGCCGGCTCACCGTCTTCGCCTTCTGGCGACGATCGGACGCGAGGGACTTGCTGACGTCGACGACCTCCTTGAAGGAGGTACCGCGCTCATTGCGCCGAACGAAGAGCTTGTTCGTGCCCGTGTCGATGAGTTCGCGGGCGGCGGCGGATTTCCTTGCGGTCTTGCGCTTGGACGTCTTCCCGGCCGCCTTCTTCGCGACCTTTCTCCTGGCGCTCTTCTTCTTCGCTGCCTTCTTCTTCGCGGCCATGCGGTCTCTCCGTTGGGGATCGACCGCAACGGCCCGCCGCGCCAGGAGTTGCACGCGAAGGCGCGTCAGGCCCGGCGCGGCCGCGGCGCGCGCGGCTTCGGCGGCTCGGGCGCGGAGGTCCAGTCGACGCCTTCCATCGTTTGCAACAGCGCCTTGGCGGCCGCCGCATCCGCGCCGCTTTCCCCAACCCACGTCGCCCAGGCGGGATCGCCGTCCTCGAGGATCGCGGGCATGCGAGGATCGTCCTCGGCCCCCTTGATCGTGCGGCGGATCAGTTGGTTGGCCGGCACCGTGGCCATGACGCAGAACGGCAGCGGCGCGGGCTGGCCCTCGATGGCGTAGCGGCGCCACACGAAGGCGAAGCCGCGCGGCCGGCCATCGCGCGGATCGATCGTCCACTGCTTCGTCGCGGTCGCGCCCGAGGGCTTCGTGATCTCCTCGCCCTCGTTGAAGGTACGGAAGACGACGATGCCGCGCTGGCCGGCATGAAACGGCGTGCGGAACGGCTCCTTCTGGTCGATCGTCTCGGAGCGCGCATGGATCGGGCGCGGCCGGCGCCAGTCGCGCGGATCGGGAAAGCCCCAGCGCATCGGCACGACGCGGCGCTGCCCGGCCTCGGCATCCCACACGATCACCGGC
>LSKJ01000796.1 GCA_001557035.1 Rhodospirillaceae bacterium CCH5-H10 | reverse complement strand
GCTCAACTCTGCTTCCGCGTTCGCGTCGAAGTCGAGGATGGAGGTGGCAGAGCCGCCGGCGCCGGCCGCTCCCCCCGTGCTGTCGCCGCCCCAACCACCATCCGCGACCTGTCCGAGGATCAGGACGCCATCCGCGCTATAGCCGGAGACGGCGTCGTTCTGGACGACGGCCGCACCCGCGCCGCCGTCGGCGCCGTCGTTGCCGGAACCGCCGTTACCGCCGATCGACTCGGCGCCGACCAGCACGTCGAGGCCGAAATCGGACGTGCCGCGCGAGGTTGCCGAGGCCGAGCCGCCGGTGCCGCCGGAAAAGCCGTCCCCCTCGCCGCTGCCGCCGCTGCCCCCCTGGGCGGAAGCGACGGCGAAGACCGCGCCGGTGTCGGGGTCCGTCCCCGAGGAGCTGACACTGGTCGAAGCCGTGGCCACGCCGCCATCGGCGCCGTGGCCAACGCCGGTGCTGTCGACCGAGCCGCCGTCGCCACCGGTCGCAAGGGTGCTGCCGCTCACCAGGTTGGTCGCCGACAGGACGAGGGTGGCGGTGCCGGTGGCGCCGTTGCGGGCGGTCCCGATGCCGCCGCCGCCGTTGCCGCCGGCCGCCCCGAGATTCACTTCCAGTTCGTTGGTGACGGCATCGTTGAGGGTGAGGGTGGAGGTTGCCGCGCCGCCGCGGCCGGCATAGATGCCGGCGGTGCCGGAATCGCCACCATTGCCGCCGATGGCGGCCTGGTTGAGGGTGAGGTTGGGGGCGGCGCCGGTGGCGAGGGCCGCGCTGAGCGTACTGGTGCCGCCCATGCCGCCGCTCGCGCCGGCCGACCCGTTGCCGCCGTTGCCGCCGACCTGAATGAGGTTGGCCGCCGCCGTGGCGTCCGAGAGAACCTGGGCGGTACCGGCGTTCGTGAGGCTCGCCCCCATACCGCCGTATTCGCCGGCGCCCGATCCGTTACCGCCGGCGCCGCCGACGATGGCGATATTTACCACTGCGAGGCCGGAGCCGTCCGCGATGGCCGAGCCGCTGGCGCTGCCGCCGGCACCGCCGGTGACGGGGTCGGTGCCGAGGGTGGAACCGCCCCTGCCGCCGGTCGCCGTGACGTTCGCGGTCACGATGAAGCCGGTGCCGGACGACGAAGCGTCGGCCGTGCCGCCCGTGCCGCCGGTTCCGGCCGAGGTGTCGCTGCCGCCGCCGCCGGTCGCCACGGCATTGGCCGTCACCACATTCGCGG
>LSKJ01000795.1 GCA_001557035.1 Rhodospirillaceae bacterium CCH5-H10 | reverse complement strand
TGGCGAAGCTGCTGGCCTACCGTGAACGCATGGGCTGGAGCTTTCCCTGGGCATCCTCTGGCGGCAGCGATTTCAACTTCGACTTCAACGTGTCCTTCACCGAGCAGCAGCAGCGCGACGGCGACATCCAGTACAACTACGAACGCGCCGGGCATGCGCTCGACATCGAGCCGGCGCCAGCACCGGTCGTGAGGTTCGCAGGCATGTGCGGGGTCGAAGCATCGACCTACGGTCGCGACCGGCCGGGCGTCAGCGCCTTCGTGATGGCGGAGGGCGCCGTCTATCACACCTATTCGACCTACACGCGCGGGGTCGACGGATTGTGGTCGATGTACCAGTGGCTCGATCGCGCGCCCAGGGGCCGCAACGAGCAGGCGCCGGGATTCCGCCGGCACGACGAATACGGCAAAAGGGGAGAGGCGAAATGAGCAAGGCCTACACGGGTGGCTGCGCCTGCGGCGCGATCCGTTACGAGATTTCCGCCGAGCCGATGGTGGCGGCCGATTGCCAGTGCCGGGATTGCCAGCGGAGAAGCGGCACGGGGCATGGGTCCTACCTGACCTTTCCGCGGCGCGACGACGTGAAGCTCACGGGAACCGCGGCGCAATGGGACATCGCTGCGGACAGCGGCAATGTGAAGACGCATGCCTTCTGCTCGACTTGCGGGACGCCGGTGTACCTGACCTTCAAGGCCATGCCCGACCTCTTCACCGTGCACGCGGCGAGCCTCGATGAGCCGGGCCGGTACGCGCCCCAGATGGTGTTCTACACGGCGCGCGGTCATGCCTGGGACCGGATCGATCCGTCCCTGACGGCCTTCGAGCAGATGCCGCCGGGGTAGAGAGCCGCCACGCGGTGTCGGCTTGGCACGAAGTGTGATTACCTCGGGTGCATGACGAACCTCACCCGACGCAACTTCCTGGCTGCCGCCTCGGTCGCCGGCCTGGTGCCCGCATCTGCTCGTGCGCAGGCTGCCTTTCCTTCGCAACCGATCCGCCTCATCGTGCCCTATGCGCCGGGCGGCGGCTCGGATTTCACCGGCCGGCTGGTGGCGCAGAAGCTTCAGGAGATGGGCGCGGGCTACAATCTGATCGTCGACAACAGACCCGGCGCGGCGGGGATGCTCGGCACCGAGATCGTGGCGCGGGCGCCGGCCGATGGCTACACGCTGCTCTATGCCGACGTGGCGCACGGCATCAATCCCGCGGTCTATTCCAAGGCACGCTACGACCCGGTGAAGAACTTCGTTCCAATCACGCTGGTCGGCGCGTCGCCTCAGGTGATGGTCGCCCATCCGTCCTTCCCGGCCAACTCGCTCAAGGAACTGCTCGCGATGCCGCGTGACCAGCTCCAGAAGATCGCCGTCGGCACGCCGGGGCAGGGCAGTGGACCGCATCTGACCTATGAGTTGCTGCGCACCAAGGTCGGCCTCGATCTCGTGCATGTGCCTTACAAGGGCGGCGGGCCGGCGCTGAACGACGCGATCAACGGCCAGATCCCGTTGGTGATGAATGCGATGGCCCCGGTCATGCCGCATCTCCAGTCGGGCAAGCTCAAGGCGCTGGCGATCGCCACGGCAGAGCGTCATCCGCGCCTTCCGGACGTGCAGACCTATGCGGAGAGCGCGCCGGGCGTCGTCGTCTATAACTGGTACGGCTTCCTGGCTCCCGCGGGCACGCCGCTGGCCGTGACGGACAAGCTCGCGGCCGACATATCCCGCGTCCTGCTGCTACCGGACGTGAAGGAGAAGTTCGACGCCGCCTTTCTCGATCCGATGCCGCAGGGCAGCGTGGAGATGGCGCGCTTCCTCGACGGGGAGGTGCGCCAGTGGAAGGCCGTGGCGGTCGAGACCGGCATATCGCTGGATTGACGGTTGTCGTGGCCTTCATGGCGGCCTATCTCCGAGGCAGGAGGACGCCATGACGAGGATCCGGCGCGGGCTTTCCATTCTCACCCTGCCGGCCGCCCTCGCGCTGCCGGCCGGCTTCGCGAAGGCCGACGATGCGGCTTGTCAGGCGGTGCTCGATGCCGTCGTCAAACAGGCGGGCGTGCCGGTCCGTCAGGTCATCACCATCGAGCGCGCCGCGGCGCCAGGCAAGCCGTTGAGAGGCGAGATCGTCCGCCTGGGCGACACGCTCTACATGCGCGCGGGCAGCGAATGGGTGGCGAGACCCTATGACGCCCAGAAGGCCGCGAGCGACTCGCGCCAGGCGATGCAGAAGTCTCCGCACACTTGCGCGCGCGTGCGCGTCGACACATTCGACGGCAAGGAGGCGACCCTCTACAGCGTCAGGACGACCGGCGCACAGGGCCCCACCGAATCCGAGATCTGGATCGGTGGCGAGGGACTTCCGGTGCGCCAGCAGACGGAAGTGCAAGGCCCCGACAAGGCACTACACAAGGTGCGCTTCGAGTATGTCAACGTGACGGCGCCGGCGAACTTCCGCCGCTGAGGCCTACAGCGCGCCTTCGTGCTCCAGCAGCCATTTCTTGCGGGGCAGGCCACCGCCGTAGCCGGTCAATGTGCCATTGCTGCCGATGACCCTGTGACAGGGCACCACGATGCTGATCGGGTTCTGGCCGTTGGCGAGTCCGGCCGCGCGAACGGCCTTCGGGCTGCCGATGCGCGCGGCGAGCTGGGCATAGGTGATGGTTGTGCCGTGCGGGATCGTGCGCAGCATCCGCCACACGCTTCTCTGGAAGGGTGTTCCGGTCGTCTCGACCGGCAGCGTGTCGATGACGGCGAGATTGCCGCTGAAATAGTCGCGCATCGCTTTGGTCAGCCCGCCGGGATCGCGGGAGGGCCGGAGCGTGTAGCGGCCCTTGCCATAGTCGCGGTCGAGCAGACGGCGCATGCGGTCTACGTGCTCGGTCCAATCGATGGTCCGCAGGTTGCCCTGGCCATCGGCGACGATCTGCAGTTCACCGATCGGCGTCTTCAGCCGATCGATGGCGAACTCGAAATGCTCAACCATGCGTTCGTATCTCTCGGGCCATGAGGAGGTGCTGCGCGGCATAGGCATTCCAGGGGCGCCATGCGGCCGGGGCTTCGTCGTCGATCGGAATGCAGTGCGCGTCGTTCTCCCAATTGCCCGGCGCACGCAGGCCCGGCCGGCGCGCGATCAGCGGCGCCAGCGCCGGGTCGCGGGCGAGGTGTCCGCCGATAGTCGCGATGTCGGCGCCAAGGTCGAACACGCGGCGCACCCGCGCGACGATCGCGGGCAGGGCCTTCACCGATTGAACGCGGATCGTCGCGGCGACGGCGCTGCGCTCGGGCCGGTGAGAGACCGCGACGCTGCCCCGGAGTCCCTCCAGATCGAGGCACCGGTGCCATGTATCCGTCTCGACCTTTTCCAGGCCGGGAACCGCTCGGGCTTCGAGCGCGGCGAGCATGCCCGGCCAGTCGTAGGGCGGGCGGTAGGCGAGCATCAATGTGACGCCGTCGCGTGCCGAAGTATCGCCACCATTCTTGCGGCGCAGCGCGCTGGGTGGCCGGTCGAACAGCCCGCGAAAGGTCTCGTTGAAGCGTCTGACGCTGCCAAAACCGGCAGCCAGTGCGACCTGAGCCATCGGTAGGCGGGTGTCGTGCAGGAGCTGCTTGGCGAAGAGGACGCGCCTTGTCTGCGCCACGGCGACGGGAGAGGCGCCGAGATGACGCTGGAACAGGCGGCGAAGCTGGCGGCCACCCACGCCCAACCGTCCGGCCAGTGCCTCGACGCCGGCTTCGTCGTCGTCGAGCGCGCCCTCGGCGATCAGATGCAGCGCGCGGCTCACGGTGGCGGCGGTGCCGCGCCAGGACGGGAGGTCGGGTGCGATTTCCGGCCGGCAGCGCAGGCAGGGGC
>LSKJ01000794.1 GCA_001557035.1 Rhodospirillaceae bacterium CCH5-H10 | reverse complement strand
ACCTCTTGACGCAGCACACTCAACCGAAAAAGGTGCCGAGAAATTCGCGCTTACGATAGTTGTGCCTTGCATGGCCGCCAGCTTGTCGACCGTTGCCTTGGCGGCCGATCCGAGCGTTCCGCTCATCGATGGCATGTACACCGCGGCCGGTTGTCCAAAGGGGTACATATCAGGTGACACCGTCCACATCAGCACAGGCAATTCTTTCGGCGGGGGGCAGGACCGGTATGTAATGTTTGAGCACCAAGTTGCGTGCAAGCTTTCCGGCCTCAAGAAAAATGGCAGCCTACTTGTGGGCAATCAGCGCTGCTTCAGTGGAGGATCACGCATGTCGTATGAGGTGGGGCCTAGCCAAATCGCCTTGAACATTATCGACAGCAAGACTTTCACGATTCAGGCGACATCCCCCTTGGAGGGTAAGCCACTAAATCAACTGTCGGGAAAGACTTGGCGCTGGTGCCGTTAAGCGGACGGCGTTTTTGGCAGAAGCGCTGCGCGGGGCGGCAGCGAAGTGAATTGCGGGTACGTTTGCGGGTATCAATTCGTCATTGGAGAAAAAACACTAATCATAACAATAGCTTGAGTTGTTTATTGGCTTCCGTCTCGGGCACCATTTCCATAATTGCGCGGTCTAAGAAACTGAAATCATTAGAGGTTTCAGAGTAGGTGTCGCACTTGAATGATGCTCTTCAAGAAGTGCGACACTCTGCGCGCCCTGTTGTTCTCCGGTACAAGCATATGCGCCGCTTAATCGGCCAGGATGAGCCGCGCCTTAGTGCCAACCTAGAACTCGAGCAGTTGCCTATCGACGTGTTGAGAGGTATGTGCCGGCGACAATTGACATGAACAATCCCGTCTAAGCCGAACGTCGCAGCGTTCGGCTGTCTCGATTGCCGAAGGGTCTGCCTCGCTAGCTTCCCTAAAGAACCGCGTGAGAGGGTGGCGGCAACTCACGCGTTGTGCAGTATTGTTGACCGGTCCGAAGCTGGCACAGCGAGCAAATATGAAGGCTAATCAACCTTGGATTCGGCGAAGCCAGCGCGTCATCCGCATGGTTAGTGAGCTACATCGGATGGGATATCAAAGACTTCGCATTATGCCCTTTGAATATCCACTCGCGTTTCGAGTGTATATCGGTCCCGTGACGCTCTTCTCGAAAAGGAACGGCGCCTACATTCCCAATCTGACCGAGGGTGCATATTGCGGATACTCGAGTGCATCTGAAAACAGCTACTTTGAATGGACCGATGCCGCAGGCGACAACGCGTATGAACTTGGGAAGAAGTTCATTTCACGATTTCCTAGCATTGCTGCGAGCGGGCATGGCCGAGATTGGCGTTATGCTGGGTGGCTATCGGAGTTGCTGAGTATGTTCGAACGATTTCCATCAACGCTTCCAATAGTGCAAGCGGAGTACATGACGCCCAGCGGGGAGAGCCTCACAGCCTTGCCCATGCGTTGCTACGATCCGCATTTGGGAATCATTGACACCAGCTTCCCATTGCCACCACCAGGCAAGTATTTCCTTCCCTTCAAACATTGTTGACGATCAGCTTTTTGATCTTGTCCTGCCGACACCGCAAGGGTTCGAGCATGCGGAGGAATGGCAGCTTACTCTACATTGCGCGGACACGTGCCAAGCGACGGGTCTACTCCTTGCGCACAACACAGTGCCGTGGCCATTTTTCAGTGAGCTCTTCGCGGAGAAGAGCCTGCGGCAGCACCTCCGCATTGAAGCAGTCGAAGGGCCGCCTCAACAAGGGGCGCAGAGTTGTCCCGAATGTGGTGCGGGGGGCGCTAAAGAAGCGGAGCGGCAAGTTCGGAGAGTTCTGGGCTGCTCCATTTTCCGATCTGCCGATTTGCGAGAGCCGCGGCAGAGGGCTAGTGGAGTTCGGCCTTGTGCCTAGGGTGGGTAAAACCGCGATCTTGGACCCAGATTATCGTATCCACGATGCTGGAGATACGGTGCGACAACAACGCTCGTTTCACTAAGGTAGCCGAGCCAGACGACTGCTCAACCTCTGACGACCTTGATTGCTTAACGCACCAAGTCGATGAATGGCTTGCAGGCCAGCCAAGCCTGCACGAACAGGTTTGTTGCTGATGGCTTTCGCAGGCCGTCGCACTTCGCATAGTCGAATTCGACGCCAATCTGGAATTCGTAGTTCGACCCACGCTTATCGATGAAGGCCCCATACGCGGCTGACAGCCACAACGGCTGCTTTTTGGGCGTGCCGGAGGCGCCTGGGATGGTGCGCAGGTCAAACCGTAGTTCGGCATCCAGGTCCGCCTTCGCCCGACGGTGTCGCCAGCGCCTTTGCTGTGCGTGAAATGTCGGGATGGCACCCGGTTCAGCCTGCAGCAACGGTCTCAGGTTTGAGACCACTTGCGCGAGCAGTGCCGCGAACTCCTCCTCGCCGATCTCGCGCAGGGCACGGCGCACTCGACCTTCTACCTTGTCTGGGATCGTGACCATTGCCCCCACGCGTTGTACTCCGATGCCAAGGCTGAGGTGCGGGCGCGAGGTGAAGGCCTTGCTGGCGTCCCCACGCAGGGTGAGGAAGTCCCAGACAATTTGACCCTTCGATCCCGTGATGCTGCCTCTCCCGGGTGCGCTTGGATCGACTTGGAGTCGCTCGCGTAGGTCCTTCCGGGCACGGAGCTCAATGAACACCAAACGCAATACGCGCTTGGCCTCCAAGTAGGTGTATGGTTAGTCGTGTGAAAACGGCACACCCGAGAACTGCGTAAGCGCACCACGGACGAACTGTTGATCCATGATCATCCTCGCTTCGGATACTTCGAGATACTGAGCGGTTCGCCGTGCCCACTCACGGTCGCCGTGACGGCGGAGCCAGACGTAGACCTCGCGCCACTCCCGCACCCTAAGTCGCTGATCGCTCGTGACGCGCTGGCGTGCCTGCTCTTCCGTCGTAATCGCAAGCACGAAAACCTTGGTGAAGCCGAGGTGGTGGGCCATGCGGCGGTGGCGCTCGATCTGATCGTCGCTTAACCGGATCAAGACCTTGCTCTCGATGACAACGCACCATTCCGCGTCAACGCTATAGATCCACCCGTCTGGGATACCGCGGCGCTCTGCCTCGTCCTCTGAGACGGGGGGCGTCTCCGGCAACTGCTGCGCCAAAACAGATAAACCGGAGGGTGCAGTCGGCGGCTTAACCCCGGCGATTTCGCGGAGGAACCGAGCGAGTAGCCATCGATCCTCATGCAGTGCCGTCATCAGGGCGTGAGTAAGGCGGTTCTCTGGCTGCAAGTACTGGTCAAAGACGTTGCGCATGGCTTATCGAAGCATTCTAACCGATCAAACTCCTCGTTTGCGAAACGTCTGACGAGCAATCCGCCAGCGGCCCGCAATGATCAAGTTTACTCCCGCGACTTGCGGCCTTCCTCTCCGGCGCCAATTCGACTCCCAAACAATGACCATGCTCCCGATCCTGCGGGGGGCTGCCGGCAACTCCTGTACGTCCGCCAAGCGGAGCCGATCCCGTTCGCCATAGCTTGGGAGATGCCGATAGTGCGACACCCACCTTGAGAAGACCTCAGTAAGCGGTGTACTCGTTCGGGGTCGCACTCGGTGCTAAATTGTTAATTTCATTGGCTTTGCGCAGCCTGTTTCGGAGCGCTGCTACCTTCAATTTCGGGTCATGGACCAGGCACCGGCGTGCCGTGCGACGCGTGCGGCAAAGCCGTGATCGCATCCGCTCGATCGGGGTTGCCGGGCGGCCCTTATATCCCGGCGCCTTGCGGTGGCTGGCGACGACACGAAGAAATCCGGTCGTATCCGGGCCTTGTCGAAACGCAGTAGGCCGCCGTCCATCCCCGGGCAGCCGATCGGGCCGTCATCCGTGCGAGGCGAGTCGACGGAAGACCAGCAAGGCGATTGCCGTGGCGACGGTCAGCACGAGCGCGATAGAGGCGGCAGGATCGAGCGGCAAATAGGTGGCCGCCGTCGTCGCCAGCGCGGCACACGACATCTGCAGGAATCCGAGCAACGCGGAGGCAAGCCCGGCCCGGTCGCCGAAGGGCTGAAGCGCCAGCGCGGTACCGAGAGGGTTCGCCAGTCCCATTCCGAACAGGAACACGGTCAAAGCCAGCGTAAACCAGATCAGGGGAAGCCCGGCGGCGACCGACGCAAGCACGAGGGCGCTGCCGGCAAATGCGATCGACGCGCCCCGTGAGGTTGCCCGTGCATGCCCCATCCGGCGCGCGAACCAGGGCGCCAGAAGGCCGCCGCTGAACACGACCACGACGGTCGCGGCGAAGAACACGCTCAGGCCGAACGCGCCGATCCGGAAGCCGTCGATCAGCACCGCGGGGGCAGCTGCGAAGAAAGCGAAAAGGCCGCCGATGATGAGGCTCACGGTCAGAGCCGGGGCGAGAAATCGCAGATCCCCGATCAGGGCGGCATAGCCGCTCGCCACACTCCCAACGGAGATCGGCGCACGGCCGCCGGGCCGGAGCGATTCGCCGACGAGCAGCCGGTATGCCATCGCCAGGACGAGGCCGGTTGCGCCGACCAGCAGGAACATGGTTCGCCAGCCGAGGAGCCCCTCGATCGCCATTCCCAGCAACGGCGAGAAGCCGGAGGCCGCCGCCGTGGCCACCGTCGTGAAGGAAAGGGCGCGGGCCAGATCCTGCCCCTCGAACAGATCGCGGGCGATCGCGCGCGACAGCACGGAGGCCGCGCACACGCCGATCGCCTGTACGATGCGCGCGGCGACCAGCATGCCGATGCCCGGCGCGCTGGCGGCCAGGACGCTTCCGGCGAGGAAGATCAGCAGTCCGCCCAGCACCACGGGCCGCCGGCCGAACCGATCCGAGAGGGGGCCCACGACGAGCTGGCCGAGCGCGAAAGCGACGAAGAAGCTGCTGAGGGTCACGCCGAGTTCGAGCGTGGTGACGCCAATGGCGCTGCCGATCGCGGGAAAGGCGGGCAGGATGATATTGGTCGCGAAGGAGCTGAGCGCGGCAAGGGCGGCCAGCAGGACCAGCACCGTCGCGCCGGGGCGTCCGTGCATTCCGGTCATGGCTTCGTCAATTGCTTGCGGGTCGCCCGAAGAATGTCGTCCGACAGCTTGGGGTCGTTCACGGCGCGGGCAAGCACGAGCGCACCGATCAGCGACGCCGCCGCTGCAAGGGCTGCCTCGTCGCGTTGCTTCGACTTCAAGCCGGCGGGCATGCAACCGCTCAAGCGTCCGATCATGCCGCGGACGCCGGCGGTGAACCGTGCCCGCACCCCCTCGCCCTGCCGGGCCACGTCGCAGCCCAGGGCGGCGAGGGGACATCCGGTTCCGGGCGCGTCGCGATGGGCGCCGGAGAGATACTCCGAAACGTACGTGTCCAGGGAGTGGATCGCCGGCAGTTCCCGCGCCTTGGCGGCGACGGCATGGCTCACCGTCTCCTCGACGAGCTGTTCCTTCGAGCCGAACTGGCTGTAGAGGCTGCCGTGGGTCATTCCCGCGGCCGCGGCAAGTTCATCGACGCCGACGCCGGACAGGCCGCGCTCGCGCATCAGCCGTGCCGCGGCGGACAGGATCCGCTCGCGATTTTCGGCAGCCTTTTCCCTCGTTACCCGCATGCGAAGCTCCCGGCCGGCTCAAGAGTTGACTTTAATAGTGGCGATCGTCATCTAATGCAAACTAATGATTGCGAACGTCATCTAAAAGTTCATGAGGGTCCAATGTCCACATCGGGTACTGCGCTCGTCACCGGAGCTTCTGCAGGGATCGGCGCCGTCTACGCGGACCGGCTGGCCCGGCGGGGCTACGATCTGATCCTCGTCGCCCGCGATGGCGGGCGGCTCGCCGCCGTGACGCGACGCATCCAGGACGCCACCGGACGCCAGGTCGAAATCCTGCAGGCGGACCTGTGCAGCCGGCGCGACCTGCTGAAGGTCGAGGAACGCCTCTCCACGGATGCCGCCATTCGCATGCTGGTGAACAATGCCGGGATGGCGATGGCCGGCCCGCTGCTGGACAACGAGCCGGACAGGCTTCAGGCGATGATCGAGCTGAACGTCACGGCGCCGCTTCGGCTGGCCCGCGCCGCGGCAAGGGGCTTCGTCGACCGCGGGAGCGGTGCGATCGTCAACATCGCCTCGGTCCTGGCCTTGGCGCCGGAGCGGTTCAACGGAACGTACAGCGGCACCAAGGCCTTCCTGCTGAACCTGAGCCAGTCGCTCGACCGCGAGCTGAAGGACAAGGGCGTTCGTGTGCAGGCCGTCCTTCCCGGCGCCACGCGCACCGAGATCTGGGGCAAGGCGGGCGTGGACGTCGCATCGTTTCCCGCCGAAATGCTCATGGACGTGGAGGAAATGGTCGACGCCGCGCTGTCCGGTCTCGACCAGGGCGAGACCGTGACGATCCCGTCTCTGCCGGACGCTTCGGACTGGCGGCGGTTCGAAGAGGCAAGACTTGCCCTCGGGCCCAACCTGTCGCGCCAGTACGCGGCCCCGCGCTACGCCACCACCTGAAACCATCGGGCGACGTCAACCAACCCAGAGGCAAACCTACCATGGCACACTCTCACGGCGGCGACGTACAACCTGACCTGGCGGAAGTTGCATTGATCGTCGGGGGCGGGCCCGGCATCAGCGCCAGTTGCGCGAGGCTGTTCGCCGCGAGCGGCATGCGCGTCGCCATCGCGGCCCGCAATCCCGACAAGCCGGAGTTGAAGCAACTCGAAAGCGCTCATGGCGTCCGAAGATACACGTGCGACGCAAGCGACGTGACGTCGGTCGAGCAGCTCTTCCGCGATGTCGTTCGAGACATCGGCATACCCAGACTCGTCATCCACAACATCGATGGCCGGGTCGCCGGCATCTTCGGCAAGAAGATCACCGAGGCCGATCCTGCGATGGCGATCGAGACACTGCGAAACTCGGCGTTCAGCGCCTTCCTGGTGGCCCAGCAGGCCGCGCGGCTGATGCTCGGGAACAGGCCGGATGCCAACGGTGCGAAAGGCACCGTCATATTCACGAATGCCAGCGCCGCTCTGAAGGGCTTTCCCGCGAGCGGTGCATTCGCGATGGCCTGTCACGCGAAATCCGGCCTGGCGCAGAGCATGGCGCGCGAGCTGATGCCTCAGGGAATCCACGTCGCGAACGTTCCGATCGATGCCGCGATCGGCTGGACCCGCGAAGACGGCTCGCGCGCGCACCGGCGTGCCGGAACGACGGTCGACGACAACATGGCCGATCCGGCGCACATCGCCGAAACATACCTTCAGCTGCATCGCCAGCACCGCTCGACATGGGCGTTCGAGGTGGTCCTTCGGCCCTGGAGCGAGAAGTGGTGACGGCGGGGAGACGACGAGCCCGATGAGAGCGTTCATCGTCGATCGGTACGGTCCCGGGGAGAAACTTCGATTTGGCGAGATGCCGCGTCCCGAATTGCGGGATGACGACGTCCTCGTCGAGGTGCACGCTGCCGGCGTCAATCCCCTGGATGGCAAGATCAGGAGCGGCGAGTTCAAGCTCGTCCTGCCCTATCGCCTGCCCCTTGTTCTTGGAAACGACGTTGCCGGAACCGTCGTGCAAGTCGGACCCCGGGTGCGGCTGTTCAAGCCGGGCGACGAGGTCTATGCGCGTCCGCATCACGACCGCATCGGCACGTTCGCGGACTTCATCGCGATGAAGGAAGAAGATGTCGCCATCAAGCCCGAAGGCCTCACGATGGAGGAGGCGGCCTCGATTCCCCTGGCCGGCCTGACGGCCTGGCAGATCCTCGTCGAGAGAGCCCGGCTGGAGGCTGGGCAGAAGGTTCTGATCCACGCCGGTTCCGGGGGCGTCGGAACGTTCGCGATCCAGTTGGCGAAGCATCTGGGTGCCTTCGTCGCGACGACCACGAGCGAGGCCAACGTCGACCTGGTGAAGCGCCTCGGGGCGGATGTCGCGGTCGACTACAGGAAAGAGGATTTCGCTAGGATCCTGCAAGGCTACGACGTCGTCCTGAACAGCCTGGACAAGGACACGCTCGAGAAGTCCGTGCGGGTGCTGAAACCCGGCGGAAAGCTCATTTCGATCTCGGGTCCCCCCGATCCTGGCTTTGCGCGAGACCTTGGAGCGGGTTGGCCGGTGCGGCTGGTCATGCGTGCCCTGAGCAGCCGCATCCGGAGGAGCGCGAGACGTCATGGCGTCGACTATTCATTTCTGTTCATGAGGGCAAACGGCTCCCAATTGCGCAGGATCGGCTCCCTGATCGATGCGGGGATCATTCGCCCGGTCGTGGAACGCGTTTTTCCCTTCGAATCGACAAACGAGGCGCTCGCCTTCGTCGAAGCCGGGCGAGCGAAAGGCAAGGTCGTGGTCAAGCTTCGTTAGAGGCGCGGCAGTCGCCCTGGCTGACCTCGCAAGCGGGCCCTGAAGTTGCTGGCCCGGCACTGCTTGATCCACGCTGCCTCCGGTCCCGCGCGTGTCGGCGATGAGGGCCGCCCGCACGATTTGTTGGTGACAATAAGGCGGCTTCGCCTTTAAGTTTTTGCGGGGAAAGTTCAAGAGCCGGGAAACACGGCCTGATCCCTTGCGGAAACGACACGCCGACAGTTGGGGAGACGACAGGGTGGCATCGCTTCTGAAATTGAGTGCGGGCATCGACCGCCTGACCGAACTGGTGGGTCGCACGCTGTACTGGCTGATCCTCGCCATGGTGCTGATCAGCACCTACAACGCCATTGCCCGCAAGTTCCTGAACAGCAGTTCCAACGCCTGGCTCGAGGTGCAATGGTATCTGTTCAGTGTCGTCTTCCTGTGCTGCGCGGGTTACGCGCTGCTTCGCAAGGAGCACATCAGGATCGACATCATCGCCAGTCACCTGTCCGACCGCGCCAATCACCGCATCGCCCTGTTCGGCCACGTGTTCTTCCTGATGCCGATGTGCATCATCATGATCTACTACTCCTGGCCCTATTTCCTGGAATCGGTGAGGGTCGGCGAGGTTTCCAGCAACGCCGGCGGCCTGGTCCGCTGGCCTGCGAAGCTGACCATCATCGTGGGTTTCGGCCTGCTGATGCTTCAGGGCATCTCTGAAATCATCAAGCAGGTCGGCGTCATGCGAGGGGTCTACGTCGATCCGCGCACGGCTCCCGCCTCCTCGCACTGAGGCGACGGTCATGAAATTCCTGCGCATCCTCTTCTACGCCTTCCTCGTCGCCGTCGGAATCATGCTCGTCACTTCGCTGATCGCGCCCCAGAGCGCGCCGGCGAGCTGGCTCAAGGCCGAGATGGCCCCGATCATGTTCGGCTCCCTGGTGGTGTTCCTTCTGCTCGGCTACCCGGTCGCCTTCTCGCTGAGTGCGCTTGGCCTGCTCTACGCAGTCGTCGGCATCGAACTCGGCCTGTTCACGCCCAATCTGATGCAGGCTCTGCCGAACCGGTTGTTCGGCGTCATGGAGAACGAGACGCTCCTGGCCATTCCGTTCTTCACGTTCATGGGACTCATTCTCGAGCGATCGGGAATGGCGGAGGATCTGCTCGATACCATCGGGCAGCTTTTCGGCCCGTTGCCGGGCGGTCTCGCCTATGCCGTCGTCTTCGTCGGGGCCCTGCTGGCTGCCACCACGGGCGTCGTTGCCGCCTCCGTGATTTCGATGGGGCTGATCTCGCTGCCGATCATGCTTCGCTATGGCTACGACAGGAAGCTGGCGACGGGCGTCATCGCGGCTTCCGGAACGCTGGCCCAGATCATACCTCCCAGCATCGTGCTGATCGTGCTGGCGGACCAGCTCGGCCGGTCGGTCGGCGACATGTACAAGGGCGCGATCATTCCCGGCCTCGTGCTGACCTGCCTCTATGTGGGCTACGTCCTTGCGCGCACGATCATCAACCCGCGCGTGGCGCCGGCCCTTCCGATCGAAGCGCGGCAGTTGCGGGAAGACAACGGGAGCGCCGGATACACGTCGCTCCTGTTGTTGGTCGCTGCCGTGGTCGCATGCGCCATGGCGCTCGAGTACCTTCTCCATTGGGAGGGGATCTGGGCGGCCTCGTTCTCCGGACTGCTGGCCTATGCGCTCGCGGTTGCCAACCGGCAGTTCAGCCTCGGTTTGCTGAGCCGGCTCGGGCAGCAGGTCGTGATCGTCATGATGCCGCCCCTGGCGCTGATATTCCTGGTGCTGGGGACGATCTTCATCGGCCTTGCGACGCCCACCGAGGGCGGTGCAATGGGCGCCACGGGCGCCGTGCTGCTGGCGATGGCCAAGAAGCGTCTCGATTTTTCGCTGCTGCGCCAGGCGATGGACGCAACCGCCAAGCTCACGGCTTTCGTCATCTTCATTCTGGTCGGCGCGCGCATCTTCAGCCTGAGCTTCTACGGCGTGAACGGCGACCAATGGGTCGAGCATCTTCTGCTCGGATTGCCGGGCGGTGCGATCGGCTTCCTGATCGTCGTCAATATCCTGATCTTCCTTCTGGCGTTCTTCCTCGATTTCTTCGAGCTCGCGTTCATCATCATTCCGTTGCTCGCAAAGCCTGCCGAGGCACTGGGGATCGATCTCATCTGGTTCGGCGTCCTGCTGGGCGTGAACATGCAGACGTCGTTCATGCACCCGCCCTTCGGATTTGCGCTGTTCTACCTGAGGTCGGTCGCCCCGGAAGGGTCCTATATCGACAAGGTCACCGGCAAGCTGACCGAGGGCATCACAACCGCCCAGATCTACTGGGGCGCCGTGCCGTTCGTCTGCATCCAGGTGGTGATGGTCGGCCTCGTTATCGCTTTCCCGGGAATGGTCACGGGCAATCTCGACAAGGGCAACAACGTCGATCCGAGCAAGGTAAAGATCGAACTGCAGGCCCCCTCGACCGACGAGCCACCCCCCGTAAGCTTCGGCCCCGTACCGTCAAAGAACTGAACGGGCTGCAAGAAAGCATCGGCAGATGCATGCCGGCGCAGCGGCGTAAGAAGCTGCGACGGGCGCGCTCGCAGCAGTCTTGGTGGCCATCCTGGAGCGCGCCGGTGCATATCCGAACACAGGCCTGGGCTTCAGTTAATTCTCCACGCGTGTAAGCAGATGGCCTCCCGGCTTGTCGTCGGCATCATTTTCGGGCGGGACCATCGGTTGCCGGTGTGTGTGTCTCAGACGATGAGATGTTTTCGTGATTACAAGGGATTAGAGGGCACTCTGCCGGTCAGGACGCGCGCCTTCATCCATTTCGCAGCGGAACGACTTCGGCGAAAGCCATGGCCGGTCTGGAGCCTGATCGGACCCACGCTGGCCTGATTCACGCCTCTGGCCAAGCGCGGTCGCGATGCTCTAACAATCCCGGCGAACCACTCACGCATCCTATCCCGGGGGAATCATCGCTCATGCAACTCGACAAGACAGTGGCCGCGGTCGTTACCGGCGGCGCGTCCGGCCTCGGCGCCGCCACCTCGCGCATGCTTGCCTCGCACGGCGTGAAGGTCGCGATCTTCGACCTCAACGCGGAACAGGGCGAGGCGCTCGCCAGCGAAATCGGCGGCGTCTTCTGCAAGGTCAACGTGACGTCGACCGAAGAGGTGGAGGCCGGGTTCGCGAAGGCGCGGGCGGCCCACGGGCAGGAGCGGATCCTGGTGAACTGCGCCGGCGTCGGCGGCGGTGCCCAGAAGACCGCATCGCTCGACCGGACGACCGGTGCGCCCAAGGAGTATCCGCTGGAGAACTTCGAGCGCATCATCAACGTCAATCTGATCGGCACGTTTCGCTGCATCACCAAGTCGGCGGCGGGCATGCTGACGCTGGCACCGCAGCCCGACGGGGATCGGGGCGTGATCCTCAACACCGCATCGGTCGCGGCCGAGGACGGCCAGATCGGCCAGGTCGCCTATACGGCCTCGAAGGCCGGCGTCGTCGGCATCACGCTCGTCGTGGCGCGCGATCTCTCCAATGACGGCATTCGCTGCAACACGATCCTGCCGGGCATCTTCGACACGCCGCTGCTGGCGCGTGCGCCGGACAACGTCAAGGCGGCGCTGGCCGCCTCGGTGCCGTTCCCCAAGCGCCTGGGACGCCCCGAGGAATATGCACAGGTCGCCCATACGATGATCACCTGCGGCTACTTCAATGGCGAAGACGTCCGCATCGACGGCGCCATCCGCATGGCGCCCCGCTGAGCCGAGACCGGGAAAGGATAAAGACAATGACCGAAGCATGGATCATCGATGCCTGCCGCACGCCCCGCGGCGTCGGCAAGGCGGGCAAGGGCGCGCTGTGGGAGGTTCATCCGCAGCAGCTCGGCGCGACCGTTCTCAAGGCGATCGCCGAACGCAACAAGATCGACACCAAGGAAGTCGGCGACGTGATCTGGGGGACGGCCGCCCAGGTCTCGAAGCAGAGCGGCGATCTCGGCCGCATGTCCGCCCTCGATGCCGGCTATGACGTCAAGGCGAGCGGCATCACGATCGACCGTTTCTGCGGCTCGGGCATCAGCGCCGTGAGCCTCGCCGCCGCCTGCATCAAGTCGGGCATGGAAGACCTGGTGGTCGCCGGCGGTACGGAGATGATGTCCATGGATCGCAGCCGCGGCAGTGGGCCGCCGGTCATGGACAACGGCAATCTGCGCCTCCGCCTGCATCATCCCCAGACGCACCAGGGCATCTGCGCCGACGCCATCGCCACGCTGGAGAAGATTCCGCGCCAGGCGCTGGACGAGGCGGGCTACATCAGCCAGCAGCGCGCGGCGATCGCCATCGCCGAGGGCCGCTTCGCCAGGTCCCTGATCCCCGTCTACAAGGAAGACGGCACGCTCGCCCTGGACCGCGAGGAATATCCGCGTCCGACGACGACCCGCGAGGGGCTGGCAAGCCTCAAGGCCGCCTTCGCGGCGATGGCCGACGTCCCGCTCGACGACAAGGGCATGACCTATCGTTCGCTGATCCTGCAGGCCTATCCCGACCTGAAGATCGAGCATGTCCATCATGCTGGCAATTCCTCCGGCGTCGTCGACGGCTCGGCCGCCGTGCTGCTTGCCTCGCCGGACTATGCCAAGGCGCACGGCCTCAAGCCGCGCGCCCGTGTCGTTGCCATGGCGAACATGGGCGACAGCCCCGAGCTGATGCTCAACGCGCCCGTGCCGGCGGCCAAGAAGGTCCTGGAGAAGGCCGGTCTCAAGACGAGCGACATCGACCTCTGGGAGATCAACGAGGCCTTCGCCGTCGTCTCGGAGAAGTTCGTGCGCGATCTCGATCTCGACCGCGACAAGGTCAACGTCAACGGCGGCTCGATCGCGCTCGGCCACCCGATCGGAGCGACCGGCGCCATCCTGATCGGCACCGTCCTCGACGAGCTCGAGCGGCAGGACAAGCAGTTCGGTCTCGTCACGATGTGCGCCGCCGGCGGCATGGCGCCGGCGATCATCATCGAGCGGATCTGACACGTCCTGAGGGAGAAGTCCCTCGACGGCTTTGAGGGCGACGGGACATTCTCCCGTCGCAGGCTCTACGAAAACAGGATGTCACCCATCGCGATCGCGTTGGCGCCGATGAAGGCAATGGCGGCGTCGGTGGAGGCGTCGAAGTGGCCCGGGCTCTGCAGGACGTAGAGGCTGGTTGAACCTCCGTCCGACTGGATCACGACATGGGAAGCGTCGGTGGTGAAGGCCCGCAGGTCGAGTTTGCTCGCGCCGGAGACGAAGTCGCCGATCGTGTCGTAGCCGGTGACGAGGTTGCTGTCGGTGTGACCGGCAAAGACGAAGACGTCGGCGCCCCCGCGACCCCAGAGCACGTCCGCGCCGCTTCCGCCGGTCAACCTGTTGGCGCCCGCGTCGCCCACGAGCGTGTCGGCGCCTGAACCTCCGATGAGGTTCTCGATGGAGTTCATCTCGTCGACGAGCACGCCGCCGACCCAGCCTGCCTGTACGCCCAGGTCGGCATAGACGACGCCCGTGGTGGCCGCATAGGAGGCGGTGTCGCTGCCTTGCCCGCCCCACAACTGGTTGGTGCTGCCGGCCGGAACGCCGTCGCCGATCAGGACG
>LSKJ01000793.1 GCA_001557035.1 Rhodospirillaceae bacterium CCH5-H10 | reverse complement strand
GTCGAGGGCAGCGGCCGCATCGGCCTCCATTCCTGCCACATGGCCGGCGATTCCAAGCGCTCGACGGCGTGCAACGAGTTGATTGCTCAGAACGCCCTGGCGCGCGGCACGCCCTACGGCACCATCATGGCCTTCCTGCACCTCACCCCCGCGACCGGGATGGCGTGGCTGAACGCAAGCGAGGCCGACCAGTGGGGCCTCACCCGCAAGCCGCCCGAAGCAGCGCAACCCGGCCCCTGAAGCGAGATCGCTTTCGGCACCCGGGACTGCACCACCGCGGCCCGGCGATCGCGCGGCCCGCTGCACATTCCTCTTTACGCCCGTCTTATCAGGATCGCGTAGCTGAACTGCTGTTCCGTCCCCCAGGGTGTCCGGTGCGCTTCGGCGGCCTCGCCGGTCAGGCTGAATGCCGGACCGAGGCGCGCCGCCAGCGTTGCGGGGCTGTAGCGCTGTACCGCAAGGCCGCTGCACTTGTCGGGACCGTCCAGCGCGAACGTCGCCATGATGACGGCGGAGCCCGCCGATGTGCCTGCCTCCAGGGCCGAGAGGTAGGCGGCCTGACTATCCGGCTCGGTGAGGAAGTGAAAGACCGCGCGGTCGTGCCAGACGGCATAGGCGCGGGGCGGGCGCCACTCGGTAATGTCGGCCGCGATCCACGCGACCTTGCCGGCCTCTCTCCCGAGCCGCGTCCTGGATTTCTCCAGGGCCGCTTCGGCCACATCGAGAACCGTCAGGTCCGTGTAGCCCCCGGCGATCAGGTCGTCGACCAGCCGCGATGCACCGCCCCCGATGTCGACGATCGCCGACGCACGATCGGGCATCGCCGATTCGATGAGTTCGAGAGATCGCTCCGAGTGCGGCTGATACCAGCTCACGGCGGTTTCAGCCTTCGTGGAATAGACTTCTTCCCAATGGCTGCGTGTGCCGCTCATGGGTGCCTCCTTTCATCCGGCGACACGCGCCAGAAGCCGGCCAACCCTGCCGACAATCGGGAGCGACTGCCAGTCCAATCCTTCTTGCCACCGCCGCCAATGCGGCGTTTGAGCGGCGGTCGGCGGCAGGGCAAGGTGGGGTCGCGCGCCGGCGGGCGGTGCGGGGAGAAGGACACATGCGGACCCTCGGCAACATCCTGTGGCACGTCCCGTTCCTCGGGTTCCTGACGGCGGCCTTCTACTGGCTGCTCGGCCTGCTGCTCACCGTGCTGGTCGTCACCGCGCCGCTCGGGCTGGGGCTGATGGAGTTCGGCAGGTTCCTGCTGGCGCCGTTCGGCAACGAGATGGTCAGCAAGGCCAGCCTCAACGTGAAGCAGAAC
>LSKJ01000792.1 GCA_001557035.1 Rhodospirillaceae bacterium CCH5-H10 | reverse complement strand
GGCCGACGGGCCGAGCCGCCACGACAGCATCGACGAGGCCGCCGAGACGCCGATGCAGCTTCCCAGCACGCGGCCGAGATTGACCAGCGCGCCGGCCGACGCGCCATGACCCTGTGTCGCCGCGTCGAGCGTGGCGTGGCTGTTGGGCGCCAGGAACAGGCCGAGGCCGGCGCCGAACAGGGCGGCCGCCACGAGGCGCACAACCAGCCGGTCGGGACCGAAGCCGATGGTCACGATGCCGAGGAGGGCCGCCAGGCACAGCGCCATTCCGGTCGCGCCGACGCGGCGCGCGGTGAAGCGCTGGCTGAGCGAAATGCCGAACGGCGCGATCAGCCCCAGCATGACCGGGATGATGGCGAGCTTCAGCCCGGCGATGCGCGCGCTGTTGTCGAGCCCCTGCACGAAGGCGAACGACATCAGGAACAGCATGCCGTAGAGCAGCCCGTAGCCCGACATCACGCCGACGAAGCCGGCCTTGAAGTCGCGCGCGTGAAAGAGACCGACATCGACGACCGGCCAGCGCGCCTTGCGCTCGCGCCGCAGGAACAGCGCGGAGAAGACGATGCACGCACCGACCGAGGCCAGCATCGCGGGCGAAGCGAGCGGCCACACCGAGACCTGCGAGAGTGCCAGGATGCCCAGCCCCAGCGCCGGCACCAGCAGCACGGCGCCGCCGAGATCGTAGATCTCGTCGCGGTCCTGGACGCGCGCCGGCGTGCGCGGCAGGACCAGCCAGCCCATCACGAAGGCCGCGAGCCCGACCGGCACGGCGGCCCAGAAGATCCATTGCCAGCCCAGCCCATCGAGCAGGAAGCCGCCGACGATCGGTCCGGCGCTGACGCCCACCGCCTGCGCCGTCGTGAACCAGCCGATGGCGCGCGGGCGCTTGTCCTCGGATATCGACGTCACCAGCACCGTCATGCTGTTGGCGCCCAGAAGACCGCCGCCCACGCCCTGCAGGGCGCGCAGCGCGACCAGTTCGGGCAGCGTCGTGGCGAAGCCGCAGAGCAGCGACGCCACGGTGAACAGCGCGAAGCCGATGAGATAGGGCAGCTTGCGCCCGAAGATCTCCGACACCCGGCCGAACACCGCGAGGCTGCAGGAAAAGGCCAGCAGATAGGCGATGGCGACCCAGCTCACCTCGTTCACCGCCGCGCCGAACCCTTGCGCCAGCGCCGGCAGCGCCAGCTGCACGATGCTGGCATCGAGCTGCCCGATGAACGCCCCCGAACAGGCCACGCCGACCACCAGCCAGGGATGGATCGGCAGTCGTTCAAGGACGCGCAGCGGCGGCGGTTCGAGGGTACGCATGGAAGATACGTGTGTACC
>LSKJ01000791.1 GCA_001557035.1 Rhodospirillaceae bacterium CCH5-H10 | reverse complement strand
TGGTTGAAGACCTTGCGCAAGAAGAACGCCTCCGTCGTCTTCGCGACGCAATCGCTTTCAGACATCGATGGCGCCGCCATCGCGCCGGCCATCATCGAGAGCTGCCCGACCCGGCTCTTCCTGCCAAACGAGCGGGCGATCGAGCCGCAGATCACGGAGATTTATCGCCGCTTCGGTCTCAACGATCGTCAGATTGAGATTCTCGCCCGGGCGACGCCCAAGCGCGACTACTACTGCCAGTCCCGCCGCGGCAATCGCCTCTTCGAGCTTGGCCTTGGCGCGGTGACGCTTGCCCTCACGGCGGCCTCGTCGAAGGCCGACCAGGCTCTGATCGAACGGATTCTCGCCGAACATGGCCGTGAGGGCTTCCTTGCCGGTTGGCTTCAGGCGCGCGCGGTGCCCTGGGCTGCCGATCTCATCCCCGACTTCAACACAGGAGAATCGTTATGACATCTATCCGTGGTTACGGCGTGACGCTCGCAGCCATTTTCGCCCTCTCCGGTAGTCCGCTCCCGGCCTCGGCGCAGATGACCGTGTTCGATCCCAGCAATTATTCGCAAAACCTGCTGACCGCGGCGCGCACGCTCGAGCAGGTCAACAATCAGATCCTGTCTCTGCAGAACGAAGCGCAGATGCTGATCAACCAGGCCCGCAATCTCACGAGCCTGCCATACTCCTCCTTACAGCAGCTGCAGCAGTCGATCGGGCGGACCCAGCAACTCCTGGGTCAGGCGCAGAACGTTGCTTACGACGTCCAGCAGATCGATCGGGCGTTCTCGACGACCTATGCGCCTGCATCGACGAACCAGTCGGACCAATCGCTGATCGCCAGTGCCCGGACTCGTTGGGAGAACTCCGTCGCGGGCCTGCAGGATGCCCTGCGCATCCAGGCGACGGTCGTCGGCAACCTCGACACCAATCGCCTGGAAATGTCCGCCTTGATTGATGCCAGCCAGGGCGCTGCCGGAGCACTGGAGGCGGCGCAAGCCGGCAACCAGCTCATCGCGCTTCAGGCGCAGCAGCTGGCTGATCTCACGGCGACGGTGGCCGCGCAGGGCCGGGCGCAAAGTCTTGAGGCGGCCGCGCGCACGGCGGCTCAGGATCAGGCGAGGGAGCAGCTTCGTCGCTTCCTTGCGCCCAACGCCGGCTATCAGCCGTCTACCGTTCGCATGTTTCATGAATGAGGCGGTCGTGTGGGCAGAAGGCACGGAGTGAAAGCCGATGGGCGGTACAGGCGTTATCGACCGGTTCCTCGCAGTCTTTACCAGCTACATCGACAGCGGCTTCGGGTTGCTAGGCAGCGAAGTAAGCTTTCTCGCAGCCACCCTGGCCGCGATCGACGTGACACTGGCCGCGCTGTTCTGGGCCTGGGGCCGGGACGAAGATGTCATCGCCCGGCTCGTTAAGAAGACGCTGTTCATCGGGGTCTTCGCCTACCTCATCGGCAACTGGAACAGCCTAGCCCGCATCATATTTGAGAGCTTCGCAGGTCTTGGCCTGAAGGCCTCCGGCACTGGCCTGTCGGCGGCGGACTTTCTCCGACCGGGGCGGGTCGCCCAAGTCGGTCTTGATGCCGGGCGTCCCCTCCTGGAGTCGATTTCGGGACTGATGGGCTACATCAGCTTCTTCGAAAACTTCATCCAGATCGTGGTGTTGCTATTCGCCTGGGTCGTGGTGCTACTCGCCTTCTTTATTCTCGCCGTTCAGCTCTTTATCACCCTGATCGAGTTCAAGCTGACGACGCTCGCCGGCTTTGTGCTCATTCCCT
>LSKJ01000790.1 GCA_001557035.1 Rhodospirillaceae bacterium CCH5-H10 | reverse complement strand
CCAGCGCCTGCAGCAGAAACAACAGCGCGAGGAGCGTGACCAGCGCCGCCGCGACCGGCCGGAACGGCCGAACGAGCGTCAGTTCTTCTCCGACACGCCCCGCCCGCCGCGCGGCAGGGACGACGGCCCCCGCAGCGGACCCCGCCCCGGCGGCGGCGGCCCGCGCAGCGACGGGCCGCGTTCCGATGGGCCGCGTCCTGACGGGCCGAGGCAGGATCGCAAGGACGGGCGTCCGCCTCACGACAACAAGGGACGCGACGACCGGCGCGGGCCGCGCCCGCCGCGGCGCGACAATGGCGGTCCGGCGCTGCGTCTCTACGCGACGACCGAGACGAAGGGCGATTCGACGGCGGATTCGCCGTTCGCCAAGCTGCTCGAGCTCAAGCTCGGCGGGAAGAAGTAGCCGCCCTTGAGGTCCTGACGCGCGATGCGGCTCGACAAGTGGCTCTGGCATGCGCGTTTCTTCAAGACACGCACCCTCGCCGCCCGCTACGTCGAGAAGTCGCGCTGCCGGATCGACGGCCGCGCCGTCGACAAGGCGCATGCGACGGTCAGTCCCGGCATGGTCCTTACCTTCGCGCTGGGTCCCAACGTCAAGGTCGTGCGCGTCATTGCGCTCGGCGAACGGCGTGGGCCTGCGCCAGAGGCACGCACGTTGTATGAGGAGATCGACTCGCCGTGAAAAGGGCCGCTAGATTGCGGCCATTCCGTCGTATGCCTTGCGTCACCGGAGTTCGCGCGTTAAGCAGCCGCCGCTCGTTTCTGGAGCCTTTATGACCTATGTCGTTACCGAAGCTTGCATCAAGTGCAAGTACATGGATTGCGTTGAAGTCTGCCCCGTGGATTGCTTCTACGAGGGCGAGAACATGCTGGTCATCAATCCGGACGAATGCATCGACTGCGGCGTGTGCGAACCCGAGTGCCCGCCCAATGCCATCCTGCCCGACACCGAGAAGGGCCTGGAGAAGTGGCTCGAGCTGAACCGTACCCTGTCGGTCACATGGCCGAACATCACCCGCAAGGGCGATGCACCGGGCGATGCCGAGCAGTTCAAGGACGAGAAGGACAAGTTCGAGAAGTATTTCAGCGACAAACCCGCCGCGCGCTGAAGCTACTGTCGCAAGTCTTTTATTGTACCTTTTGCAATAGCCATGCAGTTATTGCATAGCCAGACCGTTGCTCAAATGCAACATCGGGCGCGACTCCGCGTGAAATTTCTGGTATAACCCAGTGGCTGGAAGCGGTCCGGGGTCCGGTCCGCCGCTGGCTCGGTATCCGTATCGGTATCCGAAAGAAACTTACCGATGCTTGCGATGCCGGGCCGAATACGCAGGGGAGCGTATGCGGTGGGTCGCGGTATCGCAGAAAGCGGGGCTGTTGTGAAGGGACTAGACGATATGGCCAAGCCGAAGAAGGCGCCCGCCAAGCCGAAGGAATATGCCTTCGAGAAGGGCGATTTCGTGGTGTACCCGACGCATGGCGTCGGCCGCGTGATTGATATCGAGGCGAAGGAGATCGCGGGTCACAAGCTCGACCTGTTCGTCATCTCGTTCGAGCAGGAGCGCATGATGCTGCGCGTTCCGGTGGCCAAGGCTAAGATTTCCGGCCTGCGCAAGCTCAGCTCGCGCAAGATAATGGAAAGCGCGCTGGTCACCCTGAAGGGCCGCAGCCGCGTCAGCCGCGCCATGTGGAACCGCCGCGCCCAGGAATACGAAGCCAAGATCAACTCCGGCGACCCCGTGTCGATCGCCGAAGTCGTGCGCGACCTGCATCGCAATGCCGGCCAGCCCGACCAGTCCTACAGCGAACGCCAGATCTACGAAGCGGCGCTGGACCGGCTGGCGCGCGAACTCGCCGCCGTCGAGCGGATCGACAAGGAACTGGCGACCCAGAAGCTCAACAGCGTTCTGCAGAAGGTCGCCTAGCCGGTTCTGGCACGGAATGAGATAAAAGGCGGCGCGACACCTCTGTCGCGCCGCCTTTTTCATGTCCGCACCTCCAGCATCCGTCCCGAGCCCGGCCCACCAGACCCATGAGCAAAGTCGCCTCGATCGCCCGTCTGCGTGACGGCGGCACCACCTGGGCGCTCGGCGCCCTGGCCGGCGACGATGCCGCCCTCGAACGGCTGGGCGGCGCGCTGATGCAACGATGGGCGCCGGGCGACCGGCTGGTCGTTCTCGGCAACATGCTGGGCGCGGCCGGCAATACACCGCGCACGATCGATCTCATGCTGCTGCTGCGCCGGCGCCTGCTCGCCCGGCCCGGCGCCGAGGTCGAGGATTTCGTCTTCCTGCGCGGCGCCCAGGAGGAAATCTGGCACAAGGTGCTGCAGCTCCAGTTCGCCCTGTCGCCCCTCGACGTGCTCGACTGGATGCTGGCGCGCGGCCTCGCAGCCGTCATCGAAGCCTACGGCTACTCGATCGCCGAGGGACGCATCGCCTGCCGCAACGGCCCCCTCGCGATCGCCCGCTGGACCACGGGGTTGCGCGAACGGCAGACCCACCAGCCCGGTCACGGGGATCTCCTGAACGCCCTGTCGCGGGCCGCGCTCAGCGCCGACGGTCGCGTGGTCTTCGCGGCCAATGGCGTCGATCCCGGCCGGCCGCTCGACAAGCAAGCCGATGCCTTCTGGTGGAACACGCAAACGGACGCGCAGATCGACGAGGCGCTGGGCAAGGCGACCGACGGCGGCTGGCCCGGCATCGTGCGGGTCGTGCGCGGCAGCGGGCCTTTGCGGAACGCCACCCTGGACGAGGGCCGGATCCTCACCGTCACGCGCGAGACGCCGGCCGCCGTGGCGATCGACGCCGACGGCACGATCGTCGATCAGATCGACGCCTAGAGTCCTTCCGAGCGAAGTAGAATCGCCTCCCCATTCCGATCTATCCCATTCACACATCTCGGCGGTCCGCCTCGCGCAGAAGAAATAGGCCGC
>LSKJ01000789.1 GCA_001557035.1 Rhodospirillaceae bacterium CCH5-H10 | reverse complement strand
GAGATGCTCTGCCTCGAGGCCGGCATCAGGATGACCCACGTCCCCTATCGCGGCAGCGCCCCGGCGACCAACGCGCTGCTGGCGGGCGAGATCCAGGCGCAGTTCGACCAGACGACCCTGCCGCACATCAAGGCCGGAAAGCTGCGTGCGCTCGCGATCCTGGCGGAGGTGCGCCATCCCGATTTCCCCGATGTGCCGACGCTGCAGGAGACCGGCTACGGCAAGGAGAGCGGCGATTCCTGGTTCGGCATCCTCGCGCCCGCCGGCACTTCGCCCGAGGCGATCGCGCGCCTCGACAGGGCCATCGCCGACGCCCTCCGTGCACCCGACATCGTCCAGAAGGTCCACAATGGCGGCATGCGCGTGACCTATCTCGGCCCGGCGGACTTCAAGGCGCGCATCGGCGTCGAGAGCGGCATGTTCGGCAGCATCATCAAGAAAGGCGGCATCAAGCTGCCGTGAGAGGAATCAGCGCTTGCGGGCGTCTGCCGACCAGACGCCCGGCCAGAAGAGCGACAGCAGCAGCACCGCGAGGAGGCCTCCCCCGGCCATCACGAAGGCGAAGCGGTAGCCCGCGAGGAATCCTGCCATGTTCATGAACCCCTGCGCGCCGTGGGCCTGCAGGGCCGTCAGGACCGAGGCGCCGGCCACGATGCCGATGGTGCGGGTCAGCAAGGACAGGCTGCCTGCGACGCCGCGATCGCGCGGCGGCAGGGTCGCCGTCACGATGTCTGTATAGGCGACGGTGAGCAGTCCCTGCCCCACGCCTTCCAGCACCAGCAGCGCGGCCACCACGAGCACGGGCGTGTTGATCTCCGTGAAGCCCAGCGGCAGCAGCCCGAGGCCGACGCAGGCGACGCCGGCGAATACCGTCGGGCGCTGGCCGATGCGGCGCACCAGGAAGGCCGAGAGCGGCGCGCCGGTCAGGCTGCCGCCGAACGCCATCGCCAGCACGATGCCGACACCCAGCGGCGACAGCTTCAGCACGTTCACCAGGTAATAGGGCGTGAGCAGCAGGATCGCGAAGCCCGCGAGATTGGCCAGCGCGTTCAGCACGTTGGGAATCGTGAAGCGCGGATCGGCAAAGAGCGCCGGCCGGATGATCGGCTCGGACACGCTGTTGGCCCGGCGCACATAGGCGACCAGCAAGCCGATGGCCAAAACGGCCATCGCCAGCGCCCAAAGGCCCGCGATCTCCTTGCGCTGGGAGAAGACCAGCGAGAGCAGCAGCGTGCTCATGCAGGCCGCCAGCAGCACCGCGCCCAGCGCATCGAACGGCCGAGAATCGGGCTTCGGCGACGGCAGCAGGCCCGACAGCGCCAGCGTTACCAGTGCGATCGGCACGCGCACCCAGTAGACGGCGGGCCAGCCCCACAGTTCGACCAGCACGCCGCCGAGGAATGGGCCGACCGCGGCGGCGATCGCCATCGTGCTGGCGAAGCCCGCCAGGGCCTTGGTGCGGTCGCTCTCGGGGAACAGCGAAGTGGCCAGCGCCGGCGTGCAGGACAATGCGAGCGCCGTGCCGATCCCCTGCGCGCCGCGCGCCCACAGGAACAGCGGCCAGTCCGGTGCCGCGGCGCAGGCCGCGCAGCCGATAGCGGAGATCGCAAGGCCGATGCGGAAGATCAGCCGGTGCCCGAACAGGTCGCCCAGCTTGCCGCACACCAGCATCAGCGAGCCGTAGACCAGCACGTAGCAGATCACCAGCCACTGCACGTCACCCAGCGCGAGCCTGAAGTGCGCGGTGATCGCCGGCAGCGCCACGTTGACCGCAATGTCGAGCGGCGCCAGCGACGCGCCCAACCCGACGATGGCGAGGCCGAAGGCCGGACGGATCGTCATTGGAGCGCGCAACTCCAGTTGCGCTCATGAGTCATGAGAAGAGCGCCACAGGAGTGGCGCGCTCCGATGATCACAGATGCTTCTTCAGGAATTCGAGCATCCTCTCCCACGCCGCGTTGGCCGACTTCACGTCGTAGGCCTCGCTGCGCTCGTTGGAGAAGGCGTGCGCCGCGTCGTAGCGGAAGATCTCGGGCGATTGGCCGGCCGCCTTCATCGTCTTCTCGAGTCCGTCGACGGCGGCCGGGGTGCACCAGTCGTCCTTGTTGGCGAAGTGGCCCTGCAGCGGCACCTTGATCTTCGCCGGGTCGGCCAACTGTCCCGGCGGGATGCCGTAGAAGGGCACGCCGCAGGAGATGCCTTCGATACGGGCGCAGGCCGCGATGGTGAGCGCGCCGCCCATGCAGAAGCCCATCACGCCGACCTTGCCGCCCATTCCCGCGAGATGCTTTACCGCGCCGGCGACGTCCTGGTCGGAGGCGCCGACGAAGTCGAGGCCGCTCATCATGTGGTTGGCCTCGTCCGGCTTCTGCGTCACGCGGCCCTTGTAGAGGTCCGGCGCCAGTGCGTTGAAGCCCTGCCGCGCGAAGCGATCGGCGACGCCGCAGATCTGGTCGTTGAGCCCCCACCATTCCTGGATCACCACGATCCCCGGCCTGCCCTTGCCTGCCTCGGCCAGATAGCCCTTGCAGGTCGATCCGTCGGGACGCTTGAAGTCGATCAGGTTGCCCATGTCTTTGTCCTCCTTGTATCAGCCGTCGCCAAAGGATGCTTCGCTACGCTCAGCATTACACGGAAACAGTGTCATCCTGAGCGCAGCGAAGGATCCTTCCGTCTCATAAAAGCTTCCGCAGCTCCGTCTTCAATATCTTCCCGTAGTTGTTCTTCGGCAGCGCCTCGATGAACCGGTAGTCCTTGGGGCGCTTGAAGCGGGCGATGTTGTCGAGGCAGAGCTTGTCGAGTTCGGCCGGCGACAGGGTCCGGTCACCACGCGCCACGATGAAGGCCACGACCTCCTCGCCCCATTCCGGATGCGGCCGGCCGACCACCGAACATTCGGCGACACCGGCATGGAGGTTCAGCACGTCCTCGATCTCGCGCGGATAGATGTTGGAGCCGCCCGAGATGATCATGTCCTTGGAGCGGTCCTTGAGGGTCAGAAGCCCCTCCTCGTCGAAGGCGCCGACATCGCCGGTCCACAGCCAGCCGTCGCGCAGCGAGCGCGCCGTGGCCTCCGGATTGTTCCAGTAGCCGGTCATCACGGGATCGCCCTTGCAGATGATCTCGCCGACCTCACCCACGGGAAGCTGGCGGCCTTCCTCGTCGACCACGCGGACTTCCATGCAGGAATCGGCGCGGCCGGCCGACGCGAGACGCTGCTCCCAGCGCGGATGGTTGCGATCCCCGTGATACTCGCGGCTGAGATGGGTGATGGTCATCGGGCTCTCGCCCTGGCCGTAGAGCTGCGCCAGCTTGTTGCCCAGCAGGTCGAGCGCCCGCTTGAGGTCCGACACGTACATCGGCGCGCCGCCATAGGTGATGAGCCGCAACGCATCGGGCCTGAGCTCCGAAACGCTGCCATGCTCGATCAGCCGCTTCACCATCGTGGGCGCGAGGAAGATCGAGCACTCCGGCCAGCGGTTCATCAGTTCGACCGTCTCGGGCACCTCGTACTTGCCGCTCTCGGGGAACACCTGCACCGAGCCGCGCGCCAGCATGGCGAAGTTCCACAGGCCCGAGCCGTGGCTGATCGGGGCGGCGTGCACGATCGACCCGCCCGGCGGCGGCCGGTCGACATCGGCAAAGTAGTTGAGCGTCATCGCCAGCAGATTTCGATGGGTGAGCGTGGCGCCCTTCGGACGACCCGTCGTGCCCGAGGTGTAGAACAGCCAGGCCGGATCGATCGGCTCGGCGTCGGCGATCGGGCTCGGATCGCCCACCGCCATGAAGGCGTAGGAGCGCGTGGTGACGTCGACGATCTCCTTCAGTTCGGGCGCCTCCTTCGCGGCCTCGGCGATCGTGTCGGCGAGGTCGGGCGTCACGAAGCACAGCTTCGCCCCGGAATTTTCCAGGATGAACGCGAATTCCTTCGCATGCAGCTTGGCGTTCATCGGCACCGCACAGAGACCCGCGTGCCAGATCGCGTACATGACCTCGATCGATTCCACGCAGTTGGCCATCGCGAAGGCCACGCGGTCGCCGCGCAACAGTCCGAAGCGGCCGACCAGATGCGTGCTCATCACCGAGGCCTTGCGCCACAGGTCGCGATAATTGAGGTGCGGTGTCGTCCCGCGCGCCAGCGCGGGCAGGTCGCGGAACTCCTGCGCGGAGCCCAGCAGCAGATGGGCGATGTTCATTGGTTCTGTTTCCTCGCCTGCCGACTATTGCAGGCACGGCATCGACCTTGCAATGTGCCGCCCATGCAGGATTTCGATTTCGCCATCGTCGGCGCCGGCATTGCCGGGGTCTCCGTCGCCTACCACCTCGCACCCCATGCGAAGGTGATCATCCTCGAGCGCGAGAACGTGCCCGCCTATCACACGACGGGCCGCTCCGCCGCGCTGCACTCGGAGACCTACGGCAGTGCCCAGATCCGCGCCATCACGGTCGCCTCGGGGCGGTTCTACCGCAATCCACCGCAAGGCTTCTCCGACCATCCGCTGCTGACGCCGCGCGGCGCGCTGGTCGCGGGCCAGGCCGGACAGGAGGCCGCGGTGAAGGCCGCCGCCGCCGACTATGCCCAGCTCGTGCCCTCGGTGCGCTGGCTGGAGCCACCCGAGGTGCTGCGCCGCCTCCCCATCCTCAGGCCCGAGACGGCGGGCGGCGGCGCGGTGTTCGAGCCCGAGGCCGACGACATGGACGTGGCCTCGATCCACGGCGGCTTCCTGAAGGGCGCGCGCGCCGCCGGGGCGGTGCTGCGGCTCGACGCCGAGGTCCTGGGTCTCGAGCGCCTCGACGGGATGTGGAACATAACCTTGCGCGGCGACGGCGACGCCATCCGCGCGGCCAACGTCATCGACGCAGCGGGCGCCTGGGCCGACGTGCTGGGCGGCCTGGCCGGTTGTGTGCCGATCGGCCTGGTGCCGAAGCGGCGCACCGCCTTCACCTTCGACGCCCCCCAGGGACTCGATCTCGGGCCGCTGCCGATGATGATCGACTTCGACGAGAGCTTCTATTTCAAGCCCGAGGTCGGCCAGTTCCTGGGCTCGCTGGCCGACGAGACCCCCTCGCCGCCCTGCGACGCGCAGCCTGAGGAGATCGACGTCGCCACCGCCGTCGAACGCATCGAGACGGCGAGCACGCTCCAGATCCGCCGCATCAAGAACAAGTGGGCGGGCCTGCGCTCCTTCGTCCACGACAAGAATCTCGTCGCGGGCTACGACCCGAAGATCGAGGGCTTCTTCTGGCTGGCCGGCCAGGGCGGCTATGGCATCCAGACCGGCTACGCGGCCGGCCAGCTCGCCGCCGCGCTGGCGCTCGGCAAGCCCCTCCCCGCCGAAGTCGCCGACCTCGGCGTCACGGAAGAGTCGCTGTCGCCCGCGAGGTTCACCGTCGAGTAAAGAACGGAGAAAGGATCCTTCGCTGCGCTCAGGATGACACGATTGTCGAGGTCGACGCAGTGCGACCCTGCAAACAGGTGTCATCCTGAGCGCAGCGAAGGATCCTTGGGCTGCCGACGCACCGGATGACACGGGAATCGACCCTGACTATGGTCGCCCCGCGGGGCCCCCGTGGCGGAATTGGTAGACGCCAGCGACTTAAAATCGCTTGATCCGAAAGGATCGTGCCGGTTCGAGTCCGGCCGGGGGCACCAAGTGCTCGAATGCCCCAATAGACGGGTGCGTTACCGGAGCCTTGGCAGGCGTCCTCTCAGGCGTTCCAGATTTTCTGCCAGGCCTGAAATTCCGAAGGCCTGAGCTGGTACCGCGCGAAATTCCCTTCGTGCAGTCCGAGCAATTCGCTTTCGGCAGTTTCAATGAATTTGTCGCGATCCGCTTTCGGGATCTTGGCCTTGGCCCACTTGGCAAGATGGGCCGTTGTTTGTTTCTTGCTCACGCCCGAGCGTACGACACTGCCGACAACGTCGCGCAGTTCGGAACGATACTGCATCCGGAACGCATCCGGCTCTCCCAGTGATTGCCTTACGGCCTTGTATCGATCAGCCGAGCGCTCATAGGCCCAGATGAACACATCGCGCAGCATCTCGGTACGGCGCAGCTCGTAGACGCCGAGCAATGCCCGAATATACGATTCCCGCGGGACATCGGTGAAGGACAGCGGCGCGAGATTGCCTCGGATCATCGGCATGTTCGCAGCAAGTCGGGACACGCGCTTGTTTACGTCATCGAAGGGCTGCAGGTAGGGAATCTGCACCATTACGAAGAAGGCCTGCTCGAAAGGGTCGGTGATGCTGCTCGACTTGGCCAGGATGTCCTGGAAGCGTTCGTCAATGAGCTGCGGCACTTCCAATGGATGAAAGGCAGAGCTGTCGATGAAGACAGGAATGCGCCGAAGTCTTCCGGCCGCGTCCGGGTCGGCAAGGAGATTATTGGCCAACAGTGCATGCAAGTTGAGAATGGTCATGCGGTTGAAGCCGATATCTTCCGCGCCGCCTACGAGAAACTCGATGGCGTCTTTGTGGTTCAGGATCATCTGCGCTTCGAGGCGACCCTTGCCCTTGGCTTCCTGGCCGAGATCGATCAGCCGCCTTGTATCCAGCAGCGAGTAGGTGTTGCCCTCGAGGCGGCTGGAATTCCAGGCGAGGTCGATGAGCAGTCTGCTGAGGATCTGCTTCGCGTACGTACCCGCAGGCTGCTGCGCAATCTGCTGCGTACCGACTTCACGCAGGCGCGTGCGCTCTGATTGCGTCAGGTAGAATGTTTCATTCGGACGATAGGCGTCGAGGAAGCGGCGGTCATATCCCACGGGCTTGCGCGCCCCTACGGCTTGACTGACATATCGCTGGATTTTGAGTCCTGCGGTGGACAGCGGCAGTACCGCAGTGACTTCGGCAGCTGCGTTCGCTTCATCGCCTCCGATGGCCGTGCCTACAGCTCGCACATTGCGCGTTGCGACGTAGCGCGTCCCACGCCGCTCGCCCTGCTTGATAAGGCGTTGCTGTTCGACCAGGTGCTTGAGACGAAACTGCAGGGTCCGCATCGGCGGTGGCGATGCCATCGCCCGCAGGATTGCCGGAGCAGCGATCCCCTCTTGCCCCTGCTCTTGAACGATTTCGACGATCTCGTTCAGTCCCTCCTGATCAAATGACTTGGCCATAATTGCGCATATCCTTTAATCGCAATATAGCTCATTAATACGCAATATTCAAAAATATGCGCAAGATATACTTTATGCGCAGTTATAGTTGCGCATTGCAATCCAGCCCCACAAACCAACCCAAGAGCCCGCTTTTTCGTGCTTTTCCGATATCGCCAGCGACGACCCAGGCCGCCCGGGTTTCGATACTCGCGCATCCTGACTGACCACCGCCCGCCGATTTCATCGTCTTCCTGAAGAAGCACGGGGCTTTGCGCGTCCAGAAGCTCCGATCGGTAAACAATGCTGACGGCTTCACTATTCGCCTGTTTCGAAAGAACCGTGCCGGTTCGAGTCCGGCCGGGGGCACCAAAGGCGCGTCCTACGAATTTGCCTTCGAGCTTTCTCGCAGGCCTGCCAGACGAGCGGCATCGCGGCTCGATGCGAAGGCTGCGATCCGGATCGATTCCGTCATGATCGCCGCCTTCTTCTTCCCGTTCGAGTAGAAGGCGTTCTTCAGATAGGTGAGCTGATCGTCCAGCTGCTTGCCCTTGACCGGGTCGCCCGCCGCAACGGTCGCAATGACGATCTTCATGATCTGGAAGAGCGCCTCCTCATTCTCGGTGAGGATCGCACTCGTGGCCTTCTTGCCGTCCTCTGACATGGGAGCCTCGCCGGTTGGGGTCAGACTTCTAGCCGGCGTCTCCCACTTGCGAAAGGGACCAGCGCTAGTCCCTGTAGTGACACGCCGCCCAATGACCCGGGCGCTTCTCTTCGAGCACCGGCGCACGCTGTGAGCAGTCGGGGCGCGCGATCGGGCAGCGGGTGTGGAAGTGGCAGCCCGAGGGCGGACGGATCGGGTTGGGCACGTCGCCCTGCAGCATAATGCGCTTGCGCTTGACCGTCGGATCGGGGATCGGCACGGCCGACAGTAGCGCTTCCGAATAGGGATGGATCGGCGTGTCGTAGAGTTCGGCCGCCGGCGCGATCTCGACCACGCGGCCGAGATACATCACCGCGATGCGCGTCGAGATGTGCTCCACCACGCTGAGATCGTGGGCGATGAAGAGATAGGTGAGGCCGAACTGCTCCTGAAGATCTTCCAGCAGGTTGATCACCTGCGCCTGGATCGACACGTCGAGCGCCGACACCGGCTCGTCGCAGATCAGCAGCTTGGGCTCGACGTGTCGATCCAGGCGCAGG
>LSKJ01000788.1 GCA_001557035.1 Rhodospirillaceae bacterium CCH5-H10 | reverse complement strand
GGCCATCTGCTACAACGAAGCCGACCTGTCGATCGTCCGCGCCCGCATGGTGCAGCAGGAACTGCAGGTCGTGACACTGCAGTGCCAGGGCCCCGGTGGACGCCGCGCGTATGAGCAGGTTTACGCCGACTTCGTCGGCAAGTTCAAAGCCGAGTTCGCGACCAATGCCCGCTCGCTCTCGCAGATGGCCGGCCGCAAGCGCTTCAACACCGACGTGCTGGTGACCGAGATCGCCAACCGCACGGCGCAGCGCGCGCCGACGGACAAGGAATTCTGCTCCCGCGGCAAGCGCGCCTTCGACTGGGCGATGGATCCGAAGGTCTCGGCGCTTTCGCAGGTGCCGCCGCCGTACGATCTCGGCCCGGAGATGAACATCTTCCCCTGCCCCGCTCAGTAGCCAAAGCAGGTCAGACGGCGAGAGACGAGAAGGCGGTCCGCACGGACCGCCTTTTTCCTTGCCGCATCGATCAGATGTGCTGGGCCGTGCGTTCGCCGGGGCCTCGGCCGCCACTACCCGATGCGCCCGTGGTCGCGGCCTTCAGGACGGCGAGATAGCCGGGCTTCAGCTCCATCGACGGGCCGCGACCGGCCTCGATCAGGGCTCGATGCGCCTGCGGCAGGCGCCAGCAAGGCACGAACATGAACAGATGATGTTCGAGGTGGTAGTTCACCCAGTAGGGCGCCACCAGCAGCCGCATCAGGGGGTTGGCGTAGGTCGTCCTGGTGTTGCGCAACGGATCGTCGTTGTCCGGCACCACGGCATGCTCGGCGATGTTCCGGATGCGGCTCACGAGCTGATACCAGGTGGCGAGCGGCAGCAGCCACATCACGGGGTATAGCCACCAGTATCCGAGGGCCGAGAGCACGGCCAACAGGACAGCGTTCGCGACCAGCGGCCCCTTCTCCCTGCGCCAGAGGTTGCCCAGTTGCACGGCGAGCGGCGCATCGGCGGGTCCGAGAGCGCGGCGCAGTTGCTCGCCGCGCCGCAGGAAAGCGGTCTGCCCCGTGAGATCGCGGACGATCTTGCGCCGAAGGCTGGTGCGGCTGGTCGGGAATGCCGCCGACAGACCGAGATCGGGATCCTGTGGCTGCTGGGTGAAGCGGTGATGCCGCAGATGGTAGGGCCGGTAGAGCGCGAGACTGGTGAAAACCGGGAAGGCGCAGAGCCAGCTCCCGATCCGGTCGTTGAGGCGACGATCCGCGAATAGCAGCCCGTGCGCGGCGTCGTGCATCAGGATGGCGATGCCGAGCTGGCGGCCGCCGATCACCATGACCCCCAGCAGAAACGTGAATGGATTGGGCCACCAGGCGAAGAGAGCCATGGCGGCCGCAATCAGCCCCCAGGCATGCATCACCAGGAGCGCGCCCATCAGGTTCGACCGGGCGCCGAGCCTCCGCGTCTGCGCCAGGGTCAGGAATTCGCCGATCCGGCTCATTCTGCGAGGCTGGTCGCGGCACGGGCGACTGTCAACGCCGGCTGGGTGCAGCTATATGTCGGTGGATGCAACGCAAATCCGTCCGCACCGACGTCCTCGACGTCGCCTACGAGGAACACGGCCCGCCCGACGGTGCGCCGGTTATCCTGCTGCATGGCTTTCCCTACGACGTGCGCGCCTACGATGAGGTGGCGCCGGCGCTGGCGGCCGACGGCAACCGGGTGCTGGTGCCGTATCTGCGTGGCTACGGTCCCACCCGCTTCCTGTCCCCGGACACGCTGCGCTCGGGCGAGCAGGCCGCGCTGGGCCACGACCTCCACCAGTTCATGAAGGCGCTCGGCATCGGGCGCGCGGCTCTGGCGGGCTACGACTGGGGCGGCCGGGCCGCCTGCATCGTCGCCGCGCTGTGGCCCGGGCAGGTGCGCTGCCTCGTGAGCTGCACCGGCTACAATCTCCAGAACATCGCCGCCTCGGTCGAGCCGGCGCCGGCCGCCGCCGAGCATCGGCTCTGGTACCAGTACTACTTCAACACGGAGCGCGGCCGCGCGGGCCTGACGAAGGACCGCCGCGACGTCTGCCGGCTCCTGTGGAAACTGTGGTCGCCGGAATGGACGTTCGACGAGGCGACATTCGAGAGGACGGCGTCCTCATTCGACAATCCCGACTTCGTCGACGTGGTGATCCAGTCCTATCGGCACCGCTACGGCTATACCAAGGGCGATCCGATGCTGGAGCCGCTCGAGGCGCAGCTGGCAAAGCAGCCGGCGATCGCGGTGCCCACCATCAATCTCCACGGCGCCGCCGACGGCGTGGGCCCCGCGTCCGATCGCGACGGGCAATCCGAGAAGTTTACCGGCGGATACGAGCGGCGCATGCTGCCGCGCATCGGCCACAACGTCCCCCAGGAGGCGCCGGCCGAAACGGTCGCGGCCCTGCGCGATCTCATGAAGGAAACGCCAGAATGACGACCATCGCCCTCATCGGCTCAACGGGCAACATCGGCAGCCACGTCCTCGACGAGGCGCTGTCCCGCAAACACAGCGTCACCGCCATCACGCGCGACGCATCGAAGCTGAAGCCGCGCCCCGGCATGACCGTCCGGCAGGGCAGCACCACCGACGCCGTGTCGATGGCGTCGATCCTGAAGGGTCACGACATCGTCGTGGCCTCGGTGAAGTGGAACGAGGCCAGCGTCCATCACGTGCTGGAGGCCGTGCGCGCCAGCGGCGTGAAGCGCGTCTTCTTTGTGGTTGGCGCTGGCAGCCTGTTGCGTGCCGACGGCCGCACCCATCTCGACCATATGGCCGATCGCGGCATCCAGCCGCCGACTTCCAAGCCCGCATCGCTGGCGCTGGAGGAAGTACGCAAGATCAAGGATCTCGACTGGACGGCCATCTCGCCGCCCGCCTCGATCCAGCCCGGCGAGCGCACCGGCAAGTTCCGGCTCGGCAAGGATCAGCTGCTGGAAGACAAGAACGGCGAGAGCCGAATCAGCCGCGAGGACTTCGCGGTCGCCATCGTGAACGAGATCGAGAAGCCCAAGCACCTCCGCAAGCGCTTCACGGCGGCGTACTAGGCCCGGATCGAACAATGGAGCGCGCCACTCCAGTGGCGCTCACGTCCCGTCGATTGAGGACGCTTGAGCGCCACTGGAGTGGCGCGCTCCGATGAGTCCTACTCCAGCGTCTCCAGCAGGCGGGCACACAGGTAGGTGCGCGGCTGCAGCGACGAGTAGTAGATCTGCTCGGTGATGGCGTGGGCGCCCTTGCCGTCGGCGCCGAGGCCGTCGAGCGTCGGAATGCCGAGCGCGGCGGTGAAGTTACCGTCGCTGCCGCCGCCGGTCAGCGGCACGTCATTCAGTTCCTTGCCGATCTCGCGATAGATCGCCTGTGCCTTCTGGAAGAGATCGGTGATGCCCGCATCCTTCTGGTAGGGCGGCCGGTTCATGCCGCCCTCGACCGTCAGCTCGACTTCCTTGCCGATCGGTTCGAGGTTCAGGAACCAGTGCGTCATCTCCTCCGCGAGTTGCATGCTGGGCACGCGCAGGTCCACATCGATCGTGCATTCGGCCGGCGTCACGTTGACGCCCGAGCCGCCACGGATCAGGCCGACATTGCAGGTGATGCCGCGGGCGTAATCGGTCTTCTCCTCGATGCGGACGATCTGCCGGGCGATTTCCAGGATGGCGCTGCGGCCGTCCTCGTGGCGCACGCCGGCATGGGCGGCACGGCCCTTGGCCGTGAGCGTGAAGCGGCCGACGCCCTTGCGTGAGGTCACGACCTTGTCGCCGTCGCGGCCCGGCTCCATCACCAGTGCGTACTTGTGGCCCCGGGCGGCTTCCTCGATGCGGGCGCGCGAAGTGGGGCTGCCGACTTCCTCTTCCGGGATGAACAGGAAGGTCACGGGCAGCTTGGTGCGCTTGCCCTGGCGAATCAGGTGGCGCAGCGCGTAGTAGGCGATATAGCCGCCCGCCTTCATGTCGTAGATGCCGGGACCGAAGACGCTGTCGCCTTCCTGGCGGATCTTCAGCTCCTTCTCCTTCATCCCGAGCGGATGGACCGTGTCCAGATGGGCAAGGACCAGGATGCCCTTGCCCTGCCCCGTGCTCCATCCGGCCGGGGTCTTCGCCTCGAGGATGTCGCCGAAGCCGTCGCGGCCCGGCGTGCGATCGAGGTCGAGGCCGAGGTCCCGGAACTGGCCCTCGACCTTGTCGACCATGACGTTGACCGCCTTCGCATCGTGGCTCGGGCTCTCGATCTCGATCCACTCGACGATGCCCTCGAGGATCTCCTTGGGGTCGATCCTGGGCTCGTTCTTCATGCTCTCGGCGGCCATCGTCATCAGTCTCCCGTTCTCAGATCGGATCCCAGGTGAAGTACTCGGGCGAGCGCTTCAGGTCGGTGAAGTAGGGCTTCATCGACGGCACGGCGTGCTCGGCGATGTCCTCCAGGGTCCAGCCCTCGGAGTTATGCACGGAGCGTACCGGGCGGTTGGCGTTGAACAGCATGATCTCGTTCATGCGCACCCCGAAGATCTGCGAGGTGATGCCCTGCTCCTGTGCGGAGTCCGACAGCAGGTAGACGGCCATCGGCGCGATCTTGGCCGGCGTCATCTTCTTGGAGCGCTCCAGGCGCGCCTTCTGCGCCTCGGTATCGGCGGGGATGGTGCCGATCATGCGCGTCCAGGCGAACGGCGAGATGCAGTTCGAGCGGACGTTGAACGCCGCCATGTCGAGCGCGATCGAGCGCGACAGGCCGATGATGCCCATCTTGGCCGCCGAATAGTTGGCCTGGCCGAAATTGCCGACGAGGCCGGAGGTCGAGGTGAAGTGCACGAAGGCGCCCGACTTCTGCTCCTTGAAATAGTTGGCGGCGGCGCGGCTGGTGTTGAACGAGCCATTCAGATGGACGTCGATGACCATCTTCCAGTCCATGTGGCTCATGCGATGGAAGATGCGGTCGCGCAGGATGCCGGCATTGTTGATGACGCCGTCGATGCGGCCGAAATTCTCCACCGCCGCCTTGACCATGCGCTCGGCGCCAGCCGGGTCTGACACGCTGTCGCCGTTCGGGACGGCATGGCCGCCGGCCGCCTTGATCTCCTCGACGACCTTCTCCGCCGCCGTCGCGCTGCCGCTGCCCTCACCGTCGACCGCGCCGCCGAGATCGTTGACCACGACCTTGGCGCCCTCGCGGGCCGCCAGCAGCGCCATCTCACGGCCGATGCCGCCGCCCGCGCCGGTCACCAGCACGACCTTGTCCTTCAGCATGTTCGCCATAGTCTTCTCTCTCCCTCTTCTATTGATCCAGTTTCGGTGTCCGTGGCTCGCCGCGCAACAACCGCGCGCTCAGCACCGTCGCAACGGCGAACGGCGCGAGTCCGATC
>LSKJ01000079.1 GCA_001557035.1 Rhodospirillaceae bacterium CCH5-H10 | reverse complement strand
GTGATTGCCTACAATCGCTCGCCCGTTGCGGGTGGATCGGTGCCGATCGACGACCTGCTGGCCCAGTCCGACATCGTGAGCCTGCACCTCGCGCTGAACGACGCAACGCGCGGCTTCCTCGATCGCGCGAATCTGGAAAAGACGAAGCCGGGTGTCATCATCGTCAATACGGCGCGTGCGGGGCTCGTCGATGAGCCGGCGCTGATCGACCTGCTGCGCTCCGGCCGAGTCGGCCACTACGCGACCGACGTTTTCGGCAAGGAGCCGACGCCGCCGGACGAGCCGCTGCTCGCGCTGGACAACGTCACGCTGACGGCGCACGCCGGCTACAACACCCCCGAAGCCGCCATGACCATGTACCGCCGCGCCATCGACCTCGCGGCGAAGGGGGTCTGATTTTCTGCAGCCATCGTGGCGGGATCGGACACGGTCTTTCTTTGGTCATGCTGCCGCTGTAAGCTTCCTCGCTTTCCCGCTCCCAGAGGACCGGAAAGCAGATGGCGCATATCAGACTGAACACTCATCCCAGCCAGGGCGGCCAGCCGGCTCCCCCGGTGGTCTGGGGCGCGCGCGACCCCGCCGTGCGAGGTCCCGTCGTCGGGACGGTTGGCCTCGGGTCGCACCGCAACGTCATCGGTGTCCATTCCGGCAGCTACGGCATCTATCGCGCCCTGGCGATCGCGGCCCAGGAACTGAAGGCCGATCACAGGCCGGACCTCACCAACACCTCGCCGGCCGAGCGTATCGGGCCCTTCGAGGCTTGGTTCAACCCGAAGAAGATCGTGTCGCTCGATCCCTGGGGGCACATGGTCTCCGAGGTCTTCGCCGACAAGCTGGCCGCCGGCTGGGACATTCGCCCAACCATCGCGATCACCAAGGCGCATGTGAACATGCCGGAGATCATGGAGGCCCTGGCGGCCGGCCGGCTGAAGCCCGACAACGACATCCTGAGCGGCACCGGCGACGTGAAGGTGACCAAGGCCGCGATCGAGCCGGTCTGGTGGCTGCCCGGCATCGCCGAGCGTTTCGGCGTCAAGGAGACCGACCTGCGCCGCACGCTCTTCGAGCAGACCGGCGGCATGTACACCGAGTTGGTGACGCGGCCCGACCTCGAACTGTTCCTGCCGCCGATCGGCGGTGCCACGGTCTATTTCTTCGGCGACGTGTCGAAGCTCGGCAAGCAGGAGACGAGGATCGCCTGCCGCCTCCACGACGAATGCAACGGTTCCGACGTGTTCGGCTCCGATATCTGCACCTGCCGGCCCTATCTCGCGCACGGCATCGAGATCTGCATCGACATGGCCCAGCGCGGCGGCGTCGGTGTCGTCATCTACAATCGCAAGGAAGGACGGGCGCTGGGCGAGGTGACGAAGTTCCTCGTCTACAACGCCCGCAAGCGCCAGCCGGGCGGCGATTCGGCGGCGCAGTACTTCAACCGCACCGAATGCGTGGCGGGCGTGCAGGACATGCGCTTCCAGGAGTTGATGCCCGATATCTTCCACTGGCTGGGCGTCAGCCGCATCGACCGCTTCGCCTCGATGAGCAACATGAAGTCCGACGCGCTGCGTGAGCAGGGCATCGAGATCGTCGAGCAGGTGCCGATCCCCGAGCACCTGATCCCCGCCGACGCGCTGGTCGAGATGGATGCCAAGAAGGCCGCCGGCTACTTCAGTCCGACCAAGCCCGGCTCCAACGAGCTGGCGCGCGCCAAGGGGCGTGGCCTCGATGAGTGACTCATTGGCATTCAAGCGCATGATGCGCCACTGGAGTGGCGCGCTCCATTCTTGTCATCCTGAGCGGAGCGAAGGATCCTTCGCTTCGCTCAGGGTGACACTGGCTACTGGTCGGGCATCTTGAGAAACGATCTCGCTTACCTGCGCACGCCCGTCGCCATCCGCGAACGGGCAGCCAAGGTCCTGAAGTATGTCGTGGACGGGCAGTCGCAGTGGTTCCAGCTCGATGCGAACGGTCTGGAGGCGGCGGTGCAGGCGACGCTCGCCGTCACGCGCGAACGCTTTCCGGATCCCGCGGCGATCCCGTTCCATTCGCGCTGGCGGCATTTCGAGGCGGGAGGTCGCGATCGTTGGAGCGCGCTGGCCGAGCGACTGAACGGCCTGCCGCCTGAGGAGATCGCGCGCCGCCGCATGGACCTCGCGGTCGTGTCCGTCCTGCTCGACGCCGGCGCCGGCCCTGACTGGAGCTATCGCGAGCCGGGCACAGGCGAAACCTATGCCCGTTCCGAGGGGCTGGGCGTCGCCAGCCTTCACATGTTCGCCAACGGAGCCTTCAGCCGCGACGCCAAAGGCGATCCGCTGAGGGTCGATGCCGATCGCTTGGCGACGCTCACGCCCATGGACATCGCCATGGGCTTCCAAGTGAAGGCGCACAATCCGCTGCTGGGCCTCGAGGGCCGCGCCGAACTGCTGCGCAAGCTGGGCGGTGTCGGGCTGGAGCGGCCGGGCGCGCTGTTTGACATTGTGGTGGGCAGCGCAACGGGCGGCGGCGAGGTGAAGGCCGAAGCCATCCTGGCCGCCGTGCTCGACAGGCTCTCGCCGATCTGGCCTTCACCGCGCGGCGACGTGTGGGAGCATCCGACGGTCGGACTCGTGCCGTTCCACAAACTCTCGCAGTGGATGAGCTATTCGCTGGTCGAGCCGATCGAGGGGGCGGGCCTGAAGGTCGCGGCGCTCGATGCGCTGACCGGCCTGCCGGAGTATCGGAACGGCGGCCTGCTGGTCGATGCCGGCGCGCTGCGACCGAAGCAGCGCGTGCTGCTGGAGAAGAGCTTCGCGCCGGGCGACGAGGCGATCGTGGAATGGCGGGCGCTCACCGTGGCGCTGCTCGACCAGATCGCCGAGCATGTCCGCCTGCATCTGGGTATGGATCCGGAGCGCCTGCCGCTGGTGAAGGTGCTGGAAGCCGGCACGTGGTTTGCGGGACGCCGGCTGGCCGCGGAGCGCCGTCCCGGCGGCGGACCGCCCATCACCGTCGAAAGCGACGGCACGGTATTCTAGGGATTTTGGGGAGAAGACGATGTCATTGCCGCACTCGATCCATGTCGTGTCGCATCCGCTGGTGCAGCACAAGCTCACCAAGCTGCGCGACAAGGCGACGTCGAGCACGAATTTTCGCCGCCTGCTGCGCGAGATCGGCCTGCTGCTGGGCTACGATGCCACGCGCGATCTCCCGGTGGTGAATGCCCGCATCGAGACGCCGATCGAGGCGATGGACGCGCCGATGCTCGACGGCAAGAAGCTGGTCGTCGTGCCGATCCTGCGCGCCGGGCTCGGTCTCGCCGAGGGCGTCATCGACCTGGTGCCGCTGGCGCGCGTCGGCCATGTCGGTCTCTATCGCGACCCGCGCACGCTGCAGGCGGTCGAGTATTACCTGAAGATCCCGCAGGACATTTCCGACCGCGACGTCATCGTCTGCGACCCGATGCTGGCGACCGCTCATTCGGCCATTGCCGCCGTCGATCGGCTGAAGGAGTCCGGCGCCAGGCGGATCAAGTTCATCTGCGTGCTGGGCTCGGAGCAGGGGGCGCGGACCTTCGCCGAGGTCCATCCCGACGTTCCGGTCTTCGCGGCAGCGATCGATGCAAAGCTCAACGATCACGGGTATATTGTTCCCGGGCTCGGCGATGCGGGCGACCGTCTCTTCGGGACCAAATAACAACGGGAGAAACACAAGATGTCTCCGGACCTGAAGTACCTCCTCCTCTCCGTGATCCTGACGTTCGTCCAGATGCTGGTGGCGGCGACGGGCGCCAACCGGGCGGTCGGGCTGCCCACGCTGGCCGGCAACCGCGAAGGCCTGCCCGAGATCAAGGGCTGGGCCGGACGCGCCAAGCGTGCCCATCTCAACATGGTCGAGAACATGGTGCTGTTCGCGGCACTGGTGCTGGTTGCAGCCGTTGCCGGCAAGGCCAACGCCATGACGGCGATGGGCGCGGCGATCTTCTTCTGGGGCCGCGCCGCCTACGCCGTGATCTACGTCGCCGGCATCGCCTGGCTGCGCACGCTTGCGTGGTTCGTGTCGGTCATCGGCATGGTGCTCATCGCGATCGAGCTGCTGAAGGCGATGTAAGTTTCGACGGAGCGAAGACGATCAATGGAGCGCGCCACTCCAGTGGCGCTCATGCCTTGCCGATCGGTGAAGCTTGAGCGCAACTGGAGTTGCGCGCTCCATTGAGGCTCTAATTCTTGCCGTGCCCTTGCGGCATGGCTCCCATCGCTTGGACGTTGAGCTGCACGTCGATGCTGCCGGCTTTCTCGAAGACCAGAGTCACCGGCACCTTGGCGTCCTTGGCGAGCGGCGCCTTCAGTTCCATGAACATGATGTGATAGCTGCCGGGTTTCAGCATGACGGTGGCGCCCGGCGGGATGTCGAGGCCCTTGGCGAGTTCGCGCATGCGCATGACGCTGCCGTCCATCTGCATCTCGTGGATCTCGACCTTGTCGGACACGGTGCTGCGGGCGGAGACCAGCCTGTCGGCCGTCGTGCCCTTGTTGGTGATGGTCATGAAACCGCCGCCGGTGCGGGCGGTCGGAGCGGTGGCGCGCGTCCACGGCGTGGTGATCTCGAGAGAGCCAAGTTTGTAGTCTTGAGCAGTGGCGGGGAGCGCGAGAAGCGAGACGGCGGCGGCGAGGAAGAGACGGCGGGCAAACATTGAACGGACTCCTGATGAATTAATTCGGGTGATCAGCGCTTCTTCTGGGCGTCGAGCCAGGCGCGGACTTCGGCGAGATCGGCGACGCCGGTCAGCACCGTTTCCTTGCCGTCGCGGTCGATCAGCAGGGTGCGCGGCAGCTCGCCGGCCCAGGCGGGATCGATCTCGTAGCGCAGTCGCTCGTTGAAGCGGTCGGTGAAGGCCCAGTTCTCTATTTTGGCGAGATCGGCACGGGCCAGCATGTCGTTCACACGGGCCGGATCCTGCGGCACCGGATCGGCCGCCACCATCACGAGGCGCATGTCGGGTCGCTCCGCACTCAGCTTGCCCCACTCAGGCATCTCGACGAGGCAGGGGGCGCAGGTGAGGCCCCAGAAATGCACGACGGTCGGCTGGCCGTCGTGGGCGGCACGGAGCTTGGACCAGCTTCCCCGGCCGAAGGAGTGCAGATCGGCGGCCTGCGCGCCGGCCGAAGCGACCGTGAGCACGAGAGCGACGAGAAGAGTGCGGATCATGGCTGGCCCTCGAGCGGGATCAGGCGATAGCCGTCGGCCTTGGTGAGCCACGAAAGATAGGCACGGCCCGCATGGGCGACGAGCAGCGGATGGTCCGAGGCGTCCGCGGTGTCGGCAACGGTGCGCGGCTCGCTCCACTGGCGGCCGCTGTCCTGGCTCATCTGCCAGCGCACCATGGATTTGTTCCCGTCGAACTCCTTCCAGACGAGATGGAGCGCAGTGCCATTGGCCAAGAGATACGGCCGCGCCGGCTGGCGCTTCGCGGTGGAGAGCGCCCGCGGTGCGCCGAACGGCGTGTCGCCATTGTCGGCGCGGGCATAAAACAGTCCCTTGCGCGCCGAGCCGGCGGTGAACCAGGCGACGTGATAGGAGCCGTCGGGCAGGATCGCGATGCTCGGCCCATGGTGCGGGCAGGCCTCGATCTTCCAGTCGTCGGCGCTGACGCGGCGCACCGGGCCGGGCGTCTTCTCGTCCCTGAAGGTGACGACGCCATGGTCGCGGACCGAGCCCGGAAAGATGTTGCGGAACACCACCGCCGGCTTGCCGGCACCGGCGAAGGCGACGCCGAGGCGGCAGCACTCGCAGGTATTGTCGAGCGCGATGGAGGTCGGGCCGAAGCCCGCCTCGCCATCCTCCCAGGCGAATGCGAGCGCAGCACCTGGATAGGGTTTCCCGGCGGCGCGCGCCTTCGGACCGTTGCGCTTGTCGAGCCAGGTGGCGAAGACGCGGCCCGTGGCCGGATCGACCGCCGCCGTCTCGAAGCGCTGGCTGGTCGTGTCGGCGGTGATCGGCGCAGGCTTGCTGAAGTTCGCACCATTGTCCTTCGAGCGTGCGTAGAAGGCGCGGCCGTTGAAGTTGCGGTCCTGGAAGATCGCGAAGGTGACGACGAGGCCGCCTTTGGGATCGACCACGATGCGGGCACGCGCGTCGGGCCCCCAGTCGAGGTTCATCGGCTCCGGCGTCACGGCGACCGGCTCGGAGAAGGTCCTGCCGAGATCGGTCGAGCGCACCACCACGATCCTGTCGGCCATGGCCCTGACGAGCCACAGCGTGCCGTCCGGCCCGAAGGCCGGCGTGGCGGTGAAGGCCTCTGGAGTCGCGGCGGCCGGCTTGCCGTGCTGATGCTGCGCGACGGCGGTGCCGGCAGACAACAGCAGGACAACAAAAGCGAGAAGACCGCGCATCAGATTCCTAACCCTGGCGCCCCATCGTTCGACCGGGTGTGGCTGGTGTCGTCCCGGTATTGCGGGAACCACTTGGAGGCGGCCGCAAGTACCAGACTCCTGTAAACAGGGCGACGGCAAATGCCGCCGCGGTAGCCCTAGTCGAGTCGTTCACGACCCATGCCCGAATCACGCACGAAAGCGAAGGTAGTGGAAGGGGACAGCTTGTCGCCTTATGGTCCCGCCGCAGCTTCTCGGGGGAGAACCTACATGGGTCGAAACGACATGCCGCAAGTCATCGCGGCTTTTCTGGATAGCGGCATCGGCTGGTTTCTGGCGCGGCTGGTGCTGACCTTCGTGTTCTGGAGCGCGGGACTCGCGCACCTGATCGAGTTCCAGCACAGCGTTGCCGAACTGAAGGCGCTCCGCCTGGAGCCCGCGGGCATCCTCAACGTGGTCCTGGTCGTGACCTTGCTCGTCGGCTCGCTGATGATCCTGTTCGATCGCTGGCTGTGGCTGGGCTGCGGTATCCTGAGCGGCTTCCTCGTGGTCGCCATCCTGCTCGCCCATCCGTTCTGGACGATGCAGGAGCCCGAGCGCACGCCGCATTTCCGCGTCGCCATGGAACACATCTCGCTCATCGGCGGCCTGATGGCCTGCGCCGTCGCCGGTCGCCTGCGCGACCTGCGGCGATAGGCTTCCCGTCTCAGGAAAGAAGCGCCGCCAGGCGCTTGTCCTTCGTCCTTCGGGCGAATGTGTGCAGCAGCCACATCGTGCCGACCTGGAAGCCGTGGAAGGTGCGGCTGCCGTCGCGCAGCTCGTCCAGGAAACGGGCAAACGGGACTTCGTGGGTGACGATCACCTCGCTGTCGTCGAGCTTCGGCTCGGCGACCTTGCGGGCGTCGAGCGCCACGAAGCAGTGGACGCGATTGTTGAGGCGCGGCGCATTGGCGAAGAAGCTGCCGAGCGAGTGCCACTCGTCACTGGCGAAGCCGGTCTCCTCCAGCAGCTCGCGCTTCATGTGCTCGACCGGCGTGCCGGGCCCCTCGATGATGCCGCTGGGCAGTTCGACCACGGTCTGCGCCGCGCCGTGGCGATATTCCTCGACCAGGACGACGTTGCCGTCGTGGGTGAGGGCGATGGCCGTGCTCCAGTCGGGCTGCTCGATGACGTGGAAGGGCGATAGCACCCGGCCGTTGGGCAGCTCGACCGTGTCGGAGCGCAGGGTCAGCCAGCGGTCACGGTAGCTGTACGTCGACTCGAGGACCTTCCAGGGCGGGACGGTCGTGGGCTCCTCCGCCACTTCAGACCGCCGTCCAGCCGCCGTCGACCACCAGTTCGGCGCCGGTGACATAAGAGGATTCGTCGGACGCCAGGAACAGGATGGCGTTGGCCACTTCGTCGACCTCGCCGGCGCGGCCGAGCGGCACGCCTTTCAGCGTCTTGGCGCGCTGCACCGGATCGGCGGTGCGGCCGGAGGTGCGCATCGGCGGCATCAGGCCCGGATGCACCGAGTTTACCCGGATACCGTCCTTGCCGTGCTGCGCCGCCGCCGCCTTGGTAATCAGCCGTACGGCGCCCTTCGATGCGTTGTAGCCGACATGGATGTAGGCCTGGCCGACGATGCCCGAGATCGAGGAGAGATTGACGACCGAGCCCGGCCCGCCGGTCTTGCGGATGGCAGCGATGCCGTACTTCATGCCGAGGAAGACGCCGGTCGAATTGATGTCCATCAGCTTGTGCCACAGTGCCGTGTCGTAAAGGTCCTCGGCGGCCGAGCCCGAGATGCCGGCATTGTTCACCAGCACGTTGAGGCCGCCGTGGGCGGCCACGGTCTTGTCTACCGCTTCCTGCCACTGGGCTTCGCTTGTGACGTCTAGATGCACGTAGCTTGCTGTGCCGCCGGCCTTCCTGATCTCGGCAACGACGGCCTCGCCGTCCTGATCGAGCACGTCGGCCACGACCACCGCCCTGGCGCCCTCGCGGGCAAAAAGACGCGCGGTGGCTGCACCCATGCCGCTCGCGGCGCCGGTGATCAGCGCCACCTTGTCCTTCATTCTCATGGCTGTTTCCTTCAGGCGAGCTTGAGGCCGATGATGCCCGCCACGATCAGGCCGATCGAGACGATGCGGAGGGTCGAAGCGGTGTCGCCGAAGGCCAGGATGCCAACGGTGAAGGCACCGACGGCGCCGATACCCGTCCAGATGGCATAGGCGGTGCCCATCGGGATGGTGCGTTGTGCCCACATAAGCAGCGCCCCGCTCACCACGATGGCAACGAGGGCGAGAAGCAACCATCCCGGCCTGGCTCCCTGGTCGGTCCAGCCGAGTTTCAGTCCCACGGGCCAGCCGATTTCGCAGAGTCCCGCCAGAAAAAGAGCTATCCAAGCCATTAAGTGTCTCCCCCGCAGCAAGCGCTGTCATTGACGGCAACGTTACAGCCTGTAACGATCAAGGATTGCACGCATCTTGCAGCATAGCGAGGGCGGCATCGGGAAGGGCATCGATCTTGGGAGTTTCGAAATGAACGAACGTGACATTCGTGGCCTCGTTGGCAAGGTGAAGGCCGGCAAGCTCTCGCGACGTGGCTTCGTGCAGGCGATGATGGCGGTGGGCATCGGAGCGCCGGTCGCCGGCCAGATCCTCGTTTCCTCGGGCGTGGCGATGGCGCAGCCGGCCTCGACCTACAAGCCGACCAAGCGCGGCGGCGGCGGCCCGCTCAAGCTGCTGTGGTGGCAGGGTCCGACACTGCTGAACCCGCATTTCGCGGTCGGCACCAAGGATCAGGACGGTTCGCGCCTGTTCTACGAGCCGCTGGCGGCATGGGATCCCGACGGCAACCTCAAGCCCAAGCTGGCGGCCGAGATCCCGACCAAGGAGAATGGCGGCCTCGCCGCCGACGGCATGTCGGTGACCTGGAAGCTGAAGCAGGGCGTGACCTGGCACGACGGCAAGCCGTTCACGGCCGACGACGTCGTGTTCAACTGGGAATATGCCAAGGATCCGGCCACGGCGGCCTACACGATCGCCTCCTACCAGGACGTGACGGTCACGAAGGTCGATCAGTACACCGTCAAGGTGGCGTTCAAGAAGGCGACGCCGTTCTGGGCCGATGCCTTCGTCGGCACGCGCGGCATGCTGATCCCGAAGCACCTGTTCGCCGACTTCATCGGCGCCAAGTCGCGCGACGCACCCACCAACCTGAAGCCGGTCGGCACCGGCCCCTACATGTTCAAGGACTTCAAGCCGGGCGACCTGGTGACGGGCGTCATGAACCCGAACTACCACCAGGCCAACAAGCCGTACTTCGACTCGGTCGAGATGAAGGGCGGCGGCGATGCCGTCTCGGCGGCGCGCGCGGTGCTGCAGACCGGCGAGTTCGACTTCGCCTGGAACCTGCAGGTCGAAGACGAAATCCTCTCCCGCCTCGAGAAGGGCGGCAAGGGCAGCGTCTCGGTCACGCCGGGCGGCAACATCGAGTTCCTGCTCATGAACACGACCGACCCGTGGACGGAAGTCGACGGCGAGCGGTCGAGCCTGAAGACCAAGCACCCGACGCTCAGCGATCCGGAAGTGCGAAAGGCGCTGGCTTTGCTGGTCGACAACAAGTCGATCCAGGACCACATCTACGGCCGCACCGGTCCGGCGACGCGCAACTTCCTGTACGGGCCGTCGCGCTTCGATTCCAAGAACAACCCGATCGAGTTCAACGTCGACAAGGCCAACGACATCCTCGAGAAGGCCGGCTGGAAGAAGGGTTCGGACGGCATCCGCGCCAAGGACGGCAAGAAGCTCAAGTTCGTCTACCAGACCTCGATCAACCAGCCCCGCCAGAAGACGCAGGCCATCATCAAGCAGGCGGCCCAGAAGGCGGGCATCGACATCGAACTGAAGTCGGTGACGGCGTCGGTCTTCTTCTCGTCGGACGTGGCCAATCCGGACACGTACACGAAGTTCTACACCGACCTCGAGATGTACACGACCACCATGGGCCAGCCCGATCCGGGCACGCACATGCTGCAGTTCGTCTCGTGGGAAGCCGCGAGCAAGGCCAACAAGTGGCAGGGCCGCAACGTCACCCGCTGGCAGAGCCCCGAGGCCGACAAGCTCTACCGCGAAACCGAGGTGGAACTCGATCCGGTCAAGCGCGCCGCCTCGTTCATCAAGTTGAACGACCTCGCCATCCAGAACCAGATCGTGATGGGCATCGTGCAGCGACCGACCGTGTCGGCGCGGAACGCGAAGCTCAACTGCAACATCAGCGGCTGGGACAACAACACCTCGGACCTCAGCGACTGGTTCAAGGACGCGTAAGTCCGCAACGCCCTCCCTGCATAAGCAGGGAGGGCTTTCTTTTTTGCAGGTCCATCGCGTGAGCAGGCAGTACGTAATCCGGAAGCTCCTGATCATGATCCCGAGTCTGCTCGGGATCAGCATCGTGCTCTTCGCCCTCCTGGCCATGGCGCCGGGAGATCCCTTCGACGAATTGGCGACAAACCCGGCGGTTCCGCCCGAGGTGCGCGCCGCGCTGCGCGCCAAGTTCGGTCTCGATGACCCGATCTGGATGCGTTACTGGCACTGGCTGTTTGCCCTGCTGCAGGGCGACTGGGGCTTCTCCTTCGTCAGCCGCATGGACGTGAGCACGCTGATCATGCAGCGCCTGCCCGTGACGCTGGTCGTCATCGGCGCGTCGCAGATCCTGGCCATCCTGATCGCCATTCCGGTCGGCGTGCTGGCGGCAACCAGGCCCTATTCGCTGTTCGACCAGATCGCCAACACCTTCGCCTTCATCGGCTTCTCCCTGCCGACCTTCTTCACGGGCCTGGTGCTGATCCTGATCTTCTCGATCCAGCTCGACTGGCTGCCCTTCGTCTATCGCGCCGACATCACGGCGACCGGCTGGGCGTTCTACTGGGAGCACATCAAGCAGTCGATCATGCCGGTGACGGTGCTCGGCCTCTTCCAGGGCGCCGCGCTGGTGCGCTTCGTGCGCTCCTCGGTGCTCGACGTGATCCGGCTCGACTACGTCACCACGGCGCGGTCCAAGGGTATCGGCGAGCGCAAGGTCATCACCCGGCACGTCGTGCGCACCGCCCTGATCCCGGTGGTGACGCTCGTCGCCCTGCAGATGCCCATCGTGTTCAGCGGCGCCATCGTCACCGAGCAGATCTTCCGCGTGCCCGGCATCGGCTCGCTGCTGATCACCTCGATGCTCTCCAACGACACGCCCGTCGTCATGGGCGTCACCTTCGTCTCGGCCTGCCTGGTCGTCATCTTCAACCTCATTGCAGATATCCTTTATGGCTGGCTCGACCCCCGCATCGCTTTCCGCTAGCGCTCCCGCCGGGAACCCGGCCGCGCGCAAGGCGCAGGGCTTCTCGCCCTGGCAGGAGGCGTGGCGCCGCTTCCGGCGGCACAGGATGGCGCTGTTCTCGGCGTTCGCCCTGGGCCTGATCCTGTTCGGCGTCCTGGCCGGGCCGCTCATCTGGCGCGTGCCGATCAACGAGATCGACTTCGCCGCCAAGCTGCAGGGGCCGTCCTGGGCCCATCCGCTGGGTACCGACGACTTGGGGCAGGACCTGCTGTCACGACTGATCTACGGCGGCCGCATCTCGATCGCGGTCGGTTTCGCGGCGATGGTCGTCGCCATCTTCTTCGGCGTGCTGGTCGGCGCCGTCGCCGGCATGTCGAGCGGTCGGGTCGACGCGGCGCTGATGTGGGTCACCGACCTCTTCCTGTCGCTGCCGCAGCTGCCGCTGCTGCTGCTGGTAATCTACCTGTTCCGGGAGCCGGTGAAGGGCGTGATGGGCGTCGAGGGGGGCGCCTTCGTGCTGATCGTCGCGGTCATCGGCGGCACGCGCTGGATGTCCGCCGCGCGTCTGGTGCGCGCGCAGTTCCTCTCCCTGCGCGAAAAGGAGTTCGTCGAGGCGGCCCGCGCGCTGGGCGCCTCGCGTATCCGCCAGGTGACCCAGCACATCCTGCCCAACGCCTTGGGCCCGGTGATCGTGGTTGCGACCATCGACGTCGCCGCGGCCATCATCGCGGAGTCGACGCTGTCGTTCCTCGGACTCGGCTTCCCGTCGGACGTGCCGACCTGGGGCAGCGTGCTGCGCGACGCCAAGGATTATCTCGACATCGCGCCGCACTGGGCGCTGTTCCCCGGGTCGCTGATCTTCATCACGGTGCTGGCGATCAACTTCATCGGCGACGGACTGCGCGACGCGCTCGATCCGCGACGCGTTCTCTAGGACTGGTGTAGCGTGACCGAACCCCTGCTGGACATTCGCGGTCTCAAGACCTGGTTCAAGACCGACGACGGCATGGTGCGTGCCGTCGACGGGGTCGATCTCCACATCGACCGTGGCGAGACGCTGGGCGTCGTGGGCGAATCGGGCTGCGGCAAGACCGTCACCGCCCGCTCCGTGCTGAAGCTGATCGACATGCCGCCCGGCCGCTTCGAGGACGGCCAGATCCTGTGGCAGGGCAGGGACCTGATCCCGCTCTCGATGGAGGAGATGGACAAGATCAGGGCGCGCGAGATCGCCATCATCTTCCAGGAGCCGATGACCTCGCTCAATCCGGTCTATACGGTGGGCGACCAGATCGCCGAAGTGATCGCGCTGCACCAGAAGCTGTCGCGCAAGCAGGCGATCGCCGGCGCCGCGGAGATGCTGCGGCTGGTCGATATTCCCAATCCGCAGCGCCGCGTTCACGACTATCCGCACCAGTTCTCCGGCGGCATGCGCCAGCGCGTGATGATCGCCATGGCGCTGTCGTGCCAGCCCAAGCTGCTGATCGCCGACGAGCCGACCACCGCCCTCGACGTCACCATCCAGGCGCAGATCCTGGAGCTGATGCAGGAGATGAAGGAGCGGTTCGGCATGGCGATCATGCTGATCACCCACGCGATGGGCGTGGTCGCCGAGACCTGCCAGCGCGTCACCGTCATGTATGCCGGCAAGGTCGTCGAGGAGGCGCCGGTCGAGGCGCTGTTCGGCAATCCCCGGCATCCCTACACGCAGGGCCTGATCCGCTCGATCCCGCGCGTCGACCGCTCGGCCGAGAAGAAGCAGCGGCTGGAAGCCATCGCCGGCACCGTGCCGAACCTGCTCGACCCGCCGCCGGGCTGCCGCTTCGCCGCCCGCTGCAAGTTCGCCATGGATGTCTGTACCCAGGCCGTGCCGCCGCTCAAGGAAGTCGGGCCGGGTCACTATGTGAGGTGCGTGCTGTGAGCGCCCCCGTTGCTTCCCAGGCGGCCGGGACGGCCCCGGAGACCGCCCCGAAGTCCGCCAAGCCGCTTCTCTCGGTCCGCGACCTGCGCAAGCACTTCGCGATCCGGGGTGGGATCCTGTCGCGCGTGGTCGACAAGGTCCATGCCGTCGACGGCGTCAGCTTCGACATCGAGGCCGGCGAGACCCTGGGCGTCGTGGGCGAATCCGGTTGCGGCAAGTCGACGACCGGGCGCTGCATCCTGCGCCTGATCGAGCCCAGTTCGGGCGAGGTCTGGTTCCAGGGCGCCAACGTCATGAAGATGGACCACAACGCGCTGCAGGCGATGCGGCGCGACATGCAGATCATCTTCCAGGATCCCTATGCGTCGCTCAATCCGCGCCTCACGATCGGCGCCATCATCGGCGAGGCGCTGATCATCCATAAGCTGGTGAAGTCGCGCCAAGCGATGGAAGACCGCGTCGTGCAGTTGCTGGAGACGGTGGGGCTGCGGCCCGACCATATGCGCCGCTTCCCGCACGAGTTCTCGGGCGGCCAGCGCCAGCGCATCGGCATCGCCCGCGCGCTCGCCGTCGAGCCCAAGCTGCTGATCTGCGACGAGCCGGTGTCGGCGC
>LSKJ01000787.1 GCA_001557035.1 Rhodospirillaceae bacterium CCH5-H10 | reverse complement strand
GACGCAGCCGCTCGTCGGCGATGCGCGGATCCTCGTCCCATACCGTGACGGTCACAGTACAGTAGGCCGCGCCGACGGCGTCCGAGCCGAGTTCCTGCAGGGCAGCATCGGCGTCGATCGCCTTGTTGTGCGCATCGGTGTCGACGAGCGTCGTCGCCTCGTTGGTCATCACCTCCTTGAGGATGGCCGCAATGGACTTCCTCTTGGCGAACCACTGACGGCGGATTCGCGTCAGAAGCCGCGTGGCGTCTTTCTTGTCGAGCAGGATCGCCCGCGTCGACCACCGATAGGCGAAGGCCAGACGATTGAGTTCTTCGAGCAGCCCCGGCGTGGTCGTTCCGGGGAAACCGACGATCGTGAGCACCCGCAGGTGGCAGTCGCCAAGCTTCGGCTCAAGCCCGCCAGTTAGGGCCTGATCGGCCAGCAGCCCGTCCAGATACATGGGCACTTCCGGCACGCGCACACGCTGGCGCCGGGTGGAGATGCAGGAATGCAGGTAAGCCAGCGTCTCTGCGTCGTCGAGCCAGCGGCACTCGGGCATGAAGCCGTCGAGAAGATGCAGCATCCGGTCCGTCCGGTCGATGAAGCCGGCCAGGATCTCACGAGCATCCGCTCCCGCAGCGCGGTGGCGGCCTTCATAGAAGAAGCGCTCGGCACCGG
>LSKJ01000786.1 GCA_001557035.1 Rhodospirillaceae bacterium CCH5-H10 | reverse complement strand
ATCTTGGGGAGGGCGGTCCGCGTCGCGACCGCCGCGCCAATGACGATCAGGCCGACGAGTGTCGCCAGAAGAAGGGAACGCATTCTGTTGTTCTCCAGGGCCGGCTACTTGCGCGGCCGGCTGTTGATGTAGGCCTTGAGGTCCTGTGCGCGTTGCCACGCCGGGGTGCCTGCAGTGAGCTGGCGCGCCGCAGCCTCGGCATGGGTCTGTGCCTCGCTCCGCTGCCCCCGGAGGGCCGCCATTTCCGCCCGGGCCAGCGACGTCATACCCGGATCGTTGAGTTTGGAATAGCCCGACGCCATGAGGCGCCAGAGTTCGAAGTTTCCCGACTCCTGCTGCATCGCGAGATCGAGATTGCGCATGGCTTCGCGGTCGTTGCCGGGGCTGTTGACGTCGAGCAGGGCACGCGCGAGGTCGATCTTCAGGATCGCTGCGGATGGGGCAAGCTGAACGGCGCGGCGATAGGAGGCCAGGGATTCGGCGGCGCGGCCATTCTCGTAGAGCATCTGGGCCCGCACTTCGTGGAAGTACGGATCGTTGGGATATTCCTTGAGAAGGCCGTCGATCGTCAGCAGTGCCGATCCCAGGGCGCCTTTTCGATAGAGGGCGATGGCCCGTGCATAGCGTGCGGGCAGCGATCGGTCGGCCTCGGCGTATCGTTGCAGCGCAGCGTCCGGCGCGACGAACCCGTAGAGCTTGGCCACCATGCGCTGGTGGAGCATGATGAACTGCGGCGTGTCGGGCGTATTGGTGTAGGGCGAGTTGGCCGCGGCCTGCTCGAACGCGGAAATCCGCTCCGGCGTCAGGGGATGGGTCGTGAGGTACGGATCGCGCCGGGTGATCGCCAGCTTCTCTTCCCGCTGCAGGTACCGCAGGAATTCGATCGTGCCCTTGGGGGACTGACCGGTGCGTTGCAGGTAGGTGATTGCCGCCTGATCGGCCGCACTCTCCTGGGTCTGGGTGTACCTCAGGAAAGACATGAGCGAACCCGGCGCCATCGGTCGTGCGGTGCCGCCGCTATGGCCTCCGCCGCCGCCGGCGGCTCCGCCCACGGCGCCTCCTGCCATGGCACCGCCGGCCAGGATCGTCTCCAGGATCTGCATGGTCGACAGGCTGCGCAGTTCTTCCTGCATGCGTGCAAGATGACCGCCGGCGATATGGCCGCTTTCGTGGGCCATGACGCCGATCAACTGGTTCGGCCGCTCCGTGCGCATGATCAGGCCGGTATTGATGAAGATGCGCTGGCCGCCCGCCACGAAGGCATTGAGCGAGCCATCCTGGACGAGCATGATCTCGACACCGTTGGGATCGAGGCCTGCGGCCTTCCAGATCGGAATGGTGAACGTCCGGATCGTGCTCTCGATCTCGGCGTCGCGGATGAGATTGAGGCGTTGACCTTGCTGAGCCGTCGCGGCACGAAACGGCGCCAGCGCGAAGAGCGTCAGACAGAAGAGGGTGGCGATGCGTTTGAACAAGGTCGGCACGGGGCTGAAGCAGGCTAGGAACGGTCGGTGGCCGCGTCAATTGTGCAACGCGGCGTTTGTCGGGCTCTTTCTGCTGACGGGTTGTGGCTTTAGTGAGACGGATCGCCAGCGCGACCGGGACGAGAACGCGTCGAACCCGGCTGGATTGACGGCCAGCAGGCGGGGCCTTTCGCCGGTCACGAAGGGGACCTCGTTCGCGGCCGTTACCGCGGAGGAGGGACGCGCGGCCGAGATCGGGCGCGATATCCTGCTGGCGGGCGGCAATGCAACCGATGCAGCGGTCGCGATGTATTTTGCACTCGCAGTGACGCTCCCGTCGGCGGCATCGCTCGGCGCGTCGGGCGCCTGCGTCGTTCACAACGAGAAGACCAAGAAAGCCGAAGCTTTCGTCTTCCCGCCGGT
>LSKJ01000785.1 GCA_001557035.1 Rhodospirillaceae bacterium CCH5-H10 | reverse complement strand
GAGACCTTCCTTCAGCATCGCGTTGATCGTCTCGGTCGAAACCTTGCCGAGATCGCCGATGTCCCAGTTGGTGGTGACGGCATCGAGCGCGGTCTTGGCCTGCCAGTAGGTGTCGGCCACGACCACGACGGCGTTGCCGTCGATCGCGAAAATCTTCTTCACCCCCGGCATCTTCTCGGCCTTGCTGGCATCGAAGTCCTTCAGCTTGCCGGTGATCACCGGGCAGGCGCGCACGGTGGCGTTCAGCATGCCCGGCATCGTGTAGTCCATGCCGTACATCTGCTGGCCCGTGACCTTCTCGACCGTGTCGAGCCGCTTCAGCGGCTTGCCGGCGATCTTCCAGTCCTTCGGATCCTTCAGCTTCACTTCCTTTGGCGGGTCGAGCGCCGACGCCGCCGCAGCGACCGCGCCGTAGGTCACCGTCTTGCCCGAGGCCTTGTGCGTGATAGTGCTGTTCGCCGCGCTGCATTCCGAGGCCGGCACGTTCCACTGCTTGGCCGCCGCCGCGATCAGCATCTCGCGCGCGATGGCGCCGCCCTCGCGGACATACTGCTGGCTCTCGCGGATGCCGCGGCTGCCGCCGGTCGAGAAGTTCCTCCAGACGCGGTTGCGCTTCAGGTTCTCGCCGGGGGTCGGATACTCCCACGCGACCTTGTTCCAGTCGCACTCCAGTTCCTCGGCGACGAGCTGGCAGAGGCCGGTGAGCGTGCCCTGCCCCATTTCGGAGCGGGCGATGCGGATCACCACCTTGTCGTCCGGATGGATGACCACCCAGGCGTTCAGTTCCTTGACGGACTGGGCGTGAGCCACGTTCTCGTCGAAGGGCAGATGGAAGCCGAGCGAGAAGCCGCCGGCGACGGCGGCGCCACTGACGAGGAAGCCGCGACGGCCGAGAGAAGTCTGGATCGTCATGATGCGTCCTCCCCTCACGCCTTCGCCGCGGCGTGGATGGCGGCGCGTACCTGCTGGTAGGTGCCGCAGCGGCAGATGTTGGTCATCGCCGCATCGATGTCGGCGTCGGTCGGATTGGGCTTCGCAGCCAGCAGCGCCGTCGCCGCCATCACCATGCCGCTCTGGCAGAAGCCGCACTGGGGCACGTCGAGTTCGACCCAGGCCTTCTGGATCTTGTTGAGCACGCCATTCTCGGCCAGCGCCTCGATGGTGAGGACCTTCTTGGTGCCGACGGTATTCACCGGCACGTGGCACGCACGCACCGGCGCGCCGTCGATGTGCACCGTGCAGGAGCCGCATTGCGCGATGCCGCAGCCATACTTGGTGCCGGTCAGGCCGAGCTGCTCGCGCAGCACCCAGAGAAGCGGCGTGTTCGGATCGGCGGTGTATTCGACCGCCTTGCCGTTGACGTTGAGAACAGCCATCCCAGTCTCCCGTTATTCAGGAAATATGGAACCAGCCTAGCCCAGCGAGAGCGCGACGCCTAAGCAACCACACCGCTTTCACGGAGGTGTGATGGCCTCAAATCATCGCCAATTGTGGCGGCTCCGTGTCGCTCGCAACCTATAGTTTCGGTGGCGGATAGTAGGGACGATCGCCCAGCGCCTGTACGCGTTTCCAGAAGTCGGGGCCCGACGCCTTGCCGACCTCGTCGAGATCGGCCGCCTGGCGCCACAGGCTCCACGAGTCGGGATGCAGGCGGCTCGCCTCCGCCATCTGCAGGTCGCCCTCGGCCGCACGGCCGTTGGCGCGCAGCCAGACGCCGAGACGGAACCGCGCCCGCGCCTCGGCAATCGCGGGCGTCACCTTCGGCAGGCTCGCGCGCGCCGCATCGGCCGGCAACGCATGCGCGCCGGTCGTGACCCACGCCCGTATCGCGTCGAGATAGGCCTGCCGCGCCGCCAGGCGTTCGGCCTGGTCCTCCGGCGTCATCGTGCGGGTCTTGAGGTCCATGCGCCGGAAATGATCGGTGGAACCGGCATTCTCCGGCGGCCGTGCGATCCGGCCCTGCTCGTCGATCCAGATCGCCTGCGGGACGTTCACGAGATTGTAGAGGTCTTCCAGCCGATGCTCGACGTCGATCAACTGCCAGTAGGAAGTCTTGGCCTGTTCGATCCACGGACGCGCGTGATCGGCGCCGCGGCTTTCCTGCGCCACGGCCACGACCATGAACCCCTTGTCCTTCAGTTCTTCGTAGAGGGCCTGCCACACGGGCAAGTCAAAGCGGCAGCCTCACCAACTGGCCCATGTGGCGAGGAAGACCTTCCGGCCTCGCAACTGCGACAGCGAACGCGGCACGCCGTCGACGTCGGGCAGCGTGAAATCCGGCGCTTCGAGTCCTTCGAGCGCAGCATTGCGTTCGTCAGGCGGCGCACCGAGCGCCCACACGTCGCGCGCCTCGCTCGGGATCACGGGGCCGCCCAGCTTCGTCCAGAAGGCAGCGAGATCGACTTCGTTGGGGGCAAGCGCCGAAGCCGGCAACGGAATGCACAGTTCGGCGCGGCACATGCCCTCGGGCTTCAGCGTCCAGCCTGTAACGCGCTCGGCATCGACGGGACTGATCCAGAGGCCATCGTGTGCGGCCACGTCGTGTTCGCCGTCCGGCATGAGGATTTTTGTCATGCCGGCAGCCTAGTCTCAACGATCACACTTTGTCATCCCGAGCGCCGCGAGGGATCCTTCTGCGTCCGAAAGATCCTTCGGCCGTTGGCCTCAGGATGACACTCGAGGTGCGAGTGTCACTTGGGCGTCGAGATCGTCACTTCCTTCGACGTGATGAACTCGAGCAGGACGGGCACGCCCTTCTTTGTCTGCTCGATGCCACGCTTGATCGCCGGGATGATGTCTTCCGGCTTCGTGATGCGCTCGCCGTAGCCGCCGAACGCCTTGGCCATCGCGGCATAGTCGCCCGAGATGTCGGTCGAGCGGTACTTCTCGGTCGACACCTTCATGATGTGCAGTTCGATCGCCATCGAGAAGTTGTTGAGCAGGATCGACATGATCGGAATGCGCTCGCGCACCGCCGTCTCGAAGTCCATGCCGGTGAAGCCGATGGCGGCATCGCCCCACACGTTGATGCAGAGCTTGTCCGGACAGGCGAGCTTGGCGCCCATCGCGAGGCCGAGGCCGTAGCCAAGCTGCGTGGTCTTGCCCCAGCCGATGTAGGTGTGCGGCGCGGTCGTCTTCCAGAACGGCGAGAGCTGGTCGCGCGGGCTGCCGGCATCGTGGGTGATGATCGTGTTGGCCTTGTCGACCGTGTGCTGCAGGTCCCACAGCACGCGATAGGGGTTGAGCGGCGCCTCGTTGTTGGTGAGCTTGGGCATCCACTCCTGAAGCCACGCGTCGGCGATCGGCTTGATCTCGGCCACGACCGGCGCGGCGTCGCGCTTCTTGCCGCCGACGAGCTTGCTGCACTCGTCGATCATTGCGCGCAGCGCGAGCTTCGCGTCGCCGATCAGCCCGTACTGGGCGCGCACGTCCTTGTTGAGATGGTTGGGATCGAGCGTGGTGTGGATCACCGTCTTGCCCTTCGGCATCGAGATGCCGAAGTTCGTCTCGGTGAACGAGCACCCGATGCCGAACAGCACGTCGCAATTGTCGAGGAAGTAACGCACCTGCCTCGGATAGGCGCGGCCGCCGGAACCCAGCGACAGCGGATGGGTCTCGTCGAAGCTGCTCTTGCCCTGGAGCGAGGTGCAGACCGGAATCGCCAGCAGCTCGGCCAGTTCCTTCAGCTCGTCATAGGCCTCGGCCCAATGCACTCCATGGCCGGCGTAGATCACCGGACGCTTGGCCTCGACCAGCACCTTGGCGGCTTCCTTCACCGCGGCCGGATCGGGACCGTACTTGGTTGCGACGACCGGCACGTAGGTCAGGGGCTCGGGCGCCTCCTCGACGTTCGCTTCGGCCGGGAACTCGATGATGACCGGCGCACCGCGGCCGTTGCGCAGCAGGCTGAAGGCCCGGCGCATGATGTTCTCGATGTCGGCGCCCGAGGTGATCGGCTCGGCATGCTTGGCGACGTGCGCCATGGTGATGGTCGAATTGAAGTTCGGCGGCACGTGCGCGATGCGGCGCGGATAGCCCGCCGGAATGACCAGCAGCGGCACCGATTCGCCGAACGCCTGGGCCACGCCGCCATAGGCGTTCTCCGACCCCGGGCCGCTCTGCATGCAGAACACGCCCATCTTGCGGCCCTTGGTCAGGCGCGACATGGCGTCGGCCATGTGCAGGCCGATGCGCTCCTGGCGCACGATGATCGGGCGGATGTCGATCGCCGCGCAATGCTCGATCAGGTGGTTGACGGGATAGGCGAAGAGATACTCGACCCCCTCGCGCTTCAGGATTTCAGCGACGGCCGGACCGGTCTTCATCTTGATCTCTCCCTATTTCTGGAACCGTGCTGAGGCTCTCCCCCTCCGCCCTTCGGGCACCTCCCCCGTATGACGGGGGAGGACGTCTCTTCTCTTTCACCTCCCCCGTCATACGGGGGAGGCCGGGAGGGGGTGAGCCGCAGGTGCGGTCCTACTTGTTGAGTTCCTTCATCGCACTGTCGAGGCCGCCCAGCGTGAGCGGGAACATGCGGTTGCCGCTGAGCTGCTGCAGGAGCTGGATCGACGGCGTGTAGCTCCAGTGCCGCTCGGGCACCGGGTTCAACCAGACCATGCTGCGATAGGTGTCGGACACACGCTGGATCCAGGTCTGTCCCGACTCCTCGTTCCAGTGCTCCACCGAGCCGCCCGGATAGGCGATCTCGTAGGGGCTCATCGAGGCGTCGCCGACGAACAGGATCTTGTAGTCCGGCGGATAGGTATGGAGCATCTGCTGCGTCGAGAAGGTATCGACGTGGCGGCGGCGATTGTCCTTCCACAGCTTCTCGTAGAGGCAGTTGTGGAAGTAGAAGAACTCGAGGTGCTTGAACTCCGAGCGCGCCGCGGAGAACAGCTCCTCGCAGACGCGGATATGGGCGTCCATGGAGCCGCCGATATCGAACAGGATCAGCAGCTTCACCTTGTTGCGCCGCTCCGGCACCATCTTGATGTCGAGGTAGCCGGCGTTGCGCGCGGTCGAGCGGATCGTGTCGGGCATGTCGAGCTCGACCTCGGCGCCCTCGCGCGCGAACTTGCGGAGCCGGCGCAGCGCGATCTTGATGTTGCGCGTGCCGATCTCGACCGTATCGTCGAGGTTCTTGTACTCGCGCTTGTCCCACACCTTGACGGCGCGGCCCTCGCGGCCCTTGTCCTGGCCGATGCGCACCCCCTCGGGATTGAAGCCGTAGGCGCCGAACGGCGACGTGCCGGCGGTGCCGATCCACTTGCTGCCGCCCTGATGGCGCTTCTGCTGCTCCTCGAGACGCTTCTTCAGCGTCTCCATGAGCTTCTCCCAGCCGCCCATCGACTCGATCTGCTTCTTCTCCTCTTCGGTGAGAAGCTTCTCGGCCAGCTTGCGCAGCCATTCCTCGGGGATCTCGGCGGCGACACCTTCGGCGGGCAACGCCTCGAGGCCCTTGAACACCGTGCCGAACACGCGGTCGAACTTGTCGAGGTTGCGCTCGTCCTTCACCAGCGCGGCGCGCGACAGATAGTAGAAGTCGTCGACACTGTAGTCGGCCACTCCCTTGTCCATCGCGTCCATCAGGGAAAGATACTCCTTGATGGACACCGGCAGCTTGGCGTTGCGCAGCTCGAGGAAGAAGTTGATGAACATCGCGTTCTCCTCTCAGCGTTGATTACTGGCGCTGCTCCCGCCGTGCCATGAAGGCCAGGCGCTCGAACAGATGCACGTCCTGCTCGTTCTTGAGCAGCGCGCCGTGCAGCGGCGGGATGAGCTGCTTGCTGTCCTTGGACCGCAGCGACTCCGGCGACATGTCCTCGACCATCAGCAGCTTCAGCCAGTCGAGCAGCTCGGACGTGGACGGCTTCTTCTTGAGGCCCGGCACTTCGCGGATGTCGTAGAACACGTTCAGCGCCTCGCGCAGCAGGTTGCGCTGCAGGTCGGGGAAGTGGACGTCGACGATCTGCGTCATCGTCTCGCGATCGGGGAAGCGGATGTAATGGAAGAAGCAGCGGCGCAGGAAGGCGTCCGGCAGCTCCTTCTCGTTGTTAGAGGTGATCATCACGATCGGGCGCTGCTCGGCCTTGATCGTCTGCTGCGTCTCGTAGACGTAGAACTGCATGCGATCGAGTTCGAGCAGCAGGTCGTTCGGGAACTCGATGTCGGCCTTGTCGATTTCGTCGATCAGCAGGATCGGGCGCGTTTCGGCGGTGAAGGCCTCCCACATCTTGCCGCGCTTGATGTAGTTGCCGATGTCCTTCACGCGCTCGTCGCCGAGCTGGCTGTCGCGCAGGCGCGAGACCGCGTCGTACTCGTAGAGGCCCTGCTGCGCCTTGGTGGTCGACTTGATGTGCCACTCGATGATCGGGGCGTTCAGCGCCTTCGCGACCTCGTGCGCCAGCACGGTCTTGCCGGTGCCCGGCTCGCCCTTGATGAGCAGGGGACGCTGCAGCGAGATGGACGCGTTAACGGCAACGCGCAGGTCGTCGCTGGCAACGTAGGAGTCGGTACCGGTAAATTTCATGGTGCAAAATCCAAATTTCACTGTTGTTTCAACCACCCTAGAGGGGCGGTTTCGGGCCAGCAAGGCCGCGCGAGCAGGTCAGCCGCCCGCGCGCACGATGAAGTAGACCAGGGCGGCACAGGCCAGCAGGACAGACATCGCAAGGCGGCCCGAGGCGAAGCGGAGCCGCGGTGCGGGCTGGCCCGGCTCGACCGCCTGGTCGAGCCGCTTGCGGCCGGTGATCATCGCCCCGATCAGGTTGTGCCGCTTCCAGACCAGATAGAGCGCGACGGCGGCGACATGGACCGCCACCAGGATCAGCAGCACGTTGATCCACCAGGCATGGAAGGCCGTGGCGCGGTCGACCCATTTGTCGGCGACCTTCAGCGCCAGCGGTCCGTTCACCATGCCGGTATCGGTGTCGGCCGTGAAAAGACCGGCCACGACCTGGGCCAGCACGGCAAAGATCAGGACGACGACCATCGCGCCGCCCATCGGGTTATGCCCGACGTCGCGCGGCCCTTCCTTGCGGAAGAGATGGGCGACATGGGTGAGCGCTGCCGCCGGGCCCTTGAGGAAGTTCGAGAAGCGGGCGGTGCTGCTGCCCACGAAGCCCCAGACGATGCGGAAGAGCAGCAGCGTCAGGATCGCGTAACCCGACCAGAAGTGGAGTTGCATCCAGTCGCCGCCGGCGCGGCCGCTGAAATAGGACGAGGCCATCAGGATCACGAGCAGCCAGTGGAACAACCGGACGGGAACGTCCCAGACGAGGATCTTGTCGTTCTTGCCGGCCATCGGTCGTCATCTCCTGTGCAAGCGGCGAGCATAGTCGAACCCTGGGCCCGGGGGGCAGGGGTTACGCCGGGCCAGCACACGCAGTCGTGATTGATCGTGGGGGCCGTGCCCGTTCGCTTTCCGCGCCAACCTCTGCAACAAATAGACCGTCGGTACGGCATAAATTGTCGGCCGACCGTAATTCAAAGGGGATGGTCGTATGAGGAAGACTTTGGTTGTGGCGTTGATCGGCGCCCTGGCGGCCGGTGCAATGGTGGGTGGCGCGACGATCGCGATGGCCCAGGGCGACGTGATCGCCCAGCGCAAGGACAACCGCAAGCAGACGGCCGCCGCGATGCGCGCCATCAAGGCGATCGTCGACGCCAAGGGCCCGACGGCCGGCGCCGTCGAACAGGCCGCCAAGCTCAAGACCCTCGAGGCCGCCTTCGTGAAGATGTTCCCGGCCGGGTCGGACAAGGGCGACACGCGCGCCCTCCCCGCGGTCTGGACCGATTGGGCGGGCTTCGAGGCCGCCAGCAAGGCATCTGACGCCGCCTACGACAAGCTCGCGGTCGCCGCCGGTTCCGGCAATGCCGAGGCGCTGGCGACGGCCTTCGCCGATGTCAGCAAGACCTGCGGCGCCTGCCATCAGAAGTTCCAGGCGAAGGCCAACTAGGCCGCTTCCGACGTCGGGAAGTGTTTCAAGAGATGGAGGGGCGGCGGTTCATACCGCCGCCCTTTAATTTTGCCGGGAAGCAGGCCACCGCTCAGGCGGCAGCGCCGCTATGGTCGGACACGGTAAAGGCCCGCCGGACGATCGATTCGGCCTCGAAGCGCCAGGTGCGCGAAGCATTCATCGGCGAAAGACGCAGCCGGTCGCGCATGTTCATCCAGCGCTCGAACCCGAAGGCCACGTCGAGGGAATCGAGAACCGGCTCGCGCGCCGTGGGCTCGAGCGCGTCGAGTTCGACGGCAAACCAGATCGCAACGCGCTCCCGGAGCACCCGGCGGAGATGCGCGATCCCCTGGCTCACCGCCGGTGCCACGCCGCGCACGCGCTCGGCGAAGTGCCAGACCGGCAGCCATTGCTCGAAGGTCTGGGCCCGGTCCGACACGAGCAGCGCCGTGCGCTTGGCCAGGGGCACCGTCCGATTCACGGGACGATCGGGATCGAAGGCCCGGCTGACCGACAGGTCGAACGCGGCCTCGTAGAGGTCCGAGAGATGGGGAAAATGCTGGAAGAGGACAGGTCCCGGAACGCCCGCAATCGAGGCAATGACTCCCGAACTCGGCTCCACATCGCCGGCCTGGATGAGATCCAGGGTGGTCTGGATCAGTGACTGTCGGATCTGCTGCCCTCGAAGGATGCGGCTGTCCTTCGAGCGCGAGACATCAACGGGAAATCCGACAATCTTCATGGAAACCGACTTGGGAAAGTTGTCCTGTCAAAAATCTACCATCCTATCGATTTTGCGTAACTTGCAAAAATGCATATCTAAAATCGGCAAGTCCCTTATTTATCTGCATTTACGAAGTCTCAGATAGGCATTTTTGTCGATCTGAGATTGCATTTCTGCCGCAATATATGAAAGCGATCTGCATGACCGCCAGCCTGCAGATTCATGGGACTACGGAATGAACGCGCCGAAAAATACGAAAGGCCGGTCGCTTGGGGAACGACCGGCCTTCCTTATGAGCCCGCCTGGGTGTGGGGTATCGAAGCCTTGGGGTGTGTGGGAAGGGGCTTCGATGAGCGGCTTGGGAGGCCGCCGGCGGGCTTTCTGGATTCTCTGGTTGGAGCGCTGGGTCGAAGCGCTGCCTCTTGCTCGTTCTTCAAAAACCTTCAGCGATGCAATTTGAGACCAAACCGGCCTCACGAAGTGACTGTAACAGCCGTCCCGAAAGGCAGTTAGTTGCAAAATTGCATATCTGCTTCCGGACGGCTCCCATAAAGTTCAATAATTCCTACATGAGAGCCGCGCAAGATAGTCGAAAAAGGGGGCGCAGGGAGCGCGCGCATTTGGCGCAAATCCCGATTTTCCCTATATTTTTCAAGGCGTAGCTGTCGCCCGAACCGACAGACACGACGCTTTTCGCTGCAATTATCCCGACTTCGCGATCCGCTCGAGCACCGGCCGCAGGTGATCCAGGAAGCGCTCGGGATCCTCGCTCATCGGGAAATGGCCGAGGCCGGGCATGATGATGCACGTCGCGCCCGGCACCAGGGCGGCGACCTCCTCGGTCTCGGCCGGCGAGCAGGAATAGTCATACTCCCCGGTGAGCAGGAACAGCGGACAGCGCCGGGCATCGATCGCGGCGATGCGCTGACGAAGGTCCCCGTCGACCTTGTAGAAGTGCAGGTCGCCTTTGAAGACACCCGGACCGCCCTGCATGTAGTGCCAGAGCGTTTCCCAGCGATCGGCACTCGGGGCGTCCGGCCCCACGAGGCCGGAGACGATCCCGGCGCAGACCTCTCCGCCATGGACGTCCGCATGATGCAGCCACTGCGTATCGTAGTACGGCGCGACGTGGGCGGACGCCTGCAGACCGATCAGGGCGCGAAAGCGATCGGCATGCATCGCAGCGAGGTTCAGGACCACGCGGCCGCCGATCGAGCAGCCCATGACCACCGGTCGCTCCAGCGACAGGGCATCGGCGAAGGCGATGATGAACGCGGTGTAGAAATCCCGGGTCAGTAGATATTCATCGCGCTCGAAACCGTGCGGCGGCGAGGACTTGCCATGGCGGGGCATGTCGAAGGCAATGACGCGAAAGCGCTTCGTCACCTCGGCGTCGTTCAGGACACCGCGATACTGCCGGCCGTCGGAACCGGCGGTGTGCAGGCAGATCAGCGGGATCCCCTCGCCCGCTTCCTCGAAATAGACGCGGTAGCGCCTGCCTTCGAAATCGAGCGAGAGATAGCGACCGACGATCGGCTCGAGGGCGGCGGTCATTGCGCGGCTCCCCTGGACGTGGCCAGCTCCCGCGGCGCCTCGAGGACCCCCTTCAGATAGAGCAGGTTCGCCATCAGGGGCTGGAGGTCGCCCTCGAACTTCATCCGGCCGCGACGCACCAGCGCCAGCAGATCATGCTCGCCCGGCGCCGGACGCGGTTTCCAGAAGCGCTGCCAGTCCGCCTCGTCGGCGCGCAGGGCGAAGCGCCAGGACGGCATGACGAACGGCCCTTCCTCGACTTTCTCGATCCGCCCTCTCAGTACATGGATCAGCCAGGACCGCGGACGGGCCTCGACCAGGAACGCGCCCGTCAGATGGCGTCCCCGTCGCACCAGCGCTTCGTCGTCGTTCACCAGGCCCGCAAGTTTCTCGAGCATGTTTCCTCCCCGTCTTCCCCGGCCCATGGGCCTGCCGGGTTTCGTGTTTCGGCCTCAATTCCATGCTAGACGATCCGTCGTTCCGCCAATACCCGCCGCGCCATCCGGGAGCTTGTCCGTGCCTTTCGTTCGTTCCGTCCGCGCCCTCCTGCCCCTCGCCGGGGCCGCCCTGTTGCTGGCCGCCGCGGTCCAGCCGGCCACTGCCGGGATGGAAGAGGCGGTCAAGGCCCTGCAGGCAGGCGATCCCGTGGCAGCGGAGAAGGAACTGCAGGTCCTCGCCAAGGAGCGCGATCCGCGCGCGCAGTTCCTGCTGGGCCTCTACATCTACGGTAACGCCGAATCCAAGCTGTTCGACATCAGCAAGGCGACCCCCCTGCTGCTGGATGCCTCGGAGCGCGGCTATCTCCCGGCCATGATCCCGCTGGCCGGCGCCTATGCCGAGGGCAAGGGCGTGCCGAAGAGCCTCTTCGAGGCCTACAAGTGGTGCGCGATCGCCGACCGCTGGAACGTGCCCAACGCCAACCTCGCGCTCGAGCAGGCGGCGCGCGAACTGCCCGCCGACGAAATCGAGAAGGCAAAGGCGGCAGCGCTCGCCTACCAGTTCAAGACGAAATGATCGCGGCGCGGCTGGCGCTCGTGGCGGCACTGGTTGCCGCGGGCGCTTCCGCGCAAGCCCAGCAACCCACCGACGCCTCGGACGTGGCCGCGCCGCTGCGTCCCGCCGTCTCGGCGTACCGGCAGGGCGATACCGCAACCGCGGAGCGGCAGCTCCGCTCGCTCGCGTCGTCGAATGCCGACGCCGCGGCCTGGCTGGGTGCGATCCTGATCGATCGCGGGGCCAGGGCCGAAGGGCTGAACCTGATCCAGCGCGCCGCCGATGCGGGATCGGCCGAAGGCCAGCATCGGCTCGCCCTCGTCTTCGCCATGGGCGACGCCGGCATGGCACGCAATCCCGCCCGTGCGGTCGAACTCTTCGAGAGGGCCGCCGCGCAGGGGAATCGTCGCGCGCAACTCAATCTCGGGCTTATCTATCTTCGCGGCCAGGGCGTTCCTCGCGATCTGATCCAGGCCCGTGCCTGGCTGGAGAAGGCCGCCGCCGATGGTGACCCCTACGCGACCTACGCGCTGGGGCGGGCGATGGCGGAGACTGCGCCACCCGCTTCGGCCGATCCGACGCGGGCCGCCGATCTCTTCCGCCAGGCCGCCGAGAAGGGTCACATGCTCGCCGCCCTGCGCTACGGCCTGGCTCTGGCCGAGGGGTCGGGTGTGAAGCAGGACCCCGCCGCGGCGCAACGCTGGCTGGTCCAGGCCCAGCAGAACGGCGTCCCCGAAGCGGCGCTGGCGCTGGGCGACATGGCGGTGCGCACGCCGGCCACGCGCGACAAGGCCGCCAACGAGAAGATCCTGAAATCGGCGTTGAGCTGGTACCAGGCGGCGGCCAATGCAGGCGTGCCGTCGGGCCAGTTCAAGCTCGCCAACGCCTACCTCGCCGGCTCCGGCGTGCCGCGCGATCCGGTCCAGGCCCAGCTCTGGTACGGCCGCGCCGCACAGCAGGGACTGCCCGAGGCGCAGCAGGCGCTCGGCGTCATGTTGTTGACCGGCAGCGCCGGGAACAGCGATCCGGTGGAAGCCTTCAAGTGGCTGTTCCTCGCCGAGCGTGGAGGTCACCCGGAAGCACGCGCCGTCCGGGAGAAGGCGGGAGACAAGGTATCGGACCGCGACCGCAAACGCGGCGAGGCGCTGGCCCAGACGTTCAAGCCGACCTCCGAGCTTCCGCTCGACGAAGCCCTGCCGCGTCTCGTGCCGGTCCGGCGCTGACGTGCCCGCTGGTGAACGGCCGATCGAAACGCCGGCCATCGCGCGCCAGACGCGTCCTGACATCACGCTCGCGGTCTGCCGCGGTGCCTGCCGCCTGATGCGCCAGTCCGGCCGCGCCGTGTTGCGCGAACTGCCGCTGCCCGACGGACGCCGAGCCGACATCATGGCGATCGCCGGCAGCGGCGAACTCACCATCGTCGAAGTGAAATCCTCGATCGAGGACTGGCGCGTGGACCAGAAGTGGCCGGACTATCTCGCCTGGTGCGACCAGCTCTATTTCGCGGTGCCGGTCGACTTCCCGCAATCGCTGATCCCCGAGGCGGTCGGCCTGATCGTCGCCGACGCCTATGGCGGCGAGATCCTGCGCCATCCCGCGCGCCACCCGGTGACCGCGGCGCGGCGCAAGGCGCTCCTGATCGACTGCGCCCGCCTCGCGTCGGAGCGACTGGCGCGCCTCGAGGATCCGGAGTTCGTCGACTTCGCCTGACGTTCAGCCCGGCAGCGGGCGCGACGGCACGGACGCGGGAGCCCCCGGCGTCTGGCCGCGGCTGGCCTCGGCCATGCGGATGCGCGCATAGGCCATCACGTCGGTCGGCGGCCCGACCCTTTCGATCCGACCGTCCATCACCAGCGCCACGCGATCGGCGATGGCGAGCGGCGCAAGACGGTGGGTGATCATGATGACGGTGCGACCGCGCGTGTTGGCCTTGAGCTGACGCAGGAGCTGCTCTTCGGTGGCGGGATCGAGCGCGCTGGTCGCCTCGTCGAGGATCAGGATTCGCGGGTTGCGGATCAGCGCGCGCGCGATGCAGAGAAGCTGGCGCTGTCCGGTCGAGAGACCCTGCCCGCGTTCGCCCAGCACAGTGTTGTAGCCCTTGGGCAGGCGCTGGATGAAATCGTGCGCGCCGACGAAACGCGCGACGGCCACGACGCGGCCGGGATCCTTGTCGGCGACGCCCATCGCGATGTTGTCGCGCACCGTTCCGGTGAAGAGCTGCAGGTCCTGCGGCACCGCGCCGATCTGCGCGCGCAGTTGCGCCGGGGAGATATGGGCGATGTCGGTACCGTCGACCAGCACCCGGCCGTCGCTCGGACTGACGAGGCCCTGGACGAGATTGGCGATGGTGGTCTTGCCCGACCCGGAAGGTCCCACGAGACCGATGATCTCTCCTGCCGAGATCGCGAGATCGGTCTCGCGCAGGATAGGTTGCCCGCGATCATGAGCGCGGTAGGTGACGCGCTCCAGCGCGATGTCGCCCACCAGCGCCGGCATCGGCGCGAACTCGCCGGGAGGTGTCTCGGGCGCCTCGCGCATCAGCTCGTCGATACGCTTGAAGGCGGCGCCCACCGCCTGGAGCTGGTGCCAGGCACCGGCAAGCTGGCGCATCGGCTGCAACGCACGGACCGCAAGCATGTTGGCGGCGATCAGCGCGCCGATCGTGAGGCGATGATCGGCGATCTCACCGACGCCGATCGCGACGATCACCAGCGAAGCCACGAGCTGCAGCGTGCCCGATGCGCTGGCCGCGATGTTGGCGAGGTTGCCGGCGCGCTGGCTGGTCCGGGCCGACTGCTCGACCCGCGCCAGCCAACGCTTCTCGACTTCCGCTTCGAGCCCCAGCGCCTTGATGGTGGCGGCGTTCGCGACGGTCTCGGTGAGCGTCGAGCTCTTGGCCGCGAGCGCCTGGAAAGTCTCGTCGGCGAGCCGCCGCTGGGCCCGATGACCGGCGAGCGAGACCGCGACCAGCACGGGAATGGCCAGCGCCGCGACGAGACCGAGGGTCGCGCTGATGGCGAAGGTGGCGATCAGGAAGATCGCGACGAACAGCAGGTCGATCGCCAGCACCGGCATCTGGCCGGTGAAAAAGCCGCGCAGGATGTCGAGCTGGCGCAGCCGCTCGGCGATGACGCCCGACGGCGTGCGCTCGAAATGACGGTAGGGCAGCGCCATCAGGTGATGCAGCACCTCGGCACTCATCAAGACATCGAGCCGCGCGCCGGTCCTCGTCGACAGCCAGCCACGCGCGACGCGCAAGCCGAAGTCGGCGGTGTACGCGACGAGCATGCCGGCACAGAGCACCGCCATCGCCGGCCAGATGCCTTCGGGTGGCCGGCTGGCGATCACCGCGTTGACCACCAGCATCATGAAGAGCGGCGTGAGAAGGCCGAGCACGTTGATGAAGAACGATGCGGCCGCGAGCTTGAGGACGACCGGCCGTACACGCGCCCAGAGCGGTGCGTACCATTGCTCCGACGGACGCGGTCCCAGCGGCTGGCGCAGCAACAGCGCACGCCGCCCGAGGGCGCGCACCTCCTGCGCCGTCGCTTGCCAGACGCGCCCCTCGACCACATCGAGCACGGTCCAGCCGTTGGCGCGGCCCGAGACCACGACATGGACCGCTCCGGCGGCTCCGACGACGGCAAAGGGAAGCGACAGTTCGTCGAACGGACGGGCGGCCAGATCGACCGCCTCGCCGTCGAGACCGAGTCGCGTCGCCGCGGTCAGGAAGGAAGCCTCGTCGAGACCGGTCGGGGGAACCGCCACGAACCGGCGGATGTCGGCCTCGCTGACCGGGCGGCCGACCTGTTGGGCGACGTAGAGAAGCGCTCTCATGAGCGAATCGACGCGCACATGGCCCGCCTCGTCCCATCCGGGCTGCTGGAAGCCGCCGTTCTCGAGAGGAGCCATTCGCCAAGGGTACCAGAAACACCCCTGGATTCAATTATGTAGCGGCGTTCCCTAAAGCAAAGGGCGCACACCTTGCGGCGTGCGCCCGAAGATCGAAGCTCTAGCGGGCGCCGAAGGCGCGCTTCAGCTCGGCCACGAGGTCGGTGCGCTCCCAGGAGAAGCCGCCGTCCTTCTCGGGCTTGCGGCCGAAATGGCCGTAGGCCGCCGTGCGCTGGTAGATCGGCTTGTTGAGCTGCAGCGAACGGCGAATGTTGGTCGGACGCAGCGGGAAGAGATCCGACAGGACCTTCTCGAGCTTGCGCTCGTCGACCTTGCCGGTGCCTTCGGTGTTCACATAGAGCGACATCGGATCGGCAACGCCGATCGCGTAGGCGACCTGGATCAGGCAGCGGTCGGCGAGACCGGCAGCCACGACGTTCTTGGCGAGGTAGCGCGCGGCATAGGCGGCCGAGCGGTCGACCTTGGTCGGGTCCTTGCCGGAGAAAGCACCGCCGCCGTGCGGCGCGAAGCCGCCGTAGGTGTCGACGATGATCTTGCGGCCGGTGAGGCCGCAATCGCCATCGGGACCGCCGACGACGAAGTTGCCGGTCGGGTTGACGAAGAAGTCGGCCGCCTTCTTGGGCATCCAGCCCTTCGGCAGCGACTTCTCGACGTGACCCGAGATCATCTCGCGGATCATGCCCGAATTGTACTTCTTGCCCTTCTTGTTGGCTTCGCGGTGCTGGGTCGAAACGACGACCTTGGTGGCGCCGACGGCCTTGCCGTCGACGTAGCGCACCGTGACCTGGCTCTTGGCATCGGGCTGCAGGTCGCCCAGTTCGCCCGAGCGGCGGGCCTTGCTCAGCACTTCGAGGATCTTGTGCGAGAAGAAGATCGGAGCGGGCATGAACGAGCCCTTCTCGTACTCTTCGGAGTCACGACAGGCGAAGCCGAACATCAGGCCCTGATCGCCCGCGCCCTCCTGCTCGCCGAGGTTGCCGCCCTTCTTCTTGGCATCGACGCCCATCGCGATGTCGGGCGACTGGCCGTGCAGCAGCACCTCCACGTCGGCGCCATGGAACGAGAAGCCGTCCTGATCGTAGCCGATGTCGCGCACGACGTTACGGGCGATCTCGCCGATCGCCTCGCGGTTCACGACCGTCTGCTTGCCGTACTTCTTCATGAACGGCTCGGAGGCGCGGCCCTCGCCGGCGACGACGATCTTGTTGGTCGTGACCAGCGTCTCGCAGCCGAGGCGGGTGTTGGCGTGGCTGTCGTCGGCGTGGCCGAGCTTCACGTCGTTGGCGATGAAGGCGTCCAGGATCGCATCGGAAATCTGGTCCGCAACCTTGTCCGGATGGCCTTCCGAGACCGATTCACTGGTGAAGATGTAGTCCTTGAGCGCCAAAGATCCCTCCCAAAGTTCGCATGGACTCCGGGCAGGGCGGTGCTTCCGCCAACGGCCGGCTTAGCCTTTATTTTCGCGGTGGCAAGTCGTCCAAATCCGTCCGCGGCGACCCCGCCCATCGGGGCCGCGGTTCGTTAAAAACGCCAAAAGCCGGTGGAAATCAAGAGGATCGCTGGGCGATTTCTGCGGCCTTCAGGCCCGGGGCTGACGCCCCTTCCGCGCACCGACCGTCTCGGCGTGGCTGGCCGCACCCACGGCCTTGACCATCTCGAAGATCCGCTTGCGCACGCGGCTCTCGCCGATCTTGTAGTAGGCGCGCACGAGTTCGAGGGTTTCGCGCTTGATGAGCGGATCCTTCTCCTGCTCGAAAGGCGTACCGGCTTCGCCGAAACCGCCCTTCTTGCCGCGGCCCGACATCGGCCGGCCGGCCAGCGCGTTCGAGGGCATCTCGTCGAAGAAATAGGAAACCGGAACGTCGAGGACCTTCGCGAACTCGAAAAGGCGGCTCGAGCCGATACGGTTGGAGCCGCGCTCGTACTTCTGGATCTGTTGGAAAGTGAGACCGACCGCCGTCCCGAGCTTCTCCTGGCTCATGCCGAGAAGCGTGCGCCGCTGGCGCATCCGCGCTCCGACGTGAACATCTACGGGATGCGACTTGGCCATCAGGTCCCTACTCCTTCAGAACGCTCGAACACGAGACTGACGCCGGTACGGCTCAATCATGGCCGAATGGCGTGCAGTGAATGCTGACAAATCCACATGTGCAAAAATGCATATCTACACGCGCAGAGTGCATATTACTTATGCTGCCCCAATTTTGAATGCAAGCCGAACCTGATCGTTAACGGCTTGAAATTCCTGATATTTCACTCGGAGTGAAGCGCACGAAGAACGCAAGAACGGCGCCGGCCAGAAGCAGGAGCGCCAGAAGCATCGCGTCCCCCCAGCGACCGTAGGGCGTGGGCTCCCGGGCGGCCGGGATGCGATGATCGATGATCCCTTCCTGCTCCATGTCGAGGGCCGCCAACACCCGGCCATAGGCATCGATCACAGCGGATACGCCGGTGTTGGCGGCCCGGATCATCGGCAGGCCCTCCTCGACGGCGCGCAGGCGCGCGCTGGCGAGATGCTGGTAGGGGCCGCTCGACAGGCCGAACCACGCATCGTTGGTGACGTTCAGCAGCCAGCGCGGCCGCGCCCCCGGACCGGTGACGGCGGCCGGGAAGATCACCTCGTAGCAGATGATCGGCGAGAAAGACGGCAGGCGCGGCAGGTCGAGCGTCACCCTCGACAGCCCCTCCTCGAACGAGCCGCGGCCGATGAAGCCCGAGACCGGCGCGAGCTGTTTGTGGAACGGGATGTATTCGCCGAGGGGAACCAGATGGACCTTGTCGTAGCTGGCGACGATCGTGCCGGCCTTGTCGATGACCAGCAGGGAATTCCAGACCCCGTCGTTGCGGTTGCCGGTGCCGCGCGCCGCGCCCGTGAGCAGGTAGCCGTCGGGCGGTACGGCATTCGCCATCACCTCCAGCGCCGGCGATCCCGGTTCGACGATGAAGGGCGGCGCCGTCTCGGGCCAGATCACCGCCGACAACTTGTCGAAGCCGTCACGGCGGCTCATCTCGACCAGCTTGTTCAACAGCCGGGCCCGGTTCTCCGGCCGCCACTTCTCGGCCTGCGGCGTGTTCGGCTGGACGATGCGCACCAGCGGTCCGTCGCCCGTTTGGACGGGAGCCATCAGCGACTGGCCCGCAAAGCCCGCGCCGCCCACGACGACCAGCGCGAGCAGGGAGGCACGCCAGCCCGCCGCCGGCGCGGCCAGTATCATGAACGTCAGGAGGCCAAGCCCATAGACTCCGAACAGTGCCGCGCCCTGCAGCAGGGGGACCGCAAAGGCCCAGACATGCGCCAGGGGATTCCACGCATAGCCGGTGAAGACGTGGCCACGCAGCCACTCGGCCAGCGTCCAGGTGACGGCGAGCAGGAGCAGCCGGGCATATCGTCCGCCCAGCGCCGGCCAGCGCAGCACGGCCCACTTGGCAGCGCCTGCGGCCATGCCGGGAAAGAAGCCGAGAAGCGCCGCCAACCCGATGACGATGGGAGGCCCCAGCGGACCGTAGTCGGCCGGCGGAACGAAGAAGGCCTCGACGATCCAGTAGGAGCCGACGGCGAAATGGCCGGTTCCCCAGGCCCATCCGCGCAGCAGGGCGCTCTTCGGCCCGGCCGCGGTGTCCCACAGCCAGACGAAGACCACCGCGCCGACGATGGCGAGCGGCAGCCAGTAGAGCGGCGGCATGGCCAGCGCGGCGAGCGCACCGGCCAGGAAGGCGACGCCGGCGGCGCGCCAGCCTTTGAGGGTCATCGTGTCATGCTGCGGTCAGGCGGTGGGCGCCATCGTCGGCGGCCGCACGCGCAGGCGGCGGATGCGCCGGGGATCGACATCGAGGATCTCGAACTCCACACCCGACGGATGACGAACCACCTCGCCGCGTTCGGGAATGCGGCCGAGCAGCGAGAAGATCAATCCGCCCACCGTGTCGATTTCGCGTCGTTCGTCTTCCGACAGGACCTTGCCGATCTCTTCCTCGAGGAGCTCGATCGGGGTGCGGCCGTTGACGTCGATCGTGCCGTCGACGCGGCGCGCGACCGTCGGCGTCTGTGCGACGTCGTGCTCGTCCTCGATCTCGCCCACGATCTCCTCGACGAGGTCCTCGATGGTCAGAAGCCCGTCGGTGCCGCCGAACTCGTCGACGACCAGGGCCATGTGTGTGCGCGAGCGGCGCATGTCGAGCAGCATGTCGAGCACCGGCAGGGTCGGCGCCACGAACACCACGCGCCGGAGGATGTCGCGCAGATTGAACTTCTTGGAGGTGCCCCAGTAGGCCAGCACGTCCTTGATGTGGATCATGCCGATCACGTCGTCGAGCGACTCGCGATAGATCGGATAGCGCGAATGCGCCTCGGCCTGGATCAGCCGCACGACCTCGTCGAGCGGTGTGTCGGCGGCGATGCCCACGATGTCGACCCGCGGCACCATCACGTCGGCCACGGTCTTGTCGCGCAGCTTCAGGATGTTGGACAGCAGGACCCGCTGGTCCTCGCTGATCGGGGTGTCGCTCTCGGGCGTCTCCTCGATCAATTCCTCGATCGCTTCGCGGACCGCCTCGTTCTTTTCCCGGCGGCGCAGACGCCGCAGGATGGCGCGCAGGAGGCCGCCGCTCGAAGGAACATCGGGAGCCGGTGCTGTCGCCGGCGTGGCGAGGAGCTCAGTCGACGAAGCCGGGCCGATGCCCGGCTTGGTACTGTGCGCTGTGGAATCAGGCATGGTCGTTAAGATAGGCTATCGGCCCCGCGTTGCAATCATGGGAAGTTCTTGATGCGTTCCTGCAAGCTTCCTTCCGGCGCCGAGATGCCGGTGCTGGGCCTCGGCACCTGGCGCATGGGCGAAAGCGCCCGACGGCGGCCGGAGGAGCTGGATGCCCTGAAATACGGGCTCGATCTCGGCTATCCGATGATCGACACCGCCGAGATGTATGGCGAGGGCAGCGCCGAGGAAATCGTCGGCGACGCGCTGCACGGTCGCAGCACGCGGCCCTACATCGTGAGCAAGGTCTATCCGCACAATGCCTCGCGCGCCGGCACGATCGCGGCCTGCGAGCGCAGCCTGAAGCGCATGCGGCTCGAGCGCATCGACCTCTATCTGCTGCACTGGCGCGGCGGCTCGCGCCTCGAGGAAACGTTCGAGGCGTTTCACAAACTGAAAAGCGCCGGGAAGATCGGCGACTTCGGCGTCAGCAATTTCGATCTTGACGACATGCAGGATGCCGCCAACCTGGACAAAGGACTGAACGGCACCAACCAGGTCCTTTACTGCCTGTCGCGCCGCGGCCCGGAATTCGACCTGCTGCCGTGGATGCGCAAGCACTCGATTCCGCTGATGGCCTACTCGCCGCTCGACCAGGGCGGCCTGCTGCGCAAGGCGCCGCTGAAGACGCTCGCCGACGAGGTCGGCTGCACGCCCGCGCAACTGGCGCTGGCGTGGCTGTTCGCCCAGCCCGGCGTCGTCACGATCCCGAAGTCATCCAACCGCGAGCGTGTGAAGGAAAACTTCGCCGCGCTTCAGGTCAAGCTGACGCCGGAGATCCTGCGCGAACTCGACCGCGCCTTCCCGCCGCCCAAGGCCAAGCAGCCGCTGGAGATGCTGTAGGGTCGTTTCACCGAGAAAGATTTTCTTCCTTCGTCAACGACCTCACCCTGAGGAGCGGCCACAGGCCGCGTCTCGAAGGGTGGGCACGCGCACCACGTCCATTGCCCATCCTTCGAGACGGTCGCTGCGCGACCTCCTCAGGATGAGGTGGTGCGAGCCAGCCGAGCCGAGAAGAGTTCTCTAACGCTCCAGATACGGATCGGCGATACCGAGCTTTGCCAGCACGCGGCGCTCCAGCGCTTCCATGCGCTCGGCGTCGTCCTCGCCCGTCTCGTGGTCATAGCCCAGGAGATGAAGCGTGCCGTGCACCACCAGGTGCGTGAAATGATCGGCCGCCGATTTCTTCTGCTCGCGCGCCTCGCGCCAGACGGTCTGGCGGGCCAGCACCATGTCGCCCAGGAAATCACGCTCGCCCGAGGGATAGGACAGGACGTTGGTCGGCTTGTCCTTCTTGCGGTCGCGCGCGTTGAGCACACGCACGCCCTTGTCGTCGTCGAGGGCGACGTTGAGCGAACGCATGCCACGACGGCGCGTGCCGGCGAAGGCCGCGCGTGCGGCGCGACGCGCGAGCTTTTCCGCGTCAGGCAGCGCCTTCAGCCATGCCTCGTCCAGCACGATCACCGTGCAGCGAAGCGACGGCCTAGCCTTTGGCTTGCTTGTCGCGGGCGTCATAGGCATCGACGATGCGCGTCACGAGATCGTGGCGCACGACGTCCTGGGAAGTCAGCCGCACGAAGCGCACGCCTTCGACGTTCGCCAATGTCTCGACGGCATCGTTCAGGCCCGACTTCTGGTTGTTCGGCAGGTCGGTCTGGCTGGGATCGCCGGTGATGACCATGCGCGAGCCCTCGCCGAGACGCGTCAGGAACATGCGCATCTGCATCGGCGTCGTGTTCTGCGCCTCGTCGAGGATGACGTAGCAGTGCGCCAGCGTGCGGCCGCGCATGAAGGCCAGCGGCGCGATCTCGATCTCGCCCGACTCCATGCGGTGCGCGATCTGCTCGGCCGGGATCATGTCGTGCAGCGCGTCGTAGAGCGGCCGCAGGTAGGGATCGATCTTTTCCTTCATGTCGCCGGGCAGGAAGCCCAGCCGCTCGCCCGCCTCGACCGCCGGACGAGACAGCACGATGCGCTCGACCTTACCGGCGAGCAGCAGCGACACACCCATGGCGACGGCGAGATAGGTCTTGCCGCTGCCGGCGGGTCCGAGCGCGAACACCATGTCGCGTTCGCGCAGCGCCGCGAGATAGCCGCGCTGGCCGGGGGTGCGCGCCTGGATGGTGCGCTTGCGCGTGCGGATGCTCTCGGCGTCGCCGCCTTCGGGACCGCTGCGGGCAAAGCGCACGGCGGCGTCGATGTCGGCGCTCTCGATCGACAGGCCGCGCTTCAGCCGCTCGTAGAGGCTCGCAATGGCCTTCTGCGCCACCGCGGCATCGTCGGGCGTGCCGGTGATGGCGAGCTGGTTGCCGCGTGCGCTCAGCTGGGCGTTCGTGAGCTGCTCGATGCGAACGAGATTGCGGTCGTGGTTGCCGTAGAGCACGGCCACCAGCGCATTGTTGTCGAACGTCATGCGCCGGACATCGGCAGCGCGCGTACCGGCGGCCTGGTCGCTCACGCAGCCACCTCGTAATCGCCGGTGACGATCTCGCCCAGCAGGCTGTTGGCGTAGCCTTCGATCAGCCGCACATCGACGATGCGACCGAACAGGCGCGGGTCGCCCTGCGCATAGACCGACTGCAGCCACGGCGTCTTGCCCATGATCTGCCCCGCCTTGCGGCCGGCCTCGGCGAACAGCACGGGCACGGTCGTGCCGGCCTTCGATTCGTTGAACGCGCGCGCCTGCTGCCCGACGAGCGCCTGCAGCGCAGCGAGCCGCGCGACCTTCACGTTCTCGGGCACCTGGTCGGTCAAGGCCGACCCGGGCGTGCCCGGCCGGCGGCTGTAGCGGAAGGCGTAGGCCGACGCGAAACCCACTTGCTGGATGAGACGCATCGTTTCGTCGAAGTCGGCATCGCTCTCACCCGGAAAGCCAACGATGAAGTCCGACGACAACGCGAGGTCGGCGCGCGCGTTGCGCAAACGGTCGACGATGCGCAGATAGAGGTCGCGGTCGTGGCCGCGATTCATCGCGTCGAGGATGCGGTTCGAGCCCGACTGCACCGGCAGGTGCAGGTAAGGCATGAGCTGCGGCACGTCGCCGTGCGCGGCGATCAGGTCGTCGTCCATGTCGCGTGGATGCGAGGTGGTGTAGCGAAGCCGCGCGAGGCCCGGGATCTCGCCGATCGCGCGCACCAGCCGCGCCAGCGACCAGGTTGACCCGTCCGGTCCCTCGCCGTGATAGGCGTTGACGTTCTGACCCAGCACCGTGAGTTCGAGTGCGCCGGCGGCCACGAGCTGCCGTGCCTCGGCCAGCACCGCCGCGACGGGCCGCGAATACTCCATGCCGCGCGTATAAGGCACGACGCAGAAGGTGCAGAACTTGTCGCAGCCTTCCTGGATCGACAGGAACGCCGAGCCGGCGCGGATGCCCTGCGGCGACGGCAGGTGATCGAACTTGCTCTCGGGCGGAAACTCGGTGTCGAGCACGCCGGCGCCCGGCGCGCGCTTGCCCGAGCCCGCCGCGGCCGACTTGCGCGCGACCTGGGCCAGCAGCTCGGGGAAGCGATGATAGGCCTGCGGCCCGACCACGATATCGACGGCGGGCTGGCGGCGCAGGATCTCCTCGCCTTCGGCCTGGGCAACGCAGCCGGCGACGGCGATCGTATAGTCGCGGCCCTCGGCCCGGCGCTCGGTCTTCAGGTCACGCAGCCGTCCCAGCTCGGAATAGACCTTCTCCGAGGCATGCTCGCGGATATGGCAGGTGTTCAGCACGACCAGATCGGCCTGGTCGGGCGCTTCGGCCAGCGCATAGCCCAACGGCCGCAGGACGTCGGCCATGCGGTCGGAGTCGTAGACATTCATCTGGCAGCCATAGGTGCGGATGAACACGCGCTTGGGCTGCCCGTCGGTGCGGACGTCCTTCATCGGTCTCCGGTGCTGGAACGCGCGGTTTCTATCACCGCCGCCGATCAGGGTCGAGGGCCGGCGGACGCCGGCTCGGCCAGCGGCGGCAGCAGCTCGGGGCGGCCGGAATTCGCCGCCTGCACGCCGCAGGAGACCTGCCGGAAGCAGTAATCCGCGAGCTTCTTGCGGTCGCCCAACTGGTCGATGTCGATTGGCGGGAAGAAGGTGACGACCGCCTCGGTCTCGCCGAGGCAGACCATCTGCCAGAGGTGAGGTACCAGATCGAGGTCGCCGAACCAGGCGAAGAGCGGCCGCCAGTAGCGGCCGAGCGGAATGCCGTCGAGCCGCGTGTAGGAGATCGCGACCGGCTGCACCACGATGGGCCGATCGTCCCGCCTCAGTTGCGCCACCGCGAACAGGGCGCTGCGGAAGGGCAGCACGCGGGTCCCGTCGCTGCTGGTCCCTTCGGGAAACAGCATGAGATTGTCGCCTGTGTTCAGCCGCTGCAGCATCTCGTCGCGGCTGTTGCTGGCCTTGCTCGAGCGCCGTTCGACGAAGATCGTGCGCTGCGCCTTGGCCAGCGTGCTGAAGAACGGCCAGGTCGCGACCTCGGCCTTGGCGACGAAGCTGCCGGGGATCAGCCCCCCCAGCACCTCGATGTCCAGATACGAGACATGATTGCAGACATAGAGCGTCGGCGTGACGGTCGACCGCGTGCCGTTCACTTTCACCTTGATCCCGAGAATCGTGCAGACCGTGCGGTGATAGAACACCGGCATCCAGCGAACGACAGGCGTAATGCGGAAGGCGAGCGCCAGCAGATGGAACGGCAGCAGGACCAGCGTGAGGAGCAGGTAGCTCAGCAGCCGAAAAGCGCCCCTCAGGGGGGAGCCGATCCAGGTCGCGGCGAAAGGAGCGTCCGCCGCGCTACTCACGCATCCCGCGTTCGTAGTGCCGGATGTATTTCTCGGTCACCAGTTCGGTCTTCACGATGATGAAGACGTCGGTGCTGTTGAATTCGTGGTCGATCACGGCGCCGTCGCCGACGAAGCCGCCCAGCCGCAGGTATCCCTTGATCAGCGGCGGGACGCGCGCCATCGCCTTGCGCGGGTCGTAGCTGCCGGCCTCGAGCATATCCATCTTCACGTAACGGCTCGGCAGCGCGCGCACGCGAATGTCCGGCGGCGCGAGATGGTGATGATAGAGGTAGGACAGCGCCTGGGCGTGCTGCTCCGGTTCGATGCCCGGCAGGCTGGCGCAGCCGAACATGACCTGGATGTTGTAGTGGTAGGCGTAGAGCGCGATGCCGCGCCACAGCATCTGCATGGTCGCGGTGTTGCGCGCGTCCCGGGCAATGCACGAGCGGCCGAGTTCCAGGACCTCGCCCGGATAGTCGATCATCTTCTGGATGTCGTATTCGGCCGAGGAATAGAAGCGGCCCATCTTCAGCGCCGCCGAGCGGCGGATCAGCCGATAGGTGCCGACGATGCCTTCCGGCCCCTCGCCGCGGCGGCGATCGAGCACGAGCAGATGGTCGCAGACCTCGTCGAACGGATCGAAGTCGCGGCCGAGCGCCTTCATCTCCGGCGAGGCATGCGCCGCCATTTCTTCATAGAAGACGCGAAAACGAAGGGCCTGCGCCGCTTCGATTTCGGCAGAGGTCTGCGCCAGGCGAACTTCGAAATCGCCAGCGACGACCTTCACGATCTCCGCATTGGAGACCGGCGGTCCGAGAAGCTCGGCTTCGCTGTCAACGCGGTCGATGCGCATGAACAATCCGCAAGGGGGCCGCCCCGATCATGGGCCCATTATCGGGGTGGCGCTGGTCCAGTCCACTTATTTTTGGCGGTCGGATTTCCCGTCCAGGGGAACGCCATAAAGCTCGAGGCGATGTCCCACCAGGCGATAGCCCGCCTTTTCGGCGATCTTCCGCTGCAGTTCCTCGATCTCGTCGTTGTGGAATTCCACAACCTTGCCGCTCTGGATGTCGATCAGATGATCGTGGTGCTCGTCCGGCGTTTCCTCGTAGCGCGCACGTCCGTCGCCGAAGTCGTGCTTCGCAAGGATGCCCGCTTCCTCGAACAGGCGCACCGTTCGGTACACCGTCGCGATGGAGATGTTCGGATCGATCGCCGTCGCACGACGATGCACGGCCTCGACGTCGGGATGGTCCGACGCTTCCGACAGGACGCGCGCGATCACGCGTCGCTGGTCGGTCATCTTGAGGCCGCGCTCTGCGCATAGGACTTCGAGTTTGGATTTCCGGTCTGGCATGTCGGCCTACCCTACACTGGCAGGCGTTCGGGGTATAGTTGGACATGTCCATACAGGCCGACCATGACATCGACATTACCGGCGAGGTCTGTCCCATGACCTTCGTCCGGACCAAGCTCAGGCTCGAACGCATGCAGCCCGGGGAGACCCTCGCCGTTCGGCTTCGCGGCGAGGAGCCGTTGCGCAACGTGCCCCGCGCGGCGCGCGACGAAGGCCATGCCATCCTGTCCATCGAAGCCGATGGCGATGCCCAAATCGTGATCATCCGGCGCGCCTGATCAGATGAGATTGAGACGCATGATGAAGGCGTCGGCGGCAGGTTTTCCCGCACGCCGATAGTAGCCGGCGCGTTTGCCCACGACGACGAATCCAAGTGAATCGTAGAGCGTCCGGGCGCCCGGATTATCCGCACCGACTTCAAGGAAAAGCGTTCTCGCATCGCCGGCACGGGCTTGCCCGATCACGGCATGGAGGAGCCGGCGGGCAGCACCGCGGCGGCGATGCCCGGGATCGACGGCAACGGTCAGCAGTTCGGCCTCGTCGGCCACGACGCGAGAGAGGGCCATGCCGATGTCGGAGGTAGCATCCGTCAGCAGGAAGCCGGCGCTTCCCGGCGATGCCAGCAGGCCCGCAAGATCCTGCCGCGTCCAGGCGTGCTCCCCCATCGGCTCGAAGGCTTCGCGATGGAGGCGCGCCGCGCGGTCGAGATCGAGCGCGCCCAGTCGGGCAAGTGTGAAGCCGGCATCCATCACTCGACCGTGCGGCGGGCGCCATCCGGCAGGGTGATGTTCACGCCCCGCAGGTAAAGCGGCCGGGGCAGGCCTTCCTCGCGATTTCGGCCGCGCCACATCTCGACGCCGGCACTTTCGGCGAGGCGGCCGAGGACAGTTGGATCGGGCGGGCCGTCATGGGCAACCGCATCGAGACCGGCAGCCAGCAGCGACCGGACGAGCGGGTCCACGTCCTTGCCGACGATTAGGCACGCGCAGTCGGCAAGATGCGCCGCGACATCCCCCGCGGTCGCAGCGAACGGCGTCGCCTCCGCGCCGATCGTGCAGAACCAGTCGCCGAGCTTGGTGTCGACCGCGGCGACCACCAGCCGGTCCGTGGCGGGCGCCTGCGCGCGCAGCACCGTCGTGGTGGAAATCCCTGCCAGGGGAATGCCGAGACCGACCGCGAGGCCGCGCGCCGCCGACAATCCGACGCGCACACCCGTGAAGCTTCCCGGACCTGTCGTGACGGCGATCAGCTCGAGTTCGCGTCGCGCGACGCCGGCCTGGTCCAGTGCCGCGGCGATCGCCGGCAGGAGCCGCGCCGCCTGTTCGCGCCCTTCTTCCACGAGGGTCACGAGGGAAACGCCGTCACGAACGATCGCGACGCCCTGTCCGCTCACCGCGCAATCGAAGGCGAGGACAGTGCTCACAGGCAGCCGCCGCGCGGGGTACTGGCGCCGGTGAAGGCGGCTGGGCATTGTTGCGTCATGAAGCTCGACATTGTTCCGATCGCTCCGCCCGACTTCGACGTCGATGTGACGCTGGCTTATGCGACGGACGCAAATCTAACGGGACGACCGGTCTACCGAAACGCCGAATGCTGGCTGCATCGCGAGGCCGCCGAAAAGCTCGCCGCGGCGATCGACCTCGCCCGGCCGCTGGGATATCGGCTGCGCATCTTCGACGCCCTGCGACCGGTCGAGGCGCAGTGGGCGCTCTGGAACGTCAATCCCGATCCGGAATTCATCGCCGACCCCCGCCGCGGATCGCCCCATTCGCGCGGCGTGGCGGTCGATCTCAGCCTGCTCGACGAGCAAGGCCGGGAGCTCGACATGGGTACCGGGTTCGATGCCTTCACGCCGTTGTCCCATCACGGGCGGACGGACATCTCTGCGGAGGCGCAGCGCAACCGACTGCTGCTCATGGGGCTGATGACGTCCGCCGGCTGGGACTTCTACCGCAACGAATGGTGGCACTATCAGCTGTTCGATGCCCGGCGATACCCGCTCGTCTCGGACGCCGACCTGCCACGCCCGATGATGTGACGGCGCCCCGTCAGAAGCCGGAGAGCCGCGCCTTGTCGAAATCGCGCAGATCGTTCTCGCGCATGATCTGGCGCACGAACTGCACGTATCCCTGTCCACGCTCGGAATAGCGAAGAAGCGAACCGATCAGCCGGAAACCGTCCGGATTCTCGCCGCGCTCGCGCATCGCGGCCCGCTCGCTGCGGAAGCCGGCATAGGCGGGATGGGTGTTGAGGTTCGTGACATAGGCCTCGGTCGATTCGCCCACATCGGCAAAAGGCTGCGGCATGCCGGCACCCGGCTTCCACGGGACGGAGACGCTGTGCCGCCCGACCGCCTGGATCTGGCCGTACAGGGCGTTGCCGGTGCGGGCCGCGAAGGACGTTCCCCAACCGGACTCGACGCCCCCCTGGGCGATCGCCATCGACGGCGGGACGATGTCGACGCGCCGGACCAGCTCGTCGATCTTGTCGGCCGAGGTTTCGTAGCGGTCGGCGAGGTCGTCGAGCCAGATGCGCTCGATGGCCGTCAGCATCTGCGGCGTCGAATAGAGCTTGTCGCGCAGGTAGAGGAGCTGCTCGCGGTCGGCGAGGACGCGCTGGTTCACCTCGAGGATCACCGGCAGCAGCGCGGTGATGAACAGCATCTTGCGCTCGTTGCCGTCCTTGTTGCCGAGATCGGCCGGCACGCGGTCGACCTTGTAGGGCGGCACCGCCTCGCCCTGCCGGATGTCGGTCAGCGTGTAGGAGACATCGCGGAAGAAGCCGGCCAGTTCGTCGGCCGTGCGCGGGCTGATCGCGCGAACCTGGACCTGGCGGCGGACCGCATTGCCCGGGGCGGCGAAGCGGCCGTGGGCGCCCGAACCGTCGCGCGCCGAGCGATTGACCACGTCATCCGGCTCGCTCACCTCGTGCCGCACGAACATGAGGGTGGCGGGCTCGGCATCCAGTACCAGGAAAGGCGGCTGCTCGGCTTCGTGGGCATAGGCGCTGCCGACGCCAACGAAAGACAGGTAGGGCGCCACGTCCAGGGACGGCAGCGGCTTGTAGAA
>LSKJ01000784.1 GCA_001557035.1 Rhodospirillaceae bacterium CCH5-H10 | reverse complement strand
TGTGGGGCATCGAGAACGGCATCGATCCGGGCGAGCCGGTCACGGGCAATTCCTACGAGAAGAAGCATTCGGCCAAGTCGCAACTGCCGCGAACGCTGATGGAGGCGGCCGGGCGGCTCAAGGCGTCGAAGCCGGCGCGCGACCTCTTCGGCGACGCCTTCGTCGATCATTATTCCGCAACACGCGAATGGGAAGAGCGAGAGTTCCGCAAGGCCATCACGGACTGGGAACTCGACCGCTACATGGAAATCATCTGATGTCTCTCGTCGGCAACTGGAACTTCCCGACCGCCATCCGTTTTGGAGCGGGGCGCATCCGCGAGCTGCCCGACGCCTGCAAGGTGGTGGGGCTGAAGCGGCCGCTTCTGGTCACGGACCCGGGCCTTGCGAAGCTCCCCATGATCTCCGAGGCGACGCTGGCGCTGCGCAAGGCGGGGATCGAGGTCGCGGTGTTCAGCGACGTGAAGCCCAATCCGGTGGCTGCGAATGTCGAGGCCGGTGTGCGCGTGCTGCGGGCCGGCAAGCATGACGGCGTCATCGCCTGGGGCGGCGGCTCGGGCATCGATACGGGCAAGGCCATCGCCTTCATGGCAGGGCAGACGCGGCCGCTGTGGGATTTCGAGGATATCGGCGACTGGTACACGCGGGCCAATCCGGCGGGCATCTATCCCTCGATCGCCGTGCCGACGACGGCCGGCACCGGATCGGAGACCGGCCGCGCCTCGGTGATCACCAATGCCGATACGCACACCAAGAAGGTGATCTTCCATCCGAAGATGATGCCGCAGCTCGTCATCGCCGATCCCGAGTTGACGGTCGGCCTGCCGGCGAAGCTCACCGCCGGCACCGGCATGGATGCGTTCATCCACTGTTTCGAGGCCTATTGCGCGCCGGGCTATCACCCCTACGCGGAGGGCATCGCCGTCGAAGGCATGCGCCTGGTGAAGGAGAATCTTGCACGCGCCGTCAGGGACGGGCGTGACATCGAGGCCCGCGGCCACATGCTGGCCGCCTCGCAGATGGGCTCGACGGCCTTCCAGAAGGGGCTGGGCGCCATCCATTCGCTGTCCCATCCGGTGGGCGCGGTGCTCGACACACATCACGGTCTGACCAACGCGGTCGCCATGCCCTACGTGGTGCAGTTCAACCGCGCCGCCATCGAGGAGAAGGTCGTGCGTCTCGCGCGCTGGCTCAACTTGCGCACGCCGACTTTCGAGGGGTTCATGCAGTGGACGCTCGACCTGCGGCGCGAGGTCGGCATTCCCCATACGCTGGCCGAAATCGGGGTCAAGATCGAGCATCTCGACAAATTCTCCGAGATGGCCGCGGTCGATCCGACGGCCGGTGGAAACCCGGTCAAGGCGGGCGTTCCGGAGATGCGCAGAATGTACGAGGCCGCCGTCGCAGGGAGGCTCTGATGGCCGCTGCATTCCCCACCCACGCCCGCGTCGTCATCATCGGCGGCGGTATCATGGGCTGCTCGACGGCCTATCATCTGGCCAAATACGGCTGGAAGGACATCGTGCTGCTGGAGCAGGGGCGGCTCAGCGGCGGCACGACCTGGCATGCGGCGGGCCTGGTCGGCCAGTTGCGCAGCTACCAGAACCTGACGCGGCTGATCCGCTACAGCACCGAGCTCTACTCGAAGCTGGAATCCGAAACCGGGCTTGCGACGGGCTGGAAGCAGTGCGGCTCTCTCACCGTGGCGCGCACCGAGGAGCGCATGACGCTGCTGCGCCGCTCCGCTGCCATGGCGAACGCGCAGGGTGTCGCCTGCGAGCCGCTGACGCCGCAACAGGCGGGCGACAAGTATCCGGTCATGCGCACCGACGATCTCGTCGGCGCGGTGTGGCTGCCGGGTGACGGCAAGGCCAATCCGGCCGACATTACGCAGGCTTTGGCCAAGGGCGCGCGCAACGGTGGCGTCCGCATCTTCGAGAAGACGAGGGTCACCTCGATCGACACGGAAGAGGGGCCGAGCGGTCCTCGCGTCACCGGCGTGCAGACGACCGAGGGGCCGATCAAGGCCGAGATCGTGGTCAACTGCGCCGGCCAGTGGGCGCGCCAGCTCGGCCGCATGGTCGGCGTGACGGTGCCGCTCTATTCCTGCGAGCACATGTACATCGTCACGGAGAAGATGGAGGGCGTGCCGCGCGACCTGCCGGTGATGCGCGATCCCGACGGCTACATCTACTTCAAGGAGGAGGTCGGCGGCCTGCTGATGGGCGGCTTCGAGCCCGAGGCCAAGCCGTGGAACAAGGACGTCATTCCCGACGATTTCGAGTTCGGCATGCTGCCCGACGACTGGGACCAGTTCCAGATCCTGATGGACAACGCGCTGATCCGTGTGCCGTCGCTGGAGAAGACCGGCATCAAGACCTTCATGAACGGGCCGGAGAGCTTCACGCCCGACCTGAATTACATTCTGGGCGAGGCGCCGCAGCTTCGCGGCTTCTATGTCGGTGCCGGGTTCAACTCGATGGGCATCGCCAGCTCGGGCGGCGCCGGCATGGCGCTGGCGGAATGGATCGTCGCGGGCGAGCCGACGATGGATCTCTGGCCGGTCGACATCAGGCGGTTCGCGGGCTTCCACGGCAACGATGCCTGGCTGCGCAGCCGCGTCGCCGAGACTCTCGGCCTGCACTACAAGATGCCGTGGCCGCAGCGCGAGCAGGAGAGCGGCCGCCCGTTCCGCCGCTCGCCGCTCTACGACCGCCTCAAGGCGCGTGGCGCGTGGTTCGGCAACAAGATGGGCTGGGAGCGGCCCAACTGGTTCGCCGGTGCCGGCAAGGTGCCCGAGATGCAGTATGGCTGGGGCCGCGGCGCTCCGGGCGGATGGTTCGATGCCGTCGCCGCCGAGCATCGCGCCACGCGCGAAGGCGTCACGGTCACCGACGAGACCTCGTTCGGCAAGCTGCTGGTGCAGGGGCGCGATGCCGAAACCGTGCTGCAGCGTCTTTGCGCCAACGACGTCGCCGTGCCGGTCGGCCGCACCGTCTATACCGGCGTGCTGAACGAGCGCGGCACCTTCGAGAGCGATCTCACCATCGCGCGCCTCGCCCGCGACAAGTTCCTGGTCATCACCGGCTCGGCGCAGCCGATGCGCGACATGGATTGGCTCGGCCGTCACATGCCGGCCGATGCGAATGCGGTGCTGACCGACGTCACATTGGGCTGGACGGTGCTGTCGATCATGGGGCCGAAGAGCCGCGAGCTGCTGCAGAAAGTGAGCAAGGCCGATCTCTCGAACGAGGGATTTCCCTTCGCCACGATCCGCGAGATCGGCGTCGGCTATGCCACGGTGCTGGCCTCGCGCCGCACCTACATGGGCGAGCTGGGCTGGGAGCTCTACGTGCCGGTGGAGTTCGCCGTCACGGTATTCGAGACGCTGCACGAGGCCGGTGCCGAGTTCGGGCTGCGCGATGCCGGCTACTACGCCGTCGAGACGCTGCGGCTGGAGAAGGGCTATCGCGCCTGGGGCCGCGAGTTGACGCCCGACGACACGCCATTTCAGGCCGGTCTCGGCTGGGCGGTGAAGCTCGACAAGCACGGTGGCTTCATCGGTCAGAAGGCACTGGTGGAGGCCAAGGGCAAGCCGCTGACCCGGCGGCTCGTGTCGGTCGTGCTGCAGGACAGCGAGCCGCTCCTGTGGGGCGGCGAGGCGCTGCTGCGTGACGGCAAGCCGGTCGGCGATCTCACGTCGGCGGGCTACGGTCATACGCTGCGCGCGTCGGTCGGCCTCGGCTACGTGAAGCGCGCCGACGGCGCGGCGATCGATGCGGCCTGGCTGGAGAGCGGGCGCTTCGAGGTCGATCTCGCCGGCACGCGACTTGCGGCGAAGGTATCGCTGCGCGCGCCCTACGATCCCAGCGGGTTGCGGACCAAGGGTTGATCGGTCGTCTTGAGACGCGTTTCGGCCAGTTCGCCGGCCGCCTCGAGGATCGGGTAGGCCACTGTCGTGAAATGGCCGTTGATGCGCTTCAGGTCGCGGATCACGTCCATATGGATCGAGCTGGTTTCGATCGATTCCGGCCGGCCTTCGCGCAGGCGGGCATAGTGGCTGTCGGCGGCATGTGCCTCGGCCTCGCGGATGGAGGCTTTCTCGGCCACGAGGCGTCTCGCCAGGGTGATGTCGCGGGTCGTGAAGACGTTCAGCGCCAGCCGCAGATTGTCGATCACGCGGGCATGGAAGGCGCGCAGCTCCGCCGTGCCTTCGGCCGAGAAGGCATAGCGATTCCTGATCTTCTTGGCGGCCAGTTCCATCAGGTTCTTGTCGATGATGTCGCCGGCATGTTCGAGGTTGGTCACGAAGGTCAGGATCTCGACGTAGCGCCGGCCATCCTCCTCGCCGAGCTCGGTGCGTGACGTCTGGATCAGGTAGAGCTTGATCGCCTCGTAAAGACTGTCGACGGCATCGTCCGCGGCCTCGATCGCCTTCATGGCGCGCGCGTCGTTCTTCTCGAACACGTCCATCGTCTGGCGCAGCATGTCGGCGACCTTGTCGCCGAGGTTGAGCGTCTCGCGCATGGCGCAGGCCAGCGCCTCGGCCGGCGTGTCGAGCACGTTGGGATCGAGGTTGCGCGGCTTGCCGGGGTCGTCGGTCTGCGGCCTGTCGGGAACCAGGCGCCGGCAGAGCGCCGCCACGGGATCGATCAGCGGCAGGAAGACGATCGCGGCCACGACGCTGAAGGCCGTATGGAAGTTCACCAGCAGGCGGCCGGGCGCCGGATCGAGCATCATCAGCCACTGGTGGAACTGGCCAAGGAACGGCAGCAGCGCGACGCCGACCAGCACGCGCGTGACGAGGTTGCCGAGCGGCAGGCGCCGCGCCTCCGTGTCGGTCGCGGCCTGGTCGAAATAGGGGGCGATCGCACCGCCGATGTTGGCGCCGATCACCAACGCCATGCCGAGCTTGGGGTCGATGATGCCGCTCGTGGCGAACGACATGACCAGCAGCACGGTCGACAGGCTCGAATGGATGAACCAGGTGGCGGCGGCCGCGACCAGGACCGCCATGACATATTCGTCCTGTAGTCCCGCCAGCACCGCGACGAAGGCCGGGGCGTTGCGCAGCGGCAGGGCGGCGGCTTCCAGCAGGTGCAGCGACAGCAGCATGAGGCCCAGCCCGATGGCGACGCGGCCGAGATGGCGCGCGCGGTCCGAACTGTTCGACAGGAAGGCGATGACGCCGACCGCGATCATCAGCGGCGAGATCCAGCCCAGCGGGAAGGACAGGATCTGGGCGGTCAGCGTCGTACCGACATTGGCGCCGAGCATGACCGCAAGGCCGATCGAGAGGGAGATCAGCCCGCGGCCGGCGAAGGAGGCGAGCAGCAGGGCCGTCGCGGTGCTGGACTGCAGGATGCCCGTCAGGACCATGCCGCCGGCGAAGGCCGAGAAGCGATTACGCGAACAGGCGCCGATGGCGCGACGCAGCGTGGCTCCGAAGGCGCGCGTCAGGCCCGTGCGCACCATGCGCACGCCCCAGAGCAGCAGGCAGACGCTGCCCAGCACGTTCAGGATGGTGTCGACGCCTTGCATGATTGCGGAATCCTACGCCTCGTCTCCAGGCGATGAAAGTTTTTTGACAGATTTGTTACGACGCCAGCCGCGTCGCTTCGTCCATGAAGGCCCGAACGAGCGCGACGCGCCGACGCTCCTGCAGGCACACGGCATATTCCGCGACGGCGAGGTCCTGATCGGTGATGACGATGCGCCGGAAGCGACGGTCCTCGCCGAGTTCGCTCGCGAACACCGCACCGATTCCGAAACCGGCCGCCACCGCCTCGCGCACGCCTTCGCGGGTCTGCACCTCGACGATCGACGCCGGTCTGATATCGGCCGCCGCCATCGCCTGTTCAAGCACTTCGCGCGTGATCGAACCGCGTTCGCGCAACACCAGCTCCTGGTCGATGAGCGCGGAGAGGGGCGTGCGGCCGCGTCTGGCGAGCGCGTCGCCCGCCGGCGCAAACAGCACGAGCCGGTCGGTGCGTAATCGAACGGCATGCAGCCGTGGATCCGACAGGCTCTTGGCCATGACCGCGACGTCCGCTTCGTGGCGCAGCAATCGCTCCAGCACGACGGCGGAGTTGTCGATCGAGAGCGCGAAGGTGAGGCCGCCGGCGCGTTTGCGCAGGGCCGCCATGATCGGCACGACATGGTGCGCCGAGTCCGCGGCGATGCGGAGATGGCCGCGCGTCAGCGCGCGCTCACCCTGCAGCAGGGCCTGCGCCTCGTCCTGGAGGGCGAACAGGCGCGTCGTCACGCCGTGCAACTGGCGGCCGGTCTCGGTCGGCGTGACGCTGCGGCCTCGACGGTCGAACAGGTGGACGCCATAGGCCTTCTCCAGCGCCGTCACCTGGCCCGACAGGTTGGGCTGGCTGAGCCCCGAGGCGCGGGCGGCGGCGGAGAAGGAGCCAGCCTCGGCCACGAGGTGGAAGGCGCGGAGCTGGGTGGGTGTCATATATGGGAAACCAATAGTTAACATATGGATTATATACTGGACGGATAGACACCGCGAGCCGATCATCCGCGCCATGACCACCAAGCCTGCTGCCTCCGAAACCGGCGATCCGCTGCTGCTGACACCCGGTCCGCTCACCACCTCGGCCAGCGTGAAGCAGGCCATGGTCCACGACTGGGGTTCCCGAGATCAGGGCTTCATCGCCATCAACAAGATGGTGCTGGAGAAGATTGTCGAGCTGGCCGGCGCCCAGGGGACCCACGTCACCGTGCCGGTCCAGGGCTCCGGCACCTTCGCCGTCGAGGCGATGATCACGTCCTTCGTGCCCAAGACCGGCAAGCTGCTGGTCGTCATCAATGGCGCCTACGGCCAGCGCGCGAAGAAGATCGCCGAGATCGCCGGCCGCGCCGTCGCGACCTACGAGACGCCGGAGGACACGCCCCCCGACCTCGCCAGGCTTGAGGCGATGCTGGTGGCCGATCCCGCCATCACCCACGTCTTCGCCGTCCATTGCGAGACCACGTCGGGCATCCTCAATCCGATCGCCGAGCTGGCCGCATTGGTGAAGAAGCAGGGCCGTCGCCTGCTGGTCGATTCGATGTCGGCTTTCGGTGCGATCGAGATCGATGCGCGCAACGTTTACTACGACGCGCTCGCGGCCTCCTCGAACAAGTGCCTCGAAGGCGTGCCGGGCCTCGGCTTCGTCGTTTGCCGCAATACCGCGCTCGCCGAGTGCAAGGGCAACGCGACCACGCTGGTGCTCGATCTGTTCGACCAGGCCGACGGTTTCGCCAGGACCGGCCAGTATCGTTTCACCCCGCCGATCCACGTCATCGTGGCGCTGGGCAAGGCGATCGAGGAACATGCCGCGGAAGGCGGTGTGGCAGGCCGTGGCAAGCGCTATCGCGAGAACGCCAGGGTGCTGATCGACGGCATGCGCGCCATGGGCTTCCAGACGCTGCTGCCCAACGACCTGCAGGCGCCGATCATCGTCACCTTCCACATGCCGACCGATCCGAAGTTCGTCTTCCAGAATTTCTATGACGGGCTCAAGGACCGCGGCTACGTGATCTATCCGGGCAAGCTCACCGTGGCGGATTCGTTCCGCATGGGCTGCATCGGCCGGCTGAATGCCGATCACATGCGCGGCGCCTTGGCGGCGGTGCGCGAGGTCCTGGACGAGATGCGGGTCACCAACGGTGGTCCTGCAATGGCGGCAGAGTAGGGGAACGAGACATGGCACCCGACAGCATGAACGTCAGCGGCGGCGACATCTCCGTCAACGGCCGCACCTACCGCCTCCCGAAGCAGCCCGTCGTCGTGGTCTGCGTCGACGGTTCGGAGCCGGGCTATATCGAGCGCGCCGTCGAGGCGGGCCAGGCGCCGTGGTTCGGCAAGGTGCTGAAAGAGGGCACCAATCTCATCGGCGACTGCGTAGTGCCGAGCTTCACCAACCCGAACAACCTGTCGATCGTCACCGGCCGTCCGCCGGCCGTCCACGGCATCTGCGGCAACTACTTCCTCGACCCCGACACGGGCAAGGAAGTGATGATGAACGATCCGAAGTTCCTGCGGGTCGAGACGCTGTTCCCGGCCTTCCAGCGCGCGGGCTGCCGCATCGCCGTCGTCACCGCGAAGGACAAGCTGCGCGGCCTGCTGGGCAAGGGGCTCGAACTGGGCGTCGGCAAGGCCTGCTCCTTCTCGTCGGAGAAGTCAGACAAGGCGACCCTGGCCGAAAACGGCATCGACCATGTGAATGAGCTGGTCGGCATGGGCGTGCCGGACGTGTACAGCGCCGGCCTTTCGGAATTCGTGTTCGCCGCCGGCGTCAAGCTGATGGAGCGCGACCGGCCGCAGATCATGTATCTGTCGACGACCGACTACATCCAGCACAAGCACGCGCCCGGCACACCGGTCGCCAATGCCTTCTACGCGATGATGGACGGCTACCTCGGCAAGCTCGATGCGATGGGCTGCACCATCGTCGTCACTGCCGACCACGGCATGAACGCCAAGTTCGGCAGCGACGGCCAGCCCGACGTCATCTACCTGCAGGATGTGTTCGACGGCTGGATGGGCAAGGACAAGGCTCGCGTCATCCTGCCGATCACCGATCCCTATGTCGTCCATCACGGCGCGCTGGGTTCCTTCGCGGTCGTCTATTGCGACAGGCCGCAGGAATGGGCGGCCAAGCTGAAGGCGATGCCGGGCATCGAGGCGGCGCTCACCAAGGAAGAAGCGGCGGCGAAGTTCGAGCTGCCGGCCGACCGCCTGGGGGATCTCATCGTCGTCTCGACGCAGCACAAGGTGCTGGGCACCTCGGCCTCGCGGCACGACCTCTCGGGCCTCACCGAGCCGCTGCGCAGCCATGGCGGCATCTCCGAGCAACGCGTTCCGCTGCTCTGCAATCGCAAGCTCGCGACCGGCGAGGCCGGTTCGCATCGCTGGCGCAACTTCGACGCCTTCGATCTCGCCCTCAACCTCGTCGCCTGAGAGACCGCCCAGATGGATACCATTACCCGCACGGGCTCCGATGTCCGGCATGAATATCTCCGCATCGCCGGGAAGAAGGTCGAGACCAAGGCGCGCCTGGAAGTGCGTTTTCCCTGGGACAATCGCCTGGTCGGCACCGTCCCTCGCGCCACGCCGGAGCTGGTGGCCGAAGCCTTCCAGATCGCCCACGACTACAAGCCGAAGCTGACGCGCTATCAGCGCCAGCAGATCCTGCTCAAGACAGCGGACCTGCTCGTTTCGCGTAAGGAAGAGCTGTCGCGCCTGATCACGCTGGAATCGGGCCTTTGCCTGAAGGATTCGCTCTATGAGGTCGGCCGCGCCTACGACGTGTTCACCTTCGCCGGCCAGCTCTGCATGCTGGACGACGGCCAGACCTTCTCCTGCGATCTCACCCCGCACGGCAAGTCGCGAAAGATTTTCACCCTGCGCCAGCCGCTAAACGCCATCTCGGCGATCACGCCGTTCAACCATCCGCTGAACATGGTGGCGCACAAGCTGGCGCCGGCCTTCGCGACCAACAACTGCGTCGTGCTGAAGCCGACCGAGCTGACGCCGCTCACCGCGCTGTTCCTCGCCGACACGCTCTACGAAGCCGGCCTGCCGCCGGAAATGCTGTCGGTGATCACCGGCAATCCGTCCGACATCGGCGATGCGATGATCGTCGATCCGCGCGCCGATCTCGTGACCTTCACGGGCTCGGTCCGCGTCGGCAAGTACATCGCCGAGAAGGCGGGCTACAAGCGCATCGTCCTTGAACTGGGCGGCAACGATCCGCTGATCGTCATGGAGGATGCCGACCTCGACAAGGCGGCCGAGCTGGCCGTCGCCGGCGCCACGAAGAACTCCGGGCAGCGCTGCACCGCCGTGAAGCGCATCCTGGTCGTCGACAAGGTGGCCGACGCCTTCGTCGAGCGCGTGCTGGCCAAGGCGAAGAAGCTGAAGGCCGGCGATCCGCTCGATCCGGAGACCGATGTCGGCACCGTGATCCATGAACGCGCCGCAACCCTGTTCCAGAACCGCGTGAGCGAGGCTGTCGCCAAGCACGGTGCGAAGCTGCTGCACGGCAACGATCGCCAGGGCGCTCTCTTCCCGCCGACGGTGGTCGACCATGTCGATCCGCAGGCCGAGCTGGTGCGCGAGGAGACGTTCGGCCCGGCGATCCCGATCATCCGCGTGAAGGACATCGCCCACGCCATCCAGGTTTCAAACGGTACGGCCTATGGCCTGTCGTCGGGCGTCTGCACCGACCGTCTCGACTACATCACGAAGTTCGTCGACGAGCTGCAGGTCGGCACGGTGAACGTCTGGGAAGTGCCGGGCTATCGCATCGAGATGTCGCCGTTCGGCGGCATCAAGGATTCGGGCCTCGGTTACAAGGAAGGCGTGCTCGAGGCGATGAAGAGCTTCACCAACGTGAAGACCTGGTCGCTGCCCTGGCCGGGCTAGGGCGACACGAGAGCTGACGTCGCCGCTGCTGTCACGGCGGCGTGGTGTCGGCTTTCTCCCAGCCTTTGCCGGGGTTGAATGTCGTGATGGCCGCGGCCCTGGTCGCGGTGTCCGGGCCGAGGTCCTGCTCGTAGACGACGCCATCTTGGTTGACCATGAAGGTCATCACGCCCGTGTCATCGTAGCGGATCGGCCACGCAAGGATCGCGAAGCCGCCGATCATGCGGTCCTTCACAAGGTAGTCGTAGGCACCACCGGGGGCGTCGGGGCCCTGCGAGTAAAGCAGGCGGAAGCGGTAGCCGTAATAACCGTCCTCCGTGCCGCCCTGGCCCTGCGCCTGAGCGGTCGCCAGAGCCGGACCGATCGGGCTTTCGGGCTCACCGGGCGCGGCATCCCAGTAGAGACCGTCCTTCCGGCCGGGTGAGCTCAGCAGCCGGCGGGCATAGACCGGCACGCCGACCTTCATCGGGTCGAGGGCGGCGTACTCATGCTCGGCATCGACCAGCGCCAGCAGGCTCTGGATCACCGACAGCTCGTTGCGGCCGATGCGGCGCGCCGTGATCTCCTTGCGGCCGGCCTCGACATCGAAGCGCCACTGGTCACCGTCCCGCACGACGGGAATCGGGCTGGTCCAGCCCGTGGTGCCCGCCTCGATCGTTGCCTTGTTGCCGTCGACGACGACCTTGTGGTTCGCGTCCCAGGCTTGCAGGAATTTCTCGCGCAGGCGCTCCTCGTCGCTGGGGCGGCCCAGGACAAAATCGCGCCAATCGGCGCCCAGCATGGCGCCTACCGCCTTGGCGTCGTCGCGCCGGATCGCATCGGTCAGTGCATCGGCGGCCGCCTCGGGTGTCGGGAAGCCCTGTGGCTTCGTCGGTTGCGCGAGCGCGCCGGCGGCCAGGCCGCCGGCAAGACCGATCACGAGGAGGAGGGTGCAGAAGACCCGCTTGAGCATCGAGATGTT
>LSKJ01000783.1 GCA_001557035.1 Rhodospirillaceae bacterium CCH5-H10 | reverse complement strand
GGCGAGATCGGCGCCCTCGGCGCCGCGCGCCGCGGCGTCGAAAGCGGCGACGTGTTGCGTCTCCGCGCCATAGGCCTTGGTGAGCTTCAGCGCCTGGAGGAATTCGGTGACCTCGCGGCTGACCCGCAGGTTGGCCGCGGAGGCGAACTCGCCCAGGCGCCGGCTCTCCGTAAGCCGATGCCGCAACAGCCAGCCGAGGGTCGCGCCGAAGGCGAGGGCGAGTGCGGTGAAGCCTGGCGCGATGGCGAAGGCGACGACGAAGTGCGCCGCCAGGATGGACAGCCGCGCCGGCACTTCGAGCAGCAGGTGCGTGGCGTGCTCGACGCGCTCGATCTCGGTCGAGAAGAGCGCATGGAAGTCGGCGGCGCGACGGCTGCGCAGCCAGGACCATGAGGCACGGGCAATGGCGGCATAGGCGCGGACCCGCAGCGCCACGGCGAAGTCGAAGGAGAGTTCGGCTCCGGCGATCTGCCGGGCGCGGGCGATCAGGGCGCGCAGCATCACGACCGTCACGAACAGCAGCAGCAGGAGCGGCAGCGAGCGCGGCAGCAGGGCCAGCCAGCCGCCCGTGTCGCCGGTCTCGGCGGTGCCCAGCGCATTCAGCAGGGGCACGAGCAGGGCAAGGCCGACGCCGTCGGTGGCGCCCGCCAGCACGACCAGCAGGGTCAGGAAGGCGAGCCGCCGGCCCCCGGCCTGCCCGCTGCGCAGGCGCCAGGCCGCTCTCAGGTCATCGAGCATCTCGATCAGCCAGCAAGGGCCGGTAACGAATCCATGCCCCAGCGTATCAGGGAGACCGGCCGGGCGCCCTGCCTTCTACTCCGCAGCCGCGGCGGCGAAGCGAAGGTCGGGCAGGGGCTGCGAGCGGTCGACCGGCGCACCGGCGTCGAACGCCTTGAGTTCGGGCATGACGGTCCTGGCGAACATCGCCATGTTCCGCGCCGCCTCCTCGTGCGGCATGCCCGCATAGGAGAAGACGCCGACATAGCCGCAGTTATTCGTCTGCTTGTGGATCGCCATGATCTTGTCGTGGACCTGCTCGGGCGTGCCGTAGACCTGGAGATCGGCGAAGAACTCGATCGCCTTCTGGTCGCCGTAGACCTCGAGCTTCTCGTTCATCTTGGCGTAGTACTCGTAGCCGCGCTGGTTCTTCATGTGCGCGCCGGCGAACTGATAGTGGTCGAGCACCGTGCGGTAGTAGCCGCCGATGTACTTCACTGCCATCTCGCGCGCCCGCTCCGCACTCTCGTCGACGAAGGTCCAGCCGGCCGAGATCGGCTGTGGCGCGTCGCTGCCGTTGATCTCGCGGTAGAGCGTATTGTACTCGGTCAGCTCCTTCTCGACCTCGCGCCACGGCTTCTGCGGGATGATCAGCAGGCCGACGCCCAGTCGCGCCATGATGCGCGCGCTCTCCGGCGAGACGGCGGCGGCGTAGGTGCGGCCGCGGAAGCTCTTGAACGGGGCGGGGCGGATCTCGACCGGCGGCTGCTTGTAGTGCTTGCCCTGGTATTCCATCACCCCGGTCTCGAGGCCCTTCAGCAGAGCTTCGCCGTATTCGACGAACAACTCGCGGCTGTCGCCCATGTCGAGGCGGAACCCGTCGAACTCGACCTTCCCGGCGCCGCGGCCGAGGCCCAGGATCATGCGGCCGCCAGAGAGATGATCGAGCATAGAGATCTGCTCGGCGACCCGCATCGGATCGTGCCACGGCAGGACCACCACCATCGAGCCCAGCCGGACATGCTTGGTGCGACCGGCCATGTAGGACAGGAACTGCACCACGTCGGGGCACATCGTGTAGTCGGTGAAATGGTGCTCGACCGACCAGATCGAGTCGAAGCCCAGCGGCTCGGCCATGTCGGCCAGCGCCAGCTCGTTCAGGTAGATCTGCCGGTCGCTGAGCGCCCGGCCGGTGTTCTGGAAGACTGCAGCCATTCCGACATGCATGGCGTTACCTCCTGCTGGTTGCCGCATGGTAAACGGTCGTTCACATGATTGGGAAGTGCCTGCCGATGCTTGATTCCGCCGTATTCGACCGTCATATCCGCCCGATGCGCACGCTGCTCACAGCTCTTTCCTCCGCCGCTCTCCTCACTCTCGGAACCGCCCAGGCTCACGCCCAGGCGCCGGTGCAGCAGGCCCAGGCGCCAGCGTCCAATCCGCAGGTCGCGGAAGTGGAGCGCTACTTCAACGGCATCCGCACCCTGCAGGCCCGCTTCGTCCAGTCGAATCCCGGCGGAACGGTCGTGCAGGGCACGCTCTCGGTGAGCCGGCCCGGCCGCATGCGCTTCGAATACGATCCGCCCTCGCAGCTCAAGATCGTGGCCGACGGCAGCCAGGTGACGATGTGGGACATCGCCAACCGCGACTTCGGCCAGTGGCCGATCGGCTGGACGGCAGCCTCCTTCCTGGTGCGCGACCCGATGGTGCTGCAGGGCGGCGACCTCACGGTCGAAAAGGTGGAGCGCACCGACGGCATGCTGCAGCTCACCATGAGCCAGACCAAGAAGCCGAACGAAGGCAAGGTCATCGTGCGCCTTAACGAGAATCCGATGGTGCTGCGCGGCTGGAGCATCATCGACAATCGCGGCCAGCGGGTCGACGTTGCGCTGAACGGCCTGCAGACCGGATTGCCCCTGGCAGCCTCGCTGTTCAAGTTCGACGGACCGGATGCGGGTCAGATACGGCGCGGCGCCAACTGACGCGCTATAGTCCCCGCCTGAACCGGCGTGGGGATTTCAAGACGTGAGCGGATTGACGGTGAGGGCCTCGACCGAGGCCGACGTGGCGCGTTGCGCGGAGATTTACGGACATCACGTGCTGCACGGCACGGCCTCCTTCGAGGTCGATCCGCCCGACCTTGCCGAAATGAAGAAGCGCCGCGCCGCGGTGCTCGATCTCGGCCTGCCGTACATCGTGGCCGAGAAGGACGGGCGCCTGCTGGGCTATGCCTATGCCGGCCTCTATCGCACGCGGCCGGCCTACCGCTTCACCGTCGAGAACTCGATCTACATCGACAAGGATGCGGTGGGTCAGGGCGTCGGCAAGGCGCTGCTGGTGCCGCTGATCGACCTCTGCGCCCGCGACGGCCGCCGCCAGATGATCGCCGTGATCGGCGACTCCGCGCACGTCGCCTCGATCAACCTCCACGCTTCCTGCGGCTTCGAGATGACCGGCACGCTGAAGAGCGTCGGCTTCAAGTTTGGCCGCTGGCTCGACAGCGTCCTGATGCAGCGACCGCTGGGCGAGGGAGACGTGCAACCGCCACGCTGACCTGTTCTTGAAAACCCAACCGTTTGGGTTTAAGGTCATTTTTGATGCCGACCGTTCTGAGGGCTGCGGGTCTACGCTTCGTGATTTATCCCGGCGACCATCGGCCGGCTCATGTCCATGTCATCGGACAAGGGGGCGAGGCGATCTTCAATTTGAACTGCCGCAAGGGGATGCCGGTATTGCGTGAAGTCTATGGACTGTCGCGCCGTGACGTCGCCCGAATTCGGGGCGTTGATGGCGTCGCATCTGTCGGTCCTGTGTGCTGCGTGGGAGTCGATCCATGGCAAAGCGTGACGAGTTCGACCGGGCTCAGGCCCGTGGTGGGAAGCGGAAGGCCGACGAGCCCTATGCGGTCAGCGTGCGCTACGACAGGCGCCAGCAGCGCATCATCGTCGAGTTGAATACCGGCCTCGTCGTGTTATTCGGGCCTGAGATGGTGGAAGGTCTGCAGGGCGCAAAGCCGCGCGATCTTCAGGAAATCGAAATCACGCCGTCGGGCTTCGGGCTCCATTTCCCGCGTGTCGATGCCGACGTCTATCTGCCGGGACTGCTCAGCGGGCAGTTCGGCTCGAACCGATGGATGGCCTCGAGGCTCGGCCAGCGTGGAGGAAGCGTGCGGAGCGTCGCTAAAGCAGCAGCGGCTCGCGCCAATGGCAAACTGGGCGGTCGGCCCCGCAAGAACGAGGCGGCGTGACATGCGTCTGATCGACTATTTCGACCGCGGCGCCGATCTCTATCCGGAGCGGCATTGCCTGCATGATGGCACGCAGGGCTGGACCTATCGCGAAGTGCGCGAGCAGACGCATCGTGTCGCCAACGGGTTGCTGGCGATGGGACTGGGGCGCGGCTCGAAGGCCGCCGTCTACAGTCCCAACCATGCGGCGGCCTATGCCTGCCTGCTGGGCATCGTGCGCGCCGGCATCACCTGGGCGCCGGTCAATGCGCGCAACGCGCTGGAGGAGAATCTCTACATCCTGAACAACACCGACGTGGAGGTGCTGTTCTATCATTCGAGCTTCGAGAATTATCTGCCGCGCATCCGCGAGGCCTGCCCGCGCATCACCGGCTTCATCTGCATCGATACGCCTTCCTTCGCGGACTGGCTGGCGGCGCAGAAGGAAGTGGCGCCCGACCTGCCCGACGCGCCGGGCGACGTGGCCTTCCTCGCGAGTTCGGGCGGCACCACCGGCCGGCCCAAGGGCGTGCAGATCACCAACGGCAACATCGAGACCATGAACTCGATCTTCTGGGCCTGCATGCCCGTGAAGTCGCCGCCGGTCCATCTGATGGTGGCGCCGATGACCCATGCGGCCGGCGTCTGCTCGTTCCCGCTGCTGGCGTTCGGCGGCACCAACATCTTCATGGGCACGGCCGATCCCGGCGGTATCCTGGCCGCGATCGAAAAGCACAAGGTCACGCATGTCTACATGCCGCCGACCCTGATCTACATGCTCCTCGCCCATCCCGACGTGGCCAAGTACGACTACAGCTCACTTCAGCATCTGGTCTATGCGTCGGCGCCGATGTCGGTCGACAAGCTCGTCGAGGCCGTAAAGGTGTTCGGCCCGGTGCTGACCCAGACCTACGGCCAGGCCGAGGCCTGCATGATCTGCACCTTCTTCTCGCCGGAAGATCACGTGGCGGCGCTGGAGACCAACAACCGCCACCGGCTCGCGAGTTGCGGCAAGGTCTCGCCGCTGGTGCGGCTCGAGGTCATGGACGACCACGGCAAGCTGCTGCCGCGCGGTGAACGTGGCGAGATCGTCGTGCGCGGCGGCCTCGTCATGAAGGGCTACTACAACAACGTCGAGGCGACGGCCGAGGCCTCGGCTTTCGGCTGGCATCATACCGGCGACATCGGCGTGATCGACGAGGACGGGTTCGTCTACATCGTCGATCGCAAGAAGGACATGATCATCTCCGGCGGCTTCAACGTCTTCCCCGGCGAGGTCGAGCAGGTCCTGTGGAGCCATCCCTCGGTTCAGGACTGCGCCGTGATCGGCGTGCCCGACGAGAAGTGGGGCGAGGCGGTGAAGGCCGTCGTCGAGCTGAAGCCCGGCATGACGGTGGAGGCCGACGAGCTGATCCGGCTTGCCAAGGAGAGACTGGGCGGCGTCAAGGCGCCCAAGACCGTCGACTTCGTGGAGACGCTGCCGCGCAGCCCCGTCGGCAAGGTGCTGAAGAAGACGCTGCGCGAGCCTTACTGGGTCGGCCACGAGCGGAAGATCTGATGCGGGACTGGCTGCGGCGCCTTCCGCCCAATGTGCAGGGGGCGCTGTGGCTGGTGAGCGGAGGCTTCATCTTCACCTCGACCGGCGTGATGATCCGGCTACTGTCGGAACAGATCGAGAGCGTCCAGACGGCGTTCTTCCGCGCCATCCTCTCGGTGGTGATGCTGCTGCCGCTGATGATGTCGGGCAAGGTGAAGCCGTGGCTCAGCCAGCGCATCACCGGCCATTTCTGGCGCACCTTCATGGGCACCACCTCGATGGTGCTGGGCTTCTACGCCATTTCGATGCTGCCTCTGGCCGACGCGACGGCGATCGCCTTCTCGCAGCCGCTCTTCTCCGTCGTGGTCGCGGCGGTCATCGCCAAGGAGAAGGTCCGTTGGCGCCGCTGGACGGCGACCATCGTCGGCTTTGCCGGCGTTCTGGTGATGGTGCGGCCGGGAGAGGGCAGTCTCCAGCTCGGCGCGCTGGTGGCTCTGGCCAACGCGGCCTGCGTCGCCATCTCGATCCTGCTGGTGAAGCGCCTCTCGGATTCCGAATCGCCGCTGATGATCCTGACGCAGTTTGCGATCTTTTCGACCCTGCTGCTGGCCCCGCCGGCGATCTGGGTCTGGCGCTGGCCGGATCTCTGGGGCTGGGTGCTCGCGATCGGAATCGCCTCCACCGCCACGGTCGGCCAGTATTTCTGGGTTCAGGCCTTCAAGTCCGGCGAGATGTCGGCCATCGCGCCGTTCGAATACATGCGGCTGCCCTTCGCGGTGTTCATGGGCTGGCTGATGTGGAACGAGATGCCGGTCGTCTGGACCTATGTCGGCGCCGCCATCGTCATCGCCTCGGCCCTCTACATCGCCCATCGCGAGCACGTGGTCGCGCGCGAGCGTCGCCGCGCCGCCGCCGTCAGCCCGCCGGAGAAGCCCCCCGAGAAGCTTCCGTCTGGCCCTGCTCCTTGAGCAGCCACGCGCGCGCCTGGGCGCGATGCGCCTCGGTGATGTGCATGCGGGCGGCGGTGAAGGCCGCGACCATGATGGCCGCGTCGTCGGTGAAGCCGAGGCCAAGCAGCAGGTCCGGGACGGCGTCGAACGGTAGAACGAAGTAGGCCAGCGCCCCGAACAGGGTGGCGCGGATCGGCAGCGGCGTCGCACTGTCGGTGGCGCAGTAGAAGGCCGCAACGGCGTCCTCGGTGAAGGGGACCCGGCCCAGAGTGCGGCGGGCCTTCGTCCAGAAGTTCCGGCGGACGGTCGCCTCGTTCCGGACCAGATTGGATGCGTCGCTCATGCCGGGAAAGGTTGGGTCGGCGGCCCGGCTTGGCAAGGGGGGTGGAAATGCTAAAAGCGCCCCACTGCTCGAGAATGGGCACGGAGGACAGGAATGAACGTCAAGGGTCAGGCCGCCATCGTCACGGGCGGCGCTTCGGGATTGGGCGGCGCAACGGCGTCGGCGCTGGCGGCGGCGGGCGCCAAGGTCGCGATCTTCGACCTGCAGGACGAGCTGGGCGAGCAGAAGGCCAAGGAAATCGGCGGCCTCTTCGTGAAGACCAACGTGGCGGACGCGGCCAGTGTCGAGGCCTCGGTGAAGACGGTCGTCGAGAAGCTGGGTGCGCCGCGCGTCGTCGTGAACTGCGCCGGCATCGGCCGCTCCGGCCGCACCGTCTCCAAGTCGGGCCCGCACGATCTGGCGATGTTCAGCCAGGTCATCCAGGTGAACCTGATCGGCACCTTCAACGTGATCCGCGTGGCGGCCTTCGCGATGAGCCAGGCCGAGCCGCTGGACGGCGGCGAGCGCGGCGTGATCATCAACACCGCGTCGGTCGCGGCGTTCGACGGCCAGATCGGCCAGGCGGCCTATTCGGCGTCGAAGGGCGGCGTCGTCGGCATGACGCTCCCGATCGCGCGCGACCTGGCGAGCCTCGGCGTCCGCGTCTGCACCATCGCGCCGGGCCTGTTCCTCACGCCGATGATGATGAGCCTGCCGGCGGAAGCGCAGAAGAGCCTGGGCGCCCAGGTGCCGTTCCCCTCGCGCCTCGGCGACCCGAAGGAATATGCCCAGCTCGCCATGAGCATCGTCGAGAACCCGATGCTGAACGGCGAGACGATCCGCCTCGACGGCGCGATCCGCATGGCGCCGAAGTAAGGGTCGGGGAGGCGCCCGATGCGGCTTGCGACATTACTGGTGACGGTGGCCGGTATGGCCGTCGTCGCCGCGCCGGCGATGGCGGAGTCGCGCTGGCTCGCCTGCAAGGTCACCGACCAGGGCGGTCAGGTGCGCAACTTCGCCGTCGTTTTCGACGATCGCCGCAACACGGCGGGTGTCTGGGACGGGACGTCGTTGGCCGAGGGAACGAGCGTTGCGATTACGTTCCAGGCCGTGCGAGCGACCTTCCCGAACTTCACAATGACATACAACAGGAACGACGGCGCCTTCTCGATGACGCCGTTGGGCGCAAACTATGGCGGCCTGCTTCACGGCGAGTGCCGTCGCAGCCCCGCGCC